>JAKSVN010000009.1 GCA_024427125.1 Mycoplasmoidaceae bacterium | reverse complement strand
GGTAGCTAATTCTTGAACATGCAAAGTGTTGCACTTCACATGTCATTCCAGCAAAGAGGCTAATGCCTCTTTTTTAATTAACAATAATTTATTCTTAAGAGGCTTTTAATGTAAGCCCTATAGTCATATTCCCAAAAACCGCTTCACTGTTAACTAATATTGATCAAGACCAAAGGCCTCCTTCACCAGAAGATCAGTTAAGTGTGCAATCTTTTGTGACATCTTTTTTCTTACAATAAACAAAGAAGCCGAAGTTATCTTGAGTAACTGCGGAAGTTCCTTCAATAACAAACTTTTCTTTTTTCTTTAATGTTTTTGGGGCTTTTGTAACTTGAAATAGATCAGGATTTTCGTTTCTAATTTTTAAGCTATATGTTCCTTTGGAACATGCAACCATACTAATAGGTGTTGCAGCTGTTGCTGCTAATGCCATAGGCAATATTAATTTACTTATTTTCATATATCCACATTATATAAATAAAAAATAGGGATAACCCTATTTCTTATTCACCAATTGGTTTTTTAACTCAATCTTTAATTCAAGTTCCATCAAACTTGTTGTATAGTTGAGCATCATGAACAATTAGTTTCTTTTCACCTAAGACATTCTTGATTGCATCTTTCATAGCATCTTTTTGGTATTGACTATTATTAGCAAATGTTGCTAAGATGTATCAGAATTCATTTAGTGTTAATGGTGAATTTTCAACCATTGTCCATTGATTGCCACTATATGTAGCATGCATTCTTTCTTCAGTTACATCTGACATATTAATTTGAGTAGCCATTAGTTTGTAACCTTCGTTAGGGTCTTTCTTAAAGCAGAAGTCTCCAAACATACCGTTACGAAGTTCAACATTTGTTAAACGTTCAAACTTATTAGCATAAACGTATGCACCTTGGCCATCTTTAGAAATTAGTTCTTTCATGATTTTAATTTTCATAAAATCTACTGTATCTACAGATGGGAAAGTGATCTGACCATCAGCAATTTGTGAGAAGACATTGTTCTTGTTAGTCAATTCATGGCCAACCTTTTCTGCTAGACTTCTAATGTCTTCAGGAGCATCTAACATAGCGAATTTCTTTGCAAGTTTTCTTGCATTTGGTATGACATCTAACTGAGTATATTTAAATGTATCAGTTGTTTCTCCACCATCATCAGCTACTATATCTTTAAAGTAGTGAGTATCTTTTGTACGATCAGTTGAATCTACTTTACCAGCACCGGCTCAAGGATATAAAACACCTTGGTCATAAGCAACTGTATCAGTAGCAGTTGTTCTATCTACTTTCTTAGTTTTATAAACTGAACCAGAGAATGAAACTGATCCAGTACCAAAGGCAGCATCAGCTAGACCACTATCTTTATCAAGACTGTTTACAGATGCAGTTTGGATACCTAAGAATCCACCTAGAGGTAGTGTTACACCATTATTGAATTGTTTATCAATTACATTTCAATAAGAATCAAAGTCACCTTTAGCTTCTTCAGAAATTGTTCCAGTTGCTGAACTTTGACCAGCATAGCCATACATGTCAAAGACATTAGCAGCTGTTGGATCAAATCTATATGGGTTTTTACCAACTGATGTTAATGTTCCCGTATTAGAAACATCAAGTTCATCAATAGCAGCAAATTTTGCATATGTGTTATATTTTGTTAAATATGCAACATAAGCACGTTCGCCATCTTTCATTGTGTCTTTTAAGGCACTATAGAATTTAGCAAAGTTATCTTTAGCTAAGTAAGCTAATGTTGCTTTAAATAAAGCATAGTTCATGAAGTCGTCATGGTATGTTCCTTCATTTAATTCCTTTTCATCTTGTATTGCTTTATATGCATCATCCATTGCAGAATAGAAATCTGTTTGAGATGGAATAGCATATGAAGAATAGTTGTCTGAACCAGTTAAAAGCTTTTTAGCTTTATAAACTGATGTAATTGCTTGTGCAGCACTAGTTGCACCAGTTGTAAGTTGATCAAGAGTAAAACCAGCATCTTTTAAAACTATACCAGGATATTTATCATATGTTGTCGTTTTAATTTGGTTGGCTAAAGCATTAGAATCCATATATGTACATAATGTATTGTCAACAATTGTTGAACTAAATCAGAATCTATTGCTTAAAACTTTTTTAGCTTTCTTAATTTGTGGATCAAAGCCTGATGTTTTACCATCTGGACTAGCTAAATCAATATCAGCTTTAATAAAGTTTGTTGTTCTAACAGAACCAAGCGCTGTTGATAAAGCATCTTTATCAAAATTAGATATAGAAGTTGCTGCTCCTGGCAATGTCATTGGTAATGATAGGAAATATGTTGGACCAGAATAGTAACGAGTCAAACCAAAGTTAGTACCAGTGCCTGTTGTTCTAGCATCAGTATATGCAGCAACTAGCGGTGCTAGTAAACCATTTTGGAATACTGTGTTTGATGCTGGGTTGTACTTAGAGTTAGAAATTTGGCTAGTACGGTAAGCATATATTTTTTTGTTGGCTGCAACAATAGCATCGTAGTTTCCTTTAACTACATCTGCTTTGTTTGTTGCATCAATGTATGTTTTTACATTTGCTCAACTTGAACCAATCTTTTGGTCTATACATGTTTGAGCAAAGAAACCTTCTTCTTTATATGCTGCATATGTATCAAGTTTTCTAAAGATGTTTGTTTCCTTAGCACCAGATAATGCCATTTCTAGAACAATATCAGCAAAGTTCTTATCAAAGTATGTCTTTAGATCACCACTTGAACCAAAGACAGTAGCAGAGATAATACCACCATCTCAGCCGCATAATGCTTGCATTAAACGGTATTTAACTACGTCTTTAAGTGCATCATGACGTTGTTTGTATGTTGTGTGACTTGAATCAGCAACATATTGATATCCATCAATAGTTTGAGCATGCATTCCAGCTTCATTTAGTTCAAGAACTCATGGTTGTCCTAAATCTTCATCAGTTTTAGGAGTCGTTGGATTTGGAACTAAATTAACTTGAACATTGTTAGTAATATATCTAACACCATTTCGATCAGCTACTGTTGATGCCTTAACATTTCCATAGAAGTCTGTAAAGTCATCATTTTGTTTAAACAATGGACAGTGATATGGAACAGTTGATGATGGATCTACACCACCAACGTTACCATAAATTTCATTTAAATCAAGGTATGAAGTAATACCAGAAGATGTTGGATCTGTTGTGTAAAAGAATAATTTTAATATTCTATTAGTTTCTTCATCTGGGTATGGTTCTACTTCACCTACAGCAGCTTCAACATTGTCTTGTTCTATAACATTGATTGGTTCTAATACTGGTGTTGGGCTAACTTTTACCATTTGTGTATACAAACTACCAGCTGCTAAAGCATATGGTGTATATAATGCTTTGTCAGTGCTATCAAACATTTTGCTTCCATAGCATAGTAATAATGTTTGGCTATCTTCTGTATATGTCTTAGGAATAGATACAGTCTTGTTGTATTTTCTTAATCCAGTTCCTGGATCAGGGTCACCATAAATACCACTATTTTCAAATTCACCTTTGTTTAGTGCTTGGTACCAGTTTCAGAATGCTCTTTGGCCTGTATAACCATTTTTAGGATCATCTTTGCCTGTTCCAAAGAAAGGGAATGCTTCATTTGGTGCATCAGGAACTGTTGTTTTATTAGAATAAATGTCAGTCATTGCTGTACCAACTTGCGCTGGTTTAGCATATTTAAATAATGCAGCGGCAGAGAAGAATGGTTTTTCTGTTTCAAATCATCTATCAAAAACAAAGTTTTGGATAATAGCATAATCACCATCTGGGTGTTTTGCTAATTGATCAAGGTCTTCTAGACTGTCGATTGTAAAGTCTGTATTAGCTCTTGCATAGAAGCCCAATTTACTTCATTCAGTTGGATCAGCTAAAACATCAGGATTTAATTGAGTGTTTGCTGCATTTGTGAAAATGTGAGGATATAGAGCCTTTTCTGTTTCAGATCTTCTAGAAAAATAGTTGAAGTTGAAGACATTGCCAACAAAGACTTTCTTGATTTCTTGTAAAAGTCTAATGTGTTTGTATGATTCAGCAGTTCCACCATTCTTAGATAAAAGTTCATTTTGTAAGTAGAACTTATAGTTAGCACCATATTTTGACTTATATGAGTCAACCTTTTCTTTATATTCCTTGTTGATACTGTGTTCTCAACGAGAAATGGTATTGTTGAAATCTTTGTTTCTTACTTTACCTTTAGAGTCTTTTGCTCTATCTTTGTATCATTGGTAAACCAATTCTTGGGCAAAGTTTTCTTTAAAGTTTGCTCAGTTTGAACTAAGTTTCAAAGCTTCCTTTGCTGCAGTTTTAAAGTTACCATCAATAATTTCAGTAACATAGTTACCGTCTTTATCTAGATCAATTTTTAAGTCTTTGTCAATATTTGCTTTTGCGCAGCTAGTTAGTATTGTAGCAAGCAAACCTGAGCTTGCTGCAACAACACTAGCTGAAATCAATAATTTCTTGAATTTCATACTATTTCCTCTTTTTAATAAAATATATGTTTTATTATTATAATAATAAATACAATAATATATGAAAAAAATAAACTTATTAAACGTAAGTAATGTTTCTATAAGCGTAGAAGGCAATAACTTACTAAAAAATCTTAATTTGAAGGCTAAGACTGGTGATGTTATAGCAATCATTGGTCCAAATGGTGCTGGTAAATCTAGTTTTCTAAAAACTATCATGCACCATTATGCTTTTAAAGTAACAAAGGGTGATATTAAATTCAACAATAAAAGCATTAAGAATGCTTCAACTGATGAAATAGCTAAATTAGGCTTTTTCTATTTAGCACAAAGCCCAATGGAACTTGAAGGAGTTAAGTTAATTGATCTTTATAAGATCATTGCTAATGCACATAGCGATAAAAAGATTGATCCAATTTCATTACATAACTTAGTTGCTCCTAAGTTTAGCGAGCTAAATATGGATTTAAGTTTATTAAAAAGAAATAACAATGTTAACTTCTCTGGTGGTCAAAAGAAGAAGAATGAACTTGTTCAAATGTTTTTAATGAAGAACAATGTTCTTTTACTTGACGAAGTTGACTCTGGTTGTGATGTTGACAGTTTAAAAATCATTGCTCGTGAAATTAACAAAATTAAGAAGTCTAAAATTATTATTTTAATTTCACACCAAGAACAACTTTTAAAACAAATTAAGCCAACAAAATACATTACTATTGCTAACAACAAAATTGTTGATTCAGGCAATGGCAATAAGTTGTTTAATGCTTTAAAAACTGGCTTTAGCAAATATGCTAAAACACCAGAAAAAAAGCTAGAAATGGAAAGTTTGAAGGATGTATTCTAGTATCTTTTTAACAAATCAAAATAACAAAGAAAATATTAACCTTTCTAATAATCAAAGGGTTAATTTATACTTAGTTATTAACGAAGTTAAAGATCTAGAAAAAACAATCAATCTGACATTAAAAAATAATAATCTTGTTAACATTTATTGTTTGATTTTAGCAAACAAATGTAACAAAACTCTAAACATAAATATTGAACATACTGGTAGCTATTCTACAAGTAACATTTATGTTAAATCATTAGCGAACAATAAAGCTAACGTTAAAGTTAACTGTGTTTCTTCTTGCCAAGATAAAACAAGCAAAAATGCAATCAACCAAACAATTGATGGATTGATTTTTGATAATGGTTCATCTATTCAAGCATTACCTTGTCTAGACATCAATATCAATGATATTGTGGCTAAACACACTGTAAATATTGGACAAGTTAATCCAGAAATTATCTTCTATCTAAACACTAAAGGTTTAAACAAACTAGAAGCATATCAATTTTTAATTGATAGTTTTATTAATGATTTAAACCCTTATCTAACTCAACACAAGTTAGATATTAATAAAGATATTAAATCTTTAATTGGAGGTAGATATGAATAAATTTAGAAAAGACTTCCCATGAATTGGTAAGCATCCTAAATTAATTTATTTTGATTCAGCTGCCACTTCTTTAAAACCACAAAGTGTAATTGATGCTCAAGCTAACTATTACATTAATTATGGTACTAACACTCATAATAATGATTCATCATTAGCTTTTAAAACAACTAAGAAAGTTCAAACTATTAGAGCTAAATCAGCTAAATTATTTAATGCAAGCGCAAATAATATAGTATTTACATCTGGAGCAACTGAAGGTTTAAATCTTATTGCATATGGACTAGCAAATGGTTTTATTAAACCAACTGAAGAAGTATTAATTTCTAAGCTTGAACATGCTTCCAATCTTCTTCCTTGAATAAGACTTGCAAAGCAAGGTTGTTTTAAATTAAAATATTTACCTGAAGACACAATCCCAACAGCAAATGCTTATTTAAAAGCAATTACAAAGAAGACAAAAGTCATTACTTTTGCTGGAAGCAGCAACATTCTAGGCAATAATGTTGACTATAAAGCCTTAGTAACTAAGGCTAAGAAGATTAATCCTAAGATTATTATTGTGATGGATGCTGCGCAATATTTACCACACCATATGATTGACACAAAGTGTGGAATAGACTTTGTTGCATGTAGTTGTCATAAGCTATTAGGCCCAACAGGTTTAGGTTTAGTTTATATGGCTGATAAATGGTTAACCCTACTTCAACCATTGAAGTATGGCGGTGGGATGAACCAAACTATTGATAAACAAGACTATGTCTTATACAATAATGTAGATAAGTTTGAAGGTGGCACATTGCCACTAGCTCAAATCTTTGGTTGAGAAGCAGCAATTGATTATCTCAACAAAGTTGGCTATGACAAAATTTCTAAATACCAACATGAACTAAAGAAATATTTCGTTAATAAACTTGAAGGTATTAAGAATGTTGTTATCTACAACAAGAACGAACCTGAAGCAACAATCTACTTTAACATAAATAAAGTACATGCGCAAGATCTAGCAAGTTGGCTAGGAACTAAAGGAATAATCTGCCGTGCTGGATTAAGTTGTGCTAAATTAGCACATCACATTGTAAAAACACAAGCTGCCATCAGATTCAGTTTATATTTCTACAATACTAAAGAAGAAATTGATAAAGTAGTATCTATTCTTAAAAGATTTAAGAAAGGTGATGAAATCATCTTATAGGAGGAGTTATGGAAATTAGTAATGAATTAGCTAAAGAATTAATCATTGACCATTATGAATCTCCTTCTAATAAGATTGAAGGCAAGCCAAAAGGTAAATACCTTTATGGTCATAATGATAGCCCATCATGTATTGATAACATTGATGGCTATGTTCTAATAGAAAAAGGTAAAGTTAAAGATGCCAAGTTCTCTGGCATAGGCTGTGCCATTTGTACTTCTAGTACAGATTTATTAGTTGATGAAATTCTAGGCAAACCTTTAGCTCAAGCTAAAAAGATCATTACTAATTACCTTGACATGATCCTAGGCAAGAAACACAATAAAGCTTTGTTAGGCAAACTTATAGTTTACAAAAATGTAAACAAGCAAGCTAACAGAGTTAAATGCGCAATGACAGGAATTCAAGCCATCCAAAAAGCAATCAATAGTTATGAAAAATAAACAATATAAATATGGCTTTCATGACACAATTAAAAATAAGTTTGCCTTTAAAAAAGGCTTAAACGAACAAGTCATAAGAGCTATAAGCAAAAGCAAAAACGAACCAGACTGAATGTTACAAAAACGTTTAGCTGCTTTTGCATTGTTTAAGAAACTTAAAAATCCTAAATGAGGTCCAGATCTAAGTCATATTGACTTTGATGAATATACATATTATGTATCAAATGCTTCAGGCATGACAAATGACTGAGCTGATGTTCCTCAAGAAATTAAAGATACTTTTAAAAAATTAAAAGTAACTGAAGCAGAAGCTAAGTTCTTATCTGGCGTAAACAACCAATATGACTCAGAAGTTGTTTACAACAAGATCCAAGAAGAACTTGCTAAACAACATGTTATTTTCTGCAACATTGAAAAAGCTTTACAAATTTGTCCAGACATAGTAAAAAAATACTTTGGTACTTTAGTACCAGCTAGTGATAATAAATATGCTGCACTTAACACAGCTGTATGATCAGGTGGTAGTTTTATTTATATCCCTAAAGGGGTAAAGCTAGCAAAACCTTTGCAAGCTTACTTTAGAATAAACACTAGACAAATGGGACAATTTGAAAGAACTTTGATTATTGTCGAAGACAAAGCATCTTTATCATATATAGAAGGATGCACTGCGCCTATATATGATAAAAATAATTTACATGCTGCAGTAGTAGAGGTCTTTGTGAATGAAGGTGCTGTTTGTCGCTACACAACGATTCAGAACTGGTCAGACAATGTTCTAAACCTCGTTACAAAGCGTGCAAAGTGCCAAAAGAACGCGATTATGGAGTGAGTTGATGGAAATATCGGTTCGAAGCTAAACATGAAGTATCCGGCCACAATTTTGGCTGGAGAGTATGCAAAAGCTAAATGTATATCTATTGCGCTTGCACATGAAGGAGTAATTCATGATGCTGGTGCCAAGATGATACATCTTGCTCCTTTCACACGTAGTAGTATATTAGCTAAATCTATCGCCCATGATGGTGGTAGAGCAGACTATCGTGGTGAAGTAAGAATTTTAAAAAATGCTCACCACTGTCATGCCGAAGTTGTTTGTGATACTTTAATTCTTGACAATAAGTCAACATCCAAAACTATCCCACTAGAAATCATTGAGAATAAAACAAGTTTTATTAAACATGAAGCTAAAGTAACACAACTTGATAAAGAGAAAATGTATTATTTAAACACTAAAGGTTTAAATGATAAACAAGCTAAGAACATGTTGTCATTGGGATTCCTTGAACCATTCACTGAACAACTTCCTATGGAATATGCTGTTGAACTAAACAGATTGTTAAATGAAGATTTCAAATAACACTATATAATATTTAGGAATCTGTTCGAAGTATTACTCCGAATTAAAAAAGAGACGATCGTTAGTCGCCTCTTTTTTTAATGTTTGTGTCTCCACAATCATGATAATGATGCTATACCACCGATATTATTGCTAATACTAGTGCAAGTAACGCTATGGCACCACTTACCGAATCTGTTCTCATATATCCTCCTTTCTATGGGCAGAAACCCAGATGGATATAACTACCCATCAAAGAGGACATTGTGAAAAGATTAATATTATTATACACTTATATTAAAATTTTATTTATAAAATTTTAATATAATGTTCTAACTAAATTAATTTATGTATATAATATATTAATATATGAAAAACAAAAACATTATTGCAAGAAGCCAAAGTTTTACTGACTGATATACATCAGTCATTAAAGAAGCTAAATTAGTAGAATATGGTCCAGTAAAAGGAACTTTGTTCTTTTTACCTAATGGTTGAGCTATTTGAGAATCAATCAAAAACGAAATTGATAAACAATTTGCTAAGATGGGTGTTAGAAACATCCAACTACCTTTATTTATTAGACAAGCAGACTTTCTAAAAGAAAAAGAACATGTTGAAGGTTTTGCTCCAGAATTATTTACTGTAAGTACTAATAAAAAAGGAGAACTAGCTGAACCACTAGTTATTAGACCAACATCAGAAATTAGTTTCTGCCAATGTTTTAAAAGTCAAATCAGATCATTTAATGATCTTCCTCTTTTATATAACCAATGGTGTTCAGTATGTCGTGTAGAAAAGAACACTAGACCTTTCTTAAGAAATACTGAATTCCACTGACAAGAGCTTCATACTGCTCATGCTTCAGAAGACGAAGCAGTTAAACAAACATTAAAAACTCTAGAAGTTTATAAAAACTTCATTGAAGATTATTTATGTATGCCTGTGCTTGTAGGTGAAAAAACTGTTAATGAAAGATTTGCAGGTGCACAAAATACTTATACTATCGAAGCTTTAATGCAAGATGGACAAGCACTTCAATGTGCAACTAGTCACTATTTAGGACAAAACTTTGCTAAATCTTACGAAGTAAAATACCAAACTAAAGATAACAAGTTTGATGTTATCTATCAAACATCTGCTGGTATTTCTACAAGAATCATTGGTGGATTAATTATGAGCCACAGTGATGATAATGGTATTATCTTACCATTTAAGATTGCACCAATCCAAATTGCAATCATTGTTGTTAATGCTAATGACAAAACTACAAATAACTATGTTAAAACACTAAAGAAAACTCTTGGTGACAAATACCGTGTAGTTGTTGATGATAGTGATAAATCCTTTGGATTTAAGATCAACAAATACCAAGTTCAAGGTGTACCATTCTGTTTAGTTGTTGGTGCACAAGAAATTGAAGGTAATGAAGTAACCTTCATTAGAAGAGACAGCAATGATAAAGTTAAGGTTAGTCTAAAAGCTTTACCAAAGCATTTAGCTACTTCTATTAAAGAATATCAAACAAACTTATACAACACTGCTAACAATAGACTACAATCTTCTATCGTTGAAGTTAATAACTTCAAAGAATTTACAAATGCTATTAATAGTAAGAAGATTGCTTTAGCATACTTTGACGATACTGTTGCTAACGAAAAGAAATTAAAAGAACAAACTGGTGCTACAGCTAGATGCATCAAATTAGCTGGTGTGAAAAATAAAACATGTTTTTACACAGGTAAGCCTGCTACACATTTAATTTATTTTGCTAGAGCATACTAATCATGAAAAAGAAAAAACTAGACATAAAGTTTGATGAATCTGTTCATTACACAATTAAGAACAGAAAGA
This sequence comes from Mycoplasmoidaceae bacterium, assembly GCA_024427125.1. The sequence goes on along the minus strand of JAKSVN010000009.1, from coordinate 21,014 downwards.
AATACAAAGCAAAGCTTTGACTAGTTTTTGTCTTAATGTTTGTCATCCTTATAGGATGCTCAGTAATGTTTGCCTTTGGCAATTATTCATGGGACCCAAAGGCTGGCTTTAGTCCAACTGCTAGTCCAAAAGAACCATACCAAATAATTTTAATTATTTTAGCTTCATTCTTATCAGTTGGTGCCTTAGTGGGAACATTCTTATTCTGTTGATATGACATAGGTAAGTTCTATAAAACTCAAGAAATCTACTTTAAATCTAATAAATTTAAAGAGAATAAAGCTAAAGCTTTAAATGGTGATATCACTAGATTAAAAAAGTCAACCATCAAATGATATAAGAAAATGGGTTATTTAACTAGTGAAGAAAAGAAAGAAATTCTTGCAAAACAACAAGCTAAAAAAGAAAAATCTAAAAAAGAAAAACAACTAGAAAACTAGTTGTTTTTTATTACTACTTTAACTGGTTTATAGCTAAAGCGGTGTACTGCTTTGATTGGCCCATAATGCTTTAAAGCATTAAGATGAACGTTTGTGCCATAACCTTTGTTTTTTGCAAAACCATAGTGAGGATAAACCTTATCAAGATCATCTAAGATCTTGTCACGATAGACTTTGGCTAAAATACTAGCTGCAGCTATCGATGTAGATTTAGCATCTCCTTTTATAATAGGCACTACTTTTGTTTTACCTAATTCTATATCTTCTGCATCTACTAAGATGCATGTTGGTTTAACGGACAAATTGTTAAGAGCTTTAATCATTGCTTCTCGTGCTGCTTGCTTAATATTTATTAAATCAATACGTGGAGCATCAACATATGCAATAGCATAAGCAACACAATTTTGTTTAATTATTTCAGCTAGTTCTTCTCTTTTCTTAATAGAAAGAACTTTAGAATCTTTAATAGCTTTGTTTTCATACCCTACGGGTAAAATACAAGCACAAGCTACAACTGGACCAGCCCAACAACCACGACCAACTTCATCAACACCAGCAATAAACTTATGACCTAGCTTTTGATATTTATGTTCAAATATGAACATGTCTGTCTGTCTTCTAGTTTTCATAATTTATCTTGCAGATCTTTCCATTGACAAAATCATCAAATAGTGCATCTTGTGCTCTAACTAAATCTGGTTGGTTGTTACTTGTAACAAAATGTCTTTTATTAGCATACCATTTAATAAAACCATTGTATGGTAAAGCATACTCTAAATGATAGTATGCTGCTAATTGTTTATAGTAATGGTTAGACATATAGTTGTAACAATACTCTAAAATTTCATCAAGAGGTAAAACCTCTTTTTTGATAGTATTAAGCATTGCTAAAACATAACCATCTGTTACATTTTCTATTTTTTTAAAGAAAACACCAGGATTGTCTTGAAGATATAAATTATCACTTATCTTTAAGATAGCTTGTGTCTTTGTCACAGCTGGTCTATTACCAGTTGGAGCAAGAGTCTTGTTAGCAAGAAAATTAATTAGACTTGATTTTCCGACATTAGGTAAACCTACTACCATAAGGTAGAATGTTGATTTAGCAATACCTTTAGCTTTTTTCTTTGCTTCAAGTGGTGCTAATGTTTTTTTAATCTCATTCAATAATAATGATCTAAATGATTTATTTTTAGTACTACCGATAATCAAGTTAGGTTGTCATTTAATGTTCTTAACATCAGCAATATCTGCTTTTAAAGCCACTTTAAGAACAGGTTTTGATAATTTATCAAACTCTGGATTGCTTGTAGCTTTAATTGCTCTAGCATCCACTACTTCCAAGACTAAGTCAACAGATTTTAATGAATCTAAAATCTTCTTGTTGGCTTTAGCCATATGCCCAGGAAATCAATTAATTAGGTTAGCCATAATTATCACCAAGCCTTGTTAGGTTTTACAAATTTATTGTAGTCATACCATTGGTATCACTTTTTACTTCTTGCATTACCATATTTTCAAATTCACTTACTAGTGAAGACATAGTCATGAGCTACACCACCAACTAAAACACCCATTGCAGCAAGAATAGATAAAAGGATGATTGGGCAAGCTCATCAGAACTTACGTGGTAAATGAAGTGCCTCTATCACTATGTGATATTGCCCACCACCTTCAAGCCTTTCCTGTGGCAACATATAGTCATTCATTGCAAGGCCTGTGCAGAATCAACTACAACCAGAAATAGTCATAACTATGCCAACATAGCATAAATAAACAGCGAATGAACCAATAGATGTCAACCAAACTCTTCAACCAGATGTAGGTGTATTCAATAATACACCTATTGCTATAAGAACCTGCATTCAGTGCATGATAAAGAAGCAACGTTCTTTACCCAAACCTAGGAAAAAGTATTTTGCACTAAATACAGCATTTTCTTCCCAAATATTATTTTGTGTAATAATAGTTCCCAAAGCAGTGATTCCACCAATTAAAGCAATCGGTGCAAAGATTCTTGCCATTCTTCTACTTGGGTCTGCTATTAATGAAATCATTAATAAAGCAAAGAAGCAAGGGCAAGCATCAAGCATAAATGCACGTGAAATTCTTTCGTGTAAGTCTCTTTGATAACCTAAATCTGGTGTATTAAGATTCTTATATATCTCATCATGCATTCTTCAATAATCAATTCAATCAGGAATATATCTATTTGCTAATACTCAGATAAAAGCAAACCCTGCAATTCCAAGTCAAAACCAATACATATTGGTTACATGTCTAATTTTCCCATTAAGAAAAATCATAGCACTAACAAGCGCTATTGTTATTAATGCATATGTAAGACCAGCAGGATTCAACATAATTATCAAATATTTTGTTTTACAAACTTATTGTAATTATACCATAGGTATCACTTTCCACTATAAGCATTACCATATGTATATCATCCACGATCAAAGACATAGTCTTTAAGACCAATAATACCACAGCCTACTAAGGCCAAGATTGGAATACCAATGCCTTGGCAAATCCTTGGTGGAATATTAAAAATTCCAGCCACATAGTGATATTCACCTTCTGGTAATCAATCGTTTATTGATAATCCTGAAACATTTCATGCAACGCCTGTAGCAGCCATTACAATTGCTACATAACTATAGTAGCAAACAGTAATAATTAATGTACCAAGCGTTCCTTTTCAACCATTCCTTGGTGTATTTAACATTACACCAATGGCAAACACTACTTGAATAAAGTGCATAATAAAGTAACACTTATTTACTGAATCTCCGATAAAGATGAATTGACCAGTTAATGCTGCATGCAAGCTATCATCAAAAGCAACAGAGCAAACCGTAATCGCTCCACCAATCAAAGCAATAGGAGCTAAGCTCCTTGCTACTTTTCTTGTTGGGTCAAAGATTAATGCACAACACATGCCAATTGCTGCAAAAGGACAAACATCAAGCATAAATGCTTTGGAAATAATATAACTTTGTCCTTGACTTGATGGATCATCAAAATGATAATGAATATATCTAGATATATCAGGTCCGAATCTAAAGACAAATAATCAAATTAAAAAGAATGCACCAATAGCTGCTCAAAAGAAGTAACAATTTGTTACTTTTTTAATCCAATGATTGCAAACTATCATCGTAATAACGATTAAAATCGTTAGGATGACTAGAATTAATCCATTAACTACCATAGTATTTATTATATAAATACTATGTATAATTAAAGTAGATATTATTAAGAGGTATTGATAATGAAAAAAATTGCAATCAATGGATTTGGAAGAATCGGAAGATTATTCTTTAGAAATGTTCTTCATGATAAACAACTACAAGTAGTTGCTATTAATGATTTAACTGATCCTAAAACTTTAGCTCACTTGCTAAAGTATGACTCTGTCTACAGACAAATAGATGCTACTATATCATATGATGATAAAAACATCATTGTTAATGGTAGAAAGATTCCTATCTTTGCAGAAAAAGATCCAGAACTTTTACCATGAAAGAAACTAAAAATTGATTTAGTTGTAGAATGTACTGGAAAGTTTGTTTCTGAAGAAGGAGCAGGCAAACATCTTAAAGCTGGAGCAAAGAAAGTTTTAATTTCTGCTCCTGCTAAAGAAGGAAATGTTAAAACTATTGTTTATGGTGTTAACCATAAGATCTTGACAAAGAATGACAAGATTGTTTCTGGCGCAAGCTGTACAACTAATGCATTAGCTCCATTAGCTAAAGTCATTCATGATAAGTATGGAATTGTTAAGGGATTTATGACTACAGTTCATGCTTATACAGCAGATCAAAGACTACATGATGCTCCGCATAAAGACTTAAGAAGAGCAAGAGCAGCAGCTGTCAGCATGGTGCCAACAACAACTGGTGCAGCTAAAGCTATTGGTCTAGTTATTCCAGAACTAAAAGGTAAAATGCATGGTATAGCAATGCGTGTACCAACTGTGACAGGTTCTATTGTTGATTTAGTTCTAGAACTAAAGAAACACCCATCTGTAGAAGAAATCAACAAATATGTTGAATCTAAATGTAATGAAACACTTGGATACAATGATGATGAAATTGTTTCAAGTGATATTATTGGTCAAACACACGGGTCAATTTTTGACCCAAAACTAACAATGATGTTAGATGTAGATGGCAAGAGACTTTACAAATTATTCACTTGATATGACAATGAATCAAGTTATACTTGCCAATTAATTAGAACACTAAAATATTTATTAAGTTTATAGTATGGAAAAAACAGCACTTAAGAAAATACCTCTTTTACAAAATACTGAAGTAACTAACAAACGTTGTTTGGTTAGAGTAGATTTTAATGTACCCATCAAAGATGGAAAGATCACAAGTTTAGCAAGAATAACTGCCGCTAAGCCAACAATTGACTACTTGTTAAGAGCTAAAGCAAAAATCATTTTGCTTTCTCACTTATCTAGAATTAAATCTGTTGATGATATTAAATCTGGCAAGAAGTCATTAAAGATTGTCGCTAAAGCTTTAGCAAAAATGTATCCTAATAACAAAGTTATTTTTGTTGCTGATAGTACTAGCAAAAAATTACCACAAATGGTTAAGAGCATGAAAGCAAATGAAATTATTTTGCTTGAAAATACAAGGTACAAAGATGTTAATGTTAAAACTAAACAAGTTGTAAAACTTGAAAGCAAAAATAATCCAGCACTTGCTAAGTTCTGAGCTAGTTTAGGTGATGTTTATGTTAATGATGCATTTGCAACAATACATCGTGAACATGCATCAAATGTAGGAATAGCTAGTCATATTAAATCTAGATGCATTGGTTTCCTAATTCAAAAAGAATTAGAAAACATTGTTAAGTTTAACCAAAATTCAACAAGGCCAATTATTTCTGTAATTGGTGGAGCAAAGATTGCAGACAAGATTACATTATTGAAAACATTAATGGAAATATCAGACCAAGTTTTAATTGGTGGAGGCATGGCTAATACTTTTCTTGCTTCGCAAAATATTGCTATGGGCAAGAGTTTAATTGAAAAGCAAATGCTTCTAACAGCTAGAGCTTTATATGCAAGGTATAGAAACAAAATTATCCTACCTATAGATCTAAAAGTTGCTAAAGACTTTAAAGATGCTGAAGGAAAAGTTGTTTCTATAAGAAACATTCCTAATGACACTATGGCTTTAGACATTGGCCCAAAGTCAATTAAACAATTTGCTAAAGTAATTAAGAATGCTAGAACCATTTTCTGAAATGGTCCAACTGGTGTAAGCGAATTTACTAACTATGCTACATCAACTAATGAAATTGCCAAAGCAATTGCTAAAGCAACAGCATCAAGTGCCTTTAGTTTGATTGGTGGTGGAGACACTGCTGCAGCAGCAACTAAACACGAAAAAACATCATCATTTAGTTACATTTCTACAGGTGGTGGAGCAACCCTTTCAGTCATTGCTGGAGACCGTTTACCTGGATTATTCTCTAAATAAATAAAATTATAGAAGGTTATACCTTCTATCTTTTTTTATATGTAAAAATAGATATCTATCATATATATAATACATATTAATAACTTTTAAAATTATGAGAAAACATGGAAAATTAATCGTTATATGTGGTCCATCTGGTGCTGGAAAGAAAACAGTTTGATCAGGTGTGATTGATAAACCAAAATACAACACAGTCTTTTCTGTGTCTATGACAACTAGAACAAGAAGACCAGGAGAAAAAGAAGGTGTTGACTATTTTTATGTATCAAGAAAGAAATTTGAAAATGCTATTAACAGAAGAAAGATGCTTGAATGAGCAATCTATGTTAATAACTATTATGGAACACCTAGAAAATTTGTAAAGGAAAACCTAAGAAAAGGTAGAAATGTTTTCCTTGAAATTGAAATGCAAGGTGTACAACAAGTTCTAAAGAACTGAAAGAGAAAGAAACGTTTATTAACTATCTTTATCTGTCCTCCTAGTTTAACTGAACTTGAAAAACGTTTAAGAAATAGATCAACGGAACCTGAGATTGTTATTAAACAAAGATTGAACCAATCTAAGTGAGAACTATCTAAGAAGAACTTATTCCAATATGTAGTAGTGAATGATACTGTTGCTAAAGCCAAAAGAAGATTAGCAAGTATTCTTGATAAAGAATTATTACGTAAATAATGGCAAAGACTTCATTTTATAACTTCGATTTAAATAGCCTTGGGCAAGACTTAGCAAAACAAAACTTAAAACCTTTTGTTGCTAAGCAATTATTTAATTGAGTTTATAAAAAACAAATCACAGATTTCAAACAAATGTCTAATATTGGTAAAACAAACCAGGAATTATTAGACAAGACTTATCTATTTGACACTCTTGATGTTATAAAAGTCTTAACTGATGAGAACAAAGAAACTATAAAGTTTCTGTTTAAGCTAAAAGATGAAAACTTTATTGAAACTGTAATCATGAAATTTGATTATGGTTTCTCTGTTTGTGTCTCAACTCAAGTTGGATGCAACATGGGTTGTGCATTTTGTGCAAGTGGCACACACAAGAAAATTAGAAATCTAGAAGCAAGTGAAATTGTTTTACAATTTGTAATTGCAAATAAATGGTTACAAGATAACCTTAATGCTAAGCTTTCTAACATTGTTGTAATGGGAATTGGCGAACCATTAGATAACTTTGACAATGTTGTTACGGCATTAAAAATAATTACATGTCAGCACGGATTAGAGGTTGGATCAAGACATATCACAATCTCAACTTGTGGACTTTGCAACAAGATTCTAGACTTTGCTAAAGCTTTGCCACAAGTTAATATTGCTATAAGTTTACATGCTTCTAATGATACCATTAGAAACAAGCTAATGCCTATTAATAAAACATATCCATTAGCGACACTAATCAAGACATGCAAACAATATTTAGAAATATCAAATCGTCGTTTAACGTTTGAATATATCTTGTTAGATGGCATTAATGACAGCGATGAAAATGCTCTAGAACTTGTAGCTTTGCTAAAAGGTCTATTATGTTATGTCAATTTAATTCCTTATAATGAAACATATCTAAGTGATTTTAAACGAAGCAAGAGAGTTAAACAATTCTTTAATATTCTTAATAAGAATAAACTTCAAGCAACCATTAGATTAGAAAGAGGAACTAAGATCGCTGCTGCATGTGGCCAACTTAGAATCCAACATCATGAAAGCAAACGTTAAATTCACAATCAAATCATGAAAAGGTAAAAGACCAGTCAACCAAGATGCCTTGGGTTGCTCTTTTAACTTAGACAAAGATTTCTGTGCTATTGTTTGCGATGGCGTAGGCTCAGTAGAACATTCAGAAGAAGCGAGCAAGATTGTTGCTGATACTTTTACTACTAGCTTTGCTAAAACCAAGAATTTAACAATGCCAACAGCTTGATTTAAGGAAACACTTAACCTTGCTTTAAATAACTTAAAACAATATGGCATTCAACATAATTGCCCAACTATTGCTACCACATTAGCACTTTTGCTAATTATTGGTAACAAATTCTATTGTTACAATATTGGTGACACTAGAATCTACTCTATTAAGAAAAACAAACTAACACATGAAATTAAACAATATAGTTATGACCATAACTATAAGAACTTCTTAATTGCTAATGAAGCAAGTGAAGAAGAAATTAAAGCTTCAGAACCTAGATGACATGCCCTAACGCATTTCATTGATGCATCAAACCCTAAAGTTGCTAAATTTGATGTTAACTCTGGAACAATCACACAACAAACCTTCTTCTTAGTTTGTACTGATGGTTTATATGCATATATAAGAGACAATGATAAATATGACATCATTGCTAGAGTGATGATGCCAACGCCCATGAAGCTTTCATTATTAATGAAGAAAGCTATGTCTAATGGTTCAGATGACAATGTCTCTGGTATTTTAGTGAGTGTAAAGTAAAATGGCAGATATTAAAATAGGCGCTCGCCTTTACGAATCTCAATATATAGTTGATAAAGTCATTGGCTCTGGTGGTGACGGCGATGTTTATATTGTTCATATAAAAGATCGTCCAGATTCAAAGTATGCTGCTAAAGTTTTTAAAAAACCTGAAAAGATAGATGATGACTATTGAAAAAATCGTAGTGATGAAGCAGTAACATCACTTCGTATTTCTCGTCGCCCTAATCCTAACTTAGCAAAAACATATGATGTTATTGTTACTAAGACTGATGAAATCATCCTTATTATGGAATATATTGATGGTGTAACATTAAGATCATTCCTATCTGAACAACATTATTTAACACCAAAGATTGCTTTAAATATCTTTAAAAAGATATTAAATGGTATTAACCAATTGCACCACTATAAACAACAAATTATTCACCGTGACTTAAAACCAGAAAACATTATGGTAAGCCATGACTTATCTAAAGTTATTATTGTTGACTTTGGTATTTCCTCAGTTGTGCAAAAAGATATTAACAAAGTTATGACTAACGAAATGCAACTATTTGGTACAGCTAGTTATATCTTGCCAGACTTATATGATGAATATAAGAAAGAAGAGAAGAACATTTCAGTTCAATCTGACTTCTTCTCTTTAGGTGTTATCTTATATGAAATGATTATGGGTTCATACCCATTTGAACAACTAAAACTAGAAAATGGTAAGTTAGATGTTATTAACACTATCAAACTGCCACTACGTTTTGATATGATTAACATCTCTGCTAACCCAACTATTCCACCATCACTTGAAAATATTATTTTCAAATGTATTGCATGTAAACCAGCAGATATTAAACATCGTTATACAGATATTAGCCAAATTATTGCTGATGTTGATAGATGCATTCCTTTATTAGATAAGAAGAACGATAATACGCTTTTGCTTAAACCAGTTAAAGAAAGATTCTATCAAACTGACTCCCTAATTGATGTGGAATATGTTAAATCAAACCAAAAGTGATATAAGCACTGATATTTCTTTGCAATTGTCTTTGTTTTGGCTTTAGCTATAATAATTCTTTCAATACTTTTCTTTTTTGTTATTTAATTAATATATGGAAAAGAATAAATACAATTGAGACTTAGAAAGTCTCCTTCATGGTAAATCTCTAGAAGATTTATTTAACCAATGATATAAAAATGAATTAAAACAAGCTAACTTAACAGATAGCTTTTATAAGACAAAAGCAAATTTTGCTAATTATCTTGCTTTGTCTAAAGACAATGAACGTCTTGGCAACAGATTATTAATGTATGTTGTTAATCATAATGCAGAAGAACTTGACAACCCAAAATGAATTGGTTGACAACAAAAAATTGTTCATGCTGCAAATGAACTTGCATTAAAGTCTACAAAATGAACAAATTTAGTTCTAAAAAATGAAAGCAAAATTAGATCATACTTAAAAGATCCAAAACTTAAAGAATGACAACGTGTTTTTGAACTAATTTTTAAGAACAGAAAACATGTCCTAGATAAGAAGTCAGAATTGTTAATGACTAAGGTAGCTCCTGCTACATCAGGAATCCACGATGTTTTTACTACGCTTACTGACTCTGATTTAAAGTTTGGTGATGCTATTGATAAAAAAGGCAAACCACACAAGATTTTGACTATCACAGATGCTATCAAATTAATGAAGGAACCAAGCGATAGAATCCTAAGACAAAATGCATGGGTAAGTTATAACAAAGCATTTGCCTCTGTTAAGAATACCTTAACAAAGACACTATATTACAACTATCTAAAGCTTAACAAACTATCTCAAGTTCGCAACTATAAAAACTATATAAATGCTGCTTTAGAAGATGAAGAAGTTAATGAAAAGATTTTATTGTCTTGTTATGACCATGTTAGACAATTCAAATCAGCAAACTTTGAATATCGAAAACATCGTAATAATTTAATCAAGAAAATTCACAAAATCAAAAAGCTTGAACCATGAGATTTAATGCTTGATTTGGCAACTAAAAAAGTTACTGTAAATGTTGAGCAAGCAAAGCATGAAGTAATTAATGCTCTAACCCCACTAGGAAAAGAGTATCTAAATGTCGTTAAAAAAGCATTTAATGAAAATTGAATAAGTTGAATGCCAAAAGCACATAAACAAACTGGCGCTTATTCAATTGATAATGCATATGGTTTGGATAAGTATTACATCTTAATGAACTTTGATAATACTTCTGATGCTGTCTCAACTATTGCCCATGAAATGGGTCATAGTGTATGCAGTTACTATATTAATAAGCAACAAGACATATATGCGAGCACAGATATGTTCATTGGAGAAGTTCCATCTATCTGTAATGAAATGTTATTAAACTTCTATTGATTAAAGAAATACAAAAGTAATAAACAAATGACATTACATATTCTAGAGAATATGTTATCAACATTCTTTAATACAACAAGTAGACAAATAGTCTTTTCTAAGTTTGAATGGGAAGCAAACAAACTTATTAATGAAGGTAAAGCCTTTACAGTTAATGATGTGGAAAGATTATATTTAGATGCAAGAAAAGAATATGAAGGTGTATCTAAAGAAGCGTTAGCTAAGATTAACAAATATCCTTATAGCTTAGCTAATACTGGTATTTTAAGAATTCCTCATTTCTATATGGGAAACTTCTATGTATATAAATATGCTATAGGCCAAGTCATAGCATTAGTTATTGCTGATAAGATCTATCATGGTGATAAAAAGATGTTAGCTAATTACTTTAAATTCTTAAAAGCCGGAACATCTTTACCACCACTTGAAATTATTAAATTAGTAAAGATTGATCTTGCTAAAGGCGATGTTTATAAACAAGCACTAGCAATAATTAATAAGTTAATTAAACAATTCAAACAAATAAAAAAGTAGGCATTGCCTACTTCTTTTTAATTAAAAGCCTCTTTTAAAGTCTTTGCAGAAACTAAATTTAGGTTTCTTGCTTGCAGGAATAGTAATCTTCTTTCCTGTTTGAGGGTTGATACCTTTTCTTGCAGCTCTAGATACAACTTTAATAGAACCATTTTGAGTTTTAACTTTGTATCCTGCTTTTAATTTTGCTTTAGTTACCTTTGCAGTAGCTTCATAGATTTCCATAATCTTTGCTTGTGCAATTCCAGTTGCTTTAGCAACTTCTGCAACTAATTGTTTTTTTGTGAAAACTTTAGCCATTTTATTTCCTTTCATGCTTTATATTTCATAATTATTATAACCTATTAAATGTGTTATTTTTAGAGCAAAAGTGTTTATAATATAAAGCGTGTTGTGCTTTGTTAGCTCAGTCGGTAGAGCAAGTGACTCTTAATCACTGGGTCGTGGGTTCGAGTCCCTCACAGAGCACCATATTGCACTTGTGGCGGAACTGGCAGACGCGTTAGACTTAGGATCTAATTCTTTACGGAGTGGGGGTTCAAGTCCCTTCAAGTGCACCAGTAAAAGAAAAAGAGGCTGATGCCTCTTTTTTTTTTTTTTTTGTTTCCTATTACTAAATTCTTCAGAAGTGGATTCATTCAGTTGTGAATGCTCATGTTGGTGTTCCACCTGCACTAGCATCACCATTGGCAAAGTATTTAAATGTGAATTTATAATGTGAACTAGTAGATGCTGTTTGTGAAGTAACAGAAACAGTTAACGTTAATATATTATTTGCAATTGCTGTAACGTTTGCACTATTAATAGTTATTTGTGCAGTGGATGTTTCTTCACGTTCGTATGTAACTATTCAATAACTTCCGCCTGTGTATTTAAAGTCTTCAGCAACACCAAAATTTAAATTATAGTTACCACTATTCCTCATTCGTTGTCCAACATCTCAACTAGTGAATGATGGTCCTTTGCATGTTGCTTTAAGGCCAGTTATTGTCTTTGATCAAATGGTAGTATCTTGGCTATTTTTTACAACGATTATTGCATCGAAAGTAGCTCCAACTCCTGCTGGTACATCTTGTGCTTTAGAAGATGATGACATTGTCAAGGCTGCACTAAAGCCTGTTCCATCTTCATTTGGAGTTACTGCACCAGATGTCATTCCAGTTACTCCAGAAGGACTCACGTTTTGAATATCAAATTGAACGTATTCACCCTCAGATGATTCTAATTTTCTATTTAACTTGAAAGCATAGTTAACACTCAAACCACAATATTCAGTGAATTGTTCTGTTGCAACTGCTTCAACAGGTGTATTAGTTGCAGTTACTGTTAGACCTTTAACTGTTTGAGTTCAACCTGCAACTACATCAGTTATGATAAGATCAAATTGTACATTGTCACCAACAGCAATTGTTGATCCACCAGATATATTAACTTTTACATAACCTTTTCTTGTAGTAGCATTAATAATTAATTTATCTGAATCTAGTTCTGCTTTAAGGTTTCCAGATGAACCAGAAGCAATTTCAATATTTAATTGGTTAGCAAATACTTCACTAGCATTTGTTTGATCAAATTCAAATATTGCATAATCTGATTGGTTACCTGCGCAAACAAGTTTTGTAACTTCTGTAACAGATAGTTTTGGCCCTGTATATGTTAAAATGAAATTATCAATTTGAGTTGTTCAGTATGCGCTAGTGCTTGAACCTTCAAGACCTTCGAATTTTAAGTTAAATACAGATGTTTGGCCATTGCTTGGGTTTGCAGATGTAATAAAAACTGGAATAGAATATTCCATTGCCCCAGCAGCTGGAGTGTATGTTTCTTCTAAGACTGTACCACTATTTTCTAATGAAGTATCAAGAGCGCCAGATGTTTTTTGCAAAGACACTCTTAATTTCATTCCATCAACTCATGGTTTAGTAAATTTAATACCGAAATTTTGAACTCTTCCATCTGGTTGTGTATCTAGACTTGTACTAGTAGATAAAACCATGTTATTTCTTACAGTTACTTTGAAATTTTCAGAACTAATAGTAGTTGCAGTTTTTGAACCAATAGTTCTATATCCATAAACAACATCGAATGAAACTTCGTCACCTGCAATTATTTCTCCATTTGTTGTAGCTAAACCAATGTATGCATTAGCACCACTAGTCCCAAATGAATATCATGTATCAACTGTTACTGATTCCATTGAACCTACATTTGCACCATATGTTAAGCTCATACCATCAGCAGAAGCTCTTTTAAATTTCAAATTATTAAACTTAAAGGCATATTCCTTCCCTGCCTCAGCTACCCCATCAATTTTGAAGTGGAATCTTGAATAATCGTTGCCATTTTCTGTAACGTGGTTAACTGATTCATCATCACAATAAATGTTGTTAGCACTATATGTTAACTTTAAGTATTGAATTGTTTTTGGTGATCATGCTGTTGCTCCGCCTGCTAAACCAATTGTTGCATCAAAAATAGCAAAGTTACCACCAGTTAATGTTTGTTGTTCTCTGCCAATAGTTACTGGTAAATGCAAAATCATGTATCCTTCATCTGAATGGCTTTCAACTGAAGCTTCGCCTGGTTGGATAGTAACACCTGGTGTACTACCTTCTTTTGGTTTTGAAATGTTTATAGTTAAATCATCAGGGGCTTTTACACTTGTATCATATACATAGAAATCAAATGTTTTAGTTGTTTCATATAAATCAGTTTTTAATTCAGAATTAACTGGATTAACTGTGTCTTGATATCTTATAGTAAAGTCATCAAATACAACTTCTAGGTCTGTCTCATCATGTCCTACCATGAAAATGTTAAATGTAGCATAGTCATCATGTTTTAATGGCATAGGTTGGCCTTCTTTATTAACTTTGCTAATTTCAGCAGTAATAGTGAAAGACATACGGTCTGTAGCTATTTCTCCTGATAAATCAACTTTAATGTCACCGTCAGCATCAGATGAACTTGTCATACCTGTTGCTCTAAGTTCTTTAATTATTGTTGTTGTAGTTAGTGGTTCACCAAGTTCAAATCTATAAGAAACAGTTTTTTGATCAAATGTTGTGTATTGATCCTTTTCACTTACTAGTTTAATATCAACATATCCAGTTCATCCGTCGGGTAAATCAGCATCACGAAGACTTTGTAGAATTCATGATGAATCTTCAGATTCTAAATCATCAGCGAAAATAACAGTACCAACACTTTTTCATGCACCAAATGTATGTTCACCAAATTTATATGTGTTTTTGTTCGTTACAACTCAGTCATGATTCATTCATGATAGGTCAAGAATAGAAATGTTGTTGCATCCATAGAATGCTCAACCACCATCAACACCTTGTGCAAATTGAACACCTTCAGGTAAGTTCAATCTTTCTAGTCCTGTACATCCAGCAAAAGCATTTTGACCAATTGTTGTATGGCCAGTATCATTATTGTTAAATGCAATATTAGTTAGACCAGTCACTCTAGCAAATGCTCCTTTGCCAATTGACAAACCATTAATATTAGCAAAGCTAATTCTTTTTACACTTTCAGGGAAGTATGGTTCCTGATCAGCATTACCAAAACCGCCAATTTCTGTAACTCTGCAGTCTACACCACTGCATTTAATTGTGGCAGGGAATGTTATATCTGCTGAACTAGCAGTTTGGTTTTGCTTGATTTCAGCAATTAGTTTTTTGATACTTGCATCAGACAAACCTGTTTGTGGGTTAGAACTGTAATTAAAACCTTTAATCTTAACTGTGTTATCACCAGCAGTTGTATCACAATAGAACAATGCACGATTTAGATCATCAATACTACGGTTAAATTGTCAGTTAGTACCATCAACACCAATGCCACCTATTGCTAATTGTTCGCTTACTTCAGAGTTTCAATATCATTGTGCTCATTCTTCTCATTGAGTAACACGGCCTGAAATAGAACCTTGACTTGCATTTAATTTAAATGCATCTTGGCCAATAACTAAGTTACCAGCACTTTGTAATGATGATAAATCAATAGCATTAATTTTGTTATCAATAAAAGCAGATTCACCAATAGTTAAACTATCTGTTGAATTGAATACAACAGATTCAATGTTCTTGCATGATGCAAATGCTTTCTTACCAATTTTCTTTATGTTTGCTGGTAACAATACTTGTTTTAAACCAGTACATCCAGCAAAGCATTCTTCAGGAATTTCATTTATTTTTACTAAATCAGCAAAATTTGGCAATTTAGTTAAACCAGTGCATTCAGTAAATGCACCATTACCGATTGATGTAATGTTGTTTCCTTTAAATTGAACCTCACTTAATTCATCAATATTAGCAAATGCTTCATTGCCAATTGATGTAACGCTAGAAGGAAGAGCAATAGTAAAATTACTTGCGAATGTGCAACCTTTAAATGCATGTTCACCAATAGTTGTGATTTGAGATTTAGTTGATCCAACTTCCTCATCCTCAAAAATAATACCTTGAACTATCTTGCCAATTTCTTCAAAACCAGCTCAGTTTTCAAATGCATGGTCAGCAATACCCTTAGCACCTTTTGGCATTCTTAAGCATTTATGATCATATTCTTGATAACCTAATAATTCAGCTTCAATTAGTTCAGTTGAACAATTTGGCATAAAACCTTGGACAATACCTTCATCGTCCATGTAAACAGTTGTTCCTCTTGGCATTACACCTTCAAATCATTTATCTTTGTCAAGACCACAGTTGAAGAATGTCGCAGATATACCTTCAACTTGTTGAGGAGATAGATCAGGGTTAAATAATATAGCACATTGTTGTTGTCCTTCAACTGGATCTTTACCAGTTCCATTGAAACAACCCCAGCTTAGCTTAACAGCTAATTTAGTTGCAGCTTCATAAGTAACTGTTGATAAGTCAATCATATCTAGATTAACCATATTAGCAAATGGGCCATTTGCATAGTCTTCTAAATCAGGACCAGAGAAAGTACCAGCAAGATGGTTAGGCAATTTCAATGTAGTAACAGGAGCAAAGCGGAATGCGCCTTCATCAATTACCAACTTGTTTTGATCAAATTCTCTTTCAGATTGTCTTTCAACAAATCTAATTGTTTTAACATTATCAGGAATTGTTGAAACAAGTTCATTAGATTCTTCAGTTTGTGTAACAAATGCATTTGGAGCAATGTAATCAACATCTTCAGGAATCTCTAGAACCTTGTATCCTTTTAGTTTATTTTTCTTTAATCATTCTGGTTTGAAACCATATAAGATATTACAAGTTGGATAATCAGGTAATCTAGATTGTTCACCTTCTGCAATATTTAATGCTTCATAAGGAATAACTTCCTTATGTTGATAATGGCATTGAATTAACGGTAGTGTTATTGCTGCTGCAACACCTGCTGCTGCAACAGGAATACACACCGCTAATGCAATGTTTCTTCTTTTCTTGTTTGTACTTTTGTCTTTTACTTGTTTTTGTGCCATAAAAACCTCTTTGAGCGTATATTATACATATATATATATATATAAAAATAATATATTTTTTAAATTAATAATAAGTATGAAAGAAAAAGAGGCGATTGCCTCTTTTTTCTATTGTACTTCGGATCAGTTAATACCACCCTCAACTTGTTCGTTGATTCCTAATTGACCTAATAACTTTGCTCATGACTCTTTAAGACCAGTTTTAATTCCAATAGTTAGTTGGCCTACACTAGTCAAAGAAAGATTAAATGGTTTTTCACCTTCATGATACCAAAAAGTTGGTACAGTAGCGAATTCCGTTAGATTTAATGTGCTAAGTGATGTGTTGTTTCAGAACGCTCGGTCACCAATGTATTTAATCTGTGATGATATGCTTGCTGTTTTTAAGTTAGCACAATCAGCAAAAGTTCCTTCAGGGATATCAGTTTCACGTCTTGTGGAATATGTTTTAATGAATTGGCAGTTAGAGAACATATATGACCCTCAGTTAGTTAAAAAATGAAGGCTAAAGATGAAACTAGTATTTGCGACATTTGAACCTGCAAATGCATAATCACCAATAGTTGTGACAGACAATGGAAGTCTTATTGCAATATCATGCGGTTTGCCAGACGAACTACCAACTAAATCAGCAAATGCATATTTCCCAATTGTTGTCAAAGAATTTAATGAACTTAAATCTAATACATTAGAAAGGTTTTGACCTAGATCAATTCCCGCAAAAGCATATGGGCATATTTCTTTAATTTGCTCCGCAGCAAAACTGGAAATAGTGCTACCACTGCAAGTTGCAACAATTTTAGTTGCTAAATCTCCATCCTCTCTATAAAAAACAGCGTTGTGACCAACAATATAATTTGGGCCAATGTCGTTTCCACTAATTGTTGTTAATTTAGGCATGTGAGATAATGCGCCTGGACCAAAATATTGAATATTAGAACTATTAATTATAATAGAAGTCATATTTTGACATCCTTTAAAAGCAAAATCACCTAAATATTCAAGAGTGGCAAATCCACCAAATCCAATTCCTGAAAAACCTTGATTCTCAAAAGCATTGTCACCAATATATCTTGCATTACGGAATGGAAACTCACCAGCAAAGCCAGTAGTTGTGCTAAAATTTTGTAATGCGAAGGCATAAGAACCAATTCAATTTATTATGTTGTTATAAAATTTGCATTCTTTTAAATTAACACAGTCATAAAAAGTTCCTGGCATTATTTTAGTGATATGTTCATTGTTGGATAAATCAATTGATTCTAATGCTAAGTTATAAGCAAAACAATATGAACCAATTGAACACAAAGTAGTTGGGAAACTAATACTCTTAAGGTCTGAACAATGAAAGAATGCATTTGAATCTATGAATTCAACATTTGAGTTAGATAAATCTACTTCCTCAAGTCCATCACAAAATGCAAATGCAGCTGCACCAATTGACTTTAGAGGTGATTGACCAATAATTACTTTTTTAATGTTTTCCATTTTATAAGTAGCTGCAGCGGGAGCAATGCCTAAAACATCTACATCGCCGTTTTCACCATTTGGTAAAACTGTTGGTACTGTTCAGTCATCTAGAGCAATACCACTATATGTTATTCCAGTTATTACTGCATATTCATTATTAATGACATGATAATTTGAATTAACATTGTTTTCATCAGTCATTGCCTTTGCAACATGTGAAATACCGGTAAATCATTTTTCTGATAATCCAAGTGATGTAAGCATGTAAAATAATGAATCTCTAACAGTTTCATTACTGCAAATAACCTTCCCTTTATCTTTTCAACCATCAAAAATTGAAAAGTTTGCAAAAGGGTTAAACTCAGATGCTCGCTTAGCATCTCAACTTGAAAAATCAAGTACTTCAACGCCTGAACACCCCTTAAATGCTAGTTCTCCAATATATTGTGTTCTTTTTGGAAAAGATATCTTTTTAATAGAATAGTCGTCTAAAAAGGCACCATCATTAATAATTAATTGTTCATCACGATAACCTTGGCTCTCTTCAAATGCTAAATATTTAATTGATTTTGGTATTTGACCATTTTTTTCATTAGAAGCTAAAGCTCTGCTAGCGATTGAATAAACATTTGCAGGAATTAAAATTTGTGTATATTTTTTATATGCACTTCATTGTTGTTTTAATCCTTTAATTATTCCATTCTCAATAATGTATTCATCAATTGGGATTGGAATAATTTTGTCTTGTTCGTGCTTATTGCAAGCTACAATAGGCAAGATTGTTGATAAACCAGCAATCGGTGCTATTGTTCCTAGTATTAGTTTTGCTTTTTTCATCGTTTGCTCCTTAATAATATAAATTATACAAATATGGTTTTTTCCTATACAATATATTACATATAAAGAAAGTAGTTGTGTAAACTCGCCTGATTGCGAATAGTAATAGGCAAAAAGCTTTTAAAAGTCAAATTGACTATTTAAATCTTTTATGTACACAATGAAATCAATCATTGTGTACTTTTCTTTATATAAACAATTAATAGAAGGAAATTAAATGCAAAAAGACAAATACTTAACAAATGAAAAGATTAGAGATCCAAATGTTCTAGTCGTTGATGAAAACGGTACTAATCTAGGAGCAATGAACACAAAAGCTGCTGTTAGATTAGCCCAAGATAAAGGGTTAGACTTGGTACTATTTGTACCAAGCAGCAAAACTGGCAAACTATCGATTTGTAAAATCATTGATTATGGTAAATTCAAATACCAACAAGATGTAAAACAAAAAGAAGCTAAGAAAAACCAAGTTGTTATTAAAACAAAAGAAGTTAAAGTTAGACCACAAATTGGTGCTGGTGATTTGCAATGAAAAGCTAACCAAGTTAATCAATGATTAAAAGATGGATGTCAAATTAAGTTTAAAGTTATGACCTTTGGTAGAATTGCTACAAAGCAAGATTTAATCGATAAGGTTTACAAAGATTTTCTTAAATTAATTGAAGAAAATGGCAAAGTTGCTACACCACTTAAACAATTAAGTCCGATAATGTATGAAGCAACTATTGTTAAGAAATAAGGAGAAATGTTATGGCAAAGATTAAAGCAAAAACAAAAAGAGCTGTTGCTAAAAGATTAAAAAGAACAGCTTCTGGTAAACTAAAAAGAAAACATGCTTATAGATCTCATCTAGCACACAATAAGACTACTAAGCAAAAAAGACATTTAAGAAAAGACACTACACTTAATGCTACTTACACTAAGAACTTAGGTAAGACATTACATAACTAAGGAGATAGATTATGAGAGTAAAAGGCGGAACTACTGCTAGAAAATACCGTAAGAGTGTTAAAAAAGCAGCCTCAGGTGCTTGAGGAACAAAACACACTAGCTATAGAGTAGCAAGTCAAACAGTTATTAGATCTGCTCAATATGCCTTTAGAGACAGAAGAGCTAAAAAACGTGACTTTAGAAAACTATGAATTGCTAGAATTTCTGCAGCTGTTAAAGCTTTAGGATACAACTATTCACAATTCATGAATGGCCTAAAGAAAAACAAAGTTGAAATCAACAGAAAGATGCTATCTGAATTAGCAATTAATAATCCTGCTGAATTTAAAACTTTAGTAGAAAGTGTATGTAAGAAATAGGGCAAACCTATTTTTTATTTTATAATATAAGAAAGAGGGAATATGAAAGTAGATTTAACAAAAGTATTTGACCAACAACGTCAATTAGACAAAGAAATTCACGCAAAACACAATGTTAGTTATCGTACAATTAACCGTGAATTAAAATTAGCTTTATTAGTAGAACTTGGTGAACTAGCTAATGAAATTAGAAGTTTCAAGTTCTGATCTAAAAAAGGTCCATCAGCACATGATGTCATCCTAGAAGAATATGTAGACTGCATGCACTTTATTACATCAATCTGTATAAGATTCATTGTTAGTCCTAGATTTGAAATTAAACGTTATGTAAATAAATATCAAGATCCAAAAGAAATTACAAAAGCCTTTGTTTGATTATTTAGAAAGACATGCAATATCAACACTGCTTGAAAAGCAAGATATTGATACATGAACTTCTTAAAGTTTGGTTTTAGATTAGGCTTTAGTATGGAAGAAATAATTAATGCCTACGAAAAGAAAAATAAAATAAACCATAATCGTCAAGACAACAATTACTAATTAAAAAAACTCAGGATGTTGTAGTGAACCCCAAAACGGTGACACTATAAAAAACGGAAAATTCCTTCAATCA
>JAKSVN010000008.1 GCA_024427125.1 Mycoplasmoidaceae bacterium | reverse complement strand
AACTACACCAAGTGTAGTTAATAACCCATTTTTAAGTAGTTTTTTCTTCATTTTTTACCTCTTGCCTCTATTATATATAAAAAAAGAGAATATTCGCTTTTTTCGAAATAATTATTATTTAAAACTTAAATACTAATTTTCTTTTTTAACAAAAGTTCAGTTTGAAGTGTCTGTTTGATGATTGACAAAAAATGTTTCTCACTCACTAGAAGAATCAAAATTTTTGTTATACAAAATTGTCTTTTCACCTTCTGATGAAGAATAAAATAGCTTATTTCCTCATCCAGGAGGCAACTCACCAGGACCAAAGTCTGACAAATCTACAGTTAGTAGGTTATGTTGCATTTCAAAAGCACGCGACCTAAGTTGAGTGAGTGTTTTTGGGAAGGAAATTTTTGTTAAACCTCTAGCGTTATTGAAAGCATCATCATAAATTGTAGTCAAAGATTCTGGTAAAGAAAATTCACTTGGTAAGACGGTACGGATAAAGGCTTTTTGTTCAATCGTTTGAAGCGATTTGGGCAAAAATAAACCATTTTCAAAATTTGCTTGTTCAAAAGCTTCTTCCCCTATTGTTTTTAGGGTTGGTTTTGTGTCAGGAAACAATAAACTTTGGTCCAAAATTATGTATTTAATATTGGGGGGGATAGTTGACACAATAAGGGCAGCTTCATCTTTGCGAAAAGCTCGCTTACAAATTTCAGTTATTCCTTTAGGAATAATCAACAAATTGCACAACTCAAGTTGCGGTTTGTATGTTTCATCTAAATTTAAAGAAATTAGTTTTTTACCATCATTAGTTTCTTCGGTAATAAACATTTGGTCAGTTGTTGGAGTTGCATTAAAAAAGTAAAAATTATCAATTTGTGATCTAAAAATAGTGCTGTGATTCCTAATAATTTGAAAATTTGCTGTAAAAGTAACAGAATACAACTCTTGGCTTAAAACTAATGAATTTACAGTAAAACTGAATGTCGATTCAGACTTATTTAAAAGAATAAAGTTTGTCTCAGAGGAAACATTAACAAAAACGCCATCTTTGCTTCCGTTTTTCTTTTGATTGCTCAATTGAATAAAAACAAGATCACCATATTCAATATCGCCAGTCACATTGATGGAATATTTTGCGCCCTTGTCAACTGGAAGGCAATTATTTGAAAATGAAATTTTTTCACCTTTTGCTTCAATTTTGGCATCAATATTAGTGGGATTTTTAGAAGTAGAGCATGAAGATAAAAAACTTGTATAACACAGCAAATTCAATGTTAAAAAGGATAAAATCTTCACTTTGCGCATATTGATTATTATATAATTATTAAATGAAAAAATATGCATTAAAAAATAATTTTTGTAGATGCTTGATATCTTCTTTATTTTTAATGCTTTCATCAGCTTCACTTGTTAGTTGCAGCAATAACTCTTATTCGTGATCTGGGTATTATGATACATACAAAAGAGACTATACTAAGTATGACCAAACATCAATTAGTCAAGATGAAATGCTATCTAAATACTTTAGTAATAATCAATTAGAAATAATGTTCTGTCAAGATATCATTTATAATCTAAACTTTAAATGCAAATTATATGACTCTTCCATCTTGTTCACATACGAATTCTCACATTTTTCACATTCTCAAAATAGACTTTCATATAGAGTCAAAGTATTTGATGAAAATCAACAATTGTTAATTTATATAGACGTAAGAAATCTTCAATATTGTTTTATTTGCTATGATAGTATTGAAGAAGGTACACAACCGTTGCTATCTGTTACACATACTAGATATGAAAATGGTCAATATTTTATTGACCCTAATTTTTGAGATGATATTAAGTTTCATATTATTTTGCAATCATACAACGATGGCAAAATAGATATTGATTATGATTTTTGTTGGAAAGAGTTTGATGAATTAGCACGTCAAAATTTTCAAGATATTTATGTTGACTGATTTGTTTTTACTCCCTATTATTACGAAGGGGTGGAGGTTAAAGCATAATGAAAAAGATTTTACCACTTCTTTGTACTGGATGCTTAATCTCTAGTCCATTACTTGTTCTATCATCATGCAGTTCAAAAACTAATAAAATTTACCTAGAATCAACGACTTACACGATAAAGGAACATGAATTTTCAATTCCTGCTTATTTTAATTTCACTCCTACTGGTGAAGTTTTTTTCGAATTAAAAAATAATGACGAAAATATCACATTGAAATACAATAAAGCAACAGTTATTCAAAATAAAATTGATTTGTCTTTCATTATCAATGAAGAAATCCAAGATAATAAGGTTTTTAGCTTTGATATTCAATTCACATATAACAATGGCAATGAAACATTTACATTTACTATTTACAATGTTGTGATTAATTTTGAACCTGAGGAAATTATTGATTATGATGATTTGTGATTGGAAAGCTATTTGTCTTCGTCGTTTAACTCACACGTCTTTAAATTCACCTGTTTTCTATCAAGAATACCTACTTCTAGTGAAGTTAGTGTTTCTTTAACACATAAATCATCCACATTATTTGACTTAATTGATAATAAATGTGAAGTTATTATTGATGATCCTTATCCATATATTGAGGTTGAAATTCGACTTTCAATGTCTGTTTTTAATAAGTCAAGTTATTATTTTGATATGAATCTATCCTTCATCAACTCATACGGGAAAGATCAAGAAAAAGTTTTTGAAAATTGTGTTATTCAATATGATAGAAACGTAACTGAAGAAATACCTGAAGATTATTTGAATTTGGAGCCAACCAAAGAATCAAAAGAAAAATATGTTTTACATGGTCTAAAAGACGATGTTCCTGAAGTAGAGGCTGGAAAATATCGGATCTTGCAAATACCTAGTAATGTTGTAGCTATTGATAGTAATGCATTTGTTGATGCTGAATGACTAAAAGGGGTTAGAACATTAGTTATAACTAATGCTGTTGAAACAATTGGGGAAGATGCCTTTGTTGGTCTTGAAAACATTTATGAAATCAATTTAAATGATTACTTAGACCGAGATGAACCACAATGGTATAAGGATGGCGGCAAACTTTTTGCTAATGACAAGATGCTATATGAATGTGGGTATATGTGACTTCCAAGTTCTTTTACAAACATAAAAGAACCAATATCTTTCAACCTCCCATCTGATTGAAAAGCACCTAATGAAACAATGGTGGCCGATGAAGATATGTTTACTTTTTCTGGTGAAGACATGGACATTCTTAGTGGTATAAACACGGGCAGGCTTGACGATCTTACCTCAAAAAAAATAATTAAGATTCCTGACCGTGTCAAAACAATTACAAATGGTGCTTTAAATTTATTGCAAAAAAGAATATATTGAAATAAAGACCTAGAACGCTATGAAACTAGAAGAATAATTTTGCCACGATCGTTAGAAACGGTTAGTGAAAACGAATTCCGTTCTGTTGGTATTGCTGGGCCCATATTTGTTTTATCAGAAAATCTTGCTTCAATTCCTAAATCATTATTCGAGTATTCTACAGACTATGGCTTTCCTCCTGCCAAAAATGTCTATGTAGAAGATAGTAAATTGATTGTTGTTGATTGTAATCAATTAATGTCTTATGAAGAAAAAAGTTTTAACCACGTTAATCTCGTGGGTAGATTCGAACTTTCTTATCCGATTAAAGAGATAGGAGATTTTGCTTTTTTAGACAACAACCTATCTGAGATTGTTTTTAATAATAATTGCAACAATGTTGGTTATGAAGCGTTTGCATCAACATCATACTACCCTGCCATATCGAATTTAACTTTAATAGATTTGTCAAAATATACTACCATTAAAAATCCAGGTGAGGATACACCAACTTACCAACCAAATTGATTCAAAACTGAAGGTAATTTCACATTTTTGGGTGCATGCAATCCAGATGGCGGAAAAATCATTTTAAGTCAAGAAATTTGGGATGAATATGATGATAAAGATCGAGAAGAATGGGAAGATAATTTTAGGGAAAATCATTCTATCCCTGATTCATGAGATTTTGAAGTCGCTTAACGTGGTAGTGCAAGATCAACTATAAAGTCTTGTTTATCAGATTCTACTGGTCTACCATCATACTTAAAGACAAGATCCCCCATAAATCCTATTTTTACTTTTTCTATTGAGTATTGAACTTTAACGATTATGCTGAATTTCTTATGGTTTTCTGCCCAATGTATTTCTGTATCTATGATTTCAAGTGTTCCAGCACCAGTAATTTCAGGATCGAAAACTACTGATAAATTCTTTCAATCTTCGTCTGGATCAAAAGATTCTTGTGACTCATATGTAAAATCGCCTAAATTAATTTCCATTTGGCCACTTTGAGCAACATCTTGAAATAAAAAGTAGTGAGTTGAAGGCTCATTAACAAATGTTATGTCCTTTTTTAATTGAACAATACTTCAAGACGTTCCGCCTTCCTGTGATGGTTGCGAACTTATATCAATATCATTTTCCCCAAAAAATGTTCTTCATTCAGGACTAATAATATCAACATGGGATGGAAAGATGATGGTTCCACCTTTTTGGTTTGCACCAGCAAATATATGTTTCCCCGTCCATTTAGGAAGTTGAAAGACCCCATCTTCATCTAAAAAATCAGTAAAATCAATAATTGTTAATTGGTCGTTGTTAGCAAAAGCATAATCTTGTATGTCTGGACCATTACGATAAAATTTCAACATACTGAAACCACATGATGAAAATGTATGTGGTCTAATTTCTTTTAAACCATATTGCGGTTCTCACAAGTGCATTTCATTTCTTTCAGCCATGGAAAAAGCGCCAGAACCCACAGAGGTAAAGGAGACGGGTCGAGAGAATGATTTAAACGATCAGCAGCTATAAAATGCATCATCGCCAATACCAATTTCCATGCCGTCCTTAGGCAAAACAATCGAAATTAAATTAACACAATCTCTGAAAGTTTTATCGGCAATTCAATGTATTGTCTCTGGTAAGATAACTCTAGTTAGCATCGTGCACGATGCAAATTGTGATGTACTAGTACTTGTTATGTTAATACAGTTACTCATGTTTACATGAGTAATACCAGTGCATCTTTCAAAAGCAGATTGACCTATATACACAAGGTTACTAGTAAATACTAAATCAGTTTTAAGTTGAGCATTACAAAAGGCATAATCGTCTATTACTCTTAATTGTGTTGTTCAATCATACACAATTCGGTCTTTTTTTAGCACAACGATTTTTGTTAATAAAAAGCAATCAGCAAAAGCAGCAACACCAATAGATGTTGGATAGCTGTGAAAAATAACACCAATCAATGATGTGCATCCAAAAAAACATGTTGCAGGAATCTCAACAATAAAATCATTAAGTTCAACAGATCCTTGTAACGAAATATTGTTAGCAAAGCATCTTTCTCCAAGCAATACTTTATATTTTTTATCCTTATAAAAAACATAGTTTGGAATAACTAGCTGATATGAATGAATACTTCTTCCAAATTTATATGTTATTGTTTGCTTAGTATCATCAACATCGTAGTCATCAGCAATAAATGAACCAGCTAATCTTCCTTCTCAATCAGTTCCATCAACTTTTTTTACTTGACTGTTGTGACAGGAACAACTAGTGGCGCTTATAAAGGTAAGAGGCATTGTTGCCATTGGCAAAATAGCAAGGCCGGTAAACAACGCCTTAGATTTTTTTAAATTTTTTCTAATCATTAAACTACCCATTTTAACCAAATCTCACATCTTGCATCTTCGTTAAACATAGGATCGTATGCTTTAATTGAGCCTAAATGTATATTTGAATAATCCCAATGATCATATGTGTGCGTCTTTTTTGATAGATCCATTTTGTATGAAAAATCGAATTTGTATGCACGAATGTGATCAAATTTTCTTTCAGTCATTTCAGGTTCAGTTATATGGACTTCAGTAAACATTGAAAGGATTTCATCTCGGTCAAGGAATTCTTCCATCTCGTATTCAAATGTCAGTTCAGTATATTGATATTTTGGTCGATAACAATAGATAGAATTGTATGTTTCAGAGATAACGCCGCTTTTATCGTTAGCAGGACACAAGATATTTAGAATGTATATACCTTCTTCTTCATATTCCACTTCTTTTGTGTCTTCAGGATCATCGCTAATATAAGAAAATATGGGTGGTGAAACATCATTAACGCTTTGTCAAGCACTAAGATGTATCACAAAGCTAACTCTTGGGTCGCATGAAAAATGAACAGTTATGTCATCATAGCACGCAGTGCTACCATATACATCAAAATTCGGTATCGTTCTAGTTCATGATGAATCATCATAGTCTTGAGTTCATTGTATAGCATGAGTAGAAAACTCCTTGCCTTCAATCGTAAAACTCATAAAATTAGGCCCGCCGGCTGCCAATGGAATAAAATTGATTAATGATGATCAACCAGGCAGAATTTGTGCACGTTCAAAAACGTTTACGTTTTCTTTTGTTTCATATGTAAACTCACCAGTCTTAATTATCTCTGATGACCATGTTGCTTCATCTCTACCAATGTATTCAATCTTGTTGTCTTTAAAACCTTGGAAATTATAGTTAGCTTTTGGCAACAAAGTTACAATAATAGTCGAAGAAATTGAACTATCACTAGGTAACGATGCAGAAATATTAATTTCGATTGGATTATCAACATCGATTGAAGAATCAACAGATAGCAAACCACCATTTGAAATAGTTATTTCTTTGTATGGACAATCTACAAGTTGCCAATTCAGGTTTGTTATTCGTATAAAATCGGGAGTTGTTACAGCTCGAATTAAATTACTTTCACCAGGACGAATGGTTTCAGCCTCTGAATATAATTCAATAGACTCAATAACAATTTTATTGTGACTACATGAAATAATTGACAAAGTAGGAACAAAAATAAGTGGAACAACACTTCCCTTAGCTACATATCCTATTTTCTTTAAAATGTTTTTCATGATTGCCTCTGCCAAGCTACTTATACGATTTGCCAATTACTAGGTAAACCCATTTCATTTTTTAATAATTTTTCTCATTCTTCGGGGTGGTCAAGAACAATAACTTTTGGGTTTTCAGCAGTTGGGTTTACAAAAAATGCATCATTAGAAAATGTTCAATCCCTTTTAACATTTGAAAAGTTAACATTACTTAAGTCGATTTCGGTTAAGGAATCATTGCCTGCCATAAAACGGGAACCAAAAGATATTTTTCCTTCTTGAATTACGACTTTATTAAAGAGAGAATTAGAAAAAGCAGATGTTCCTATGGTTAGTTCGCCCGGAATATTAAGTGTACCACTTAATTTAGTACCCATAAATGCGTGGTCACCAATGTGCTCAATTGATTCAGGCAATTTGAGATTGCCTCTAAGTGATGAACAATTATAAAAGGCTTTATTTCCAATTCATTTTAATGAATCGGGTAATTGTAATGTCTGTGATATTCCAGAACAATCGGCAAAAGCCCCATCTTCTATTCTTAATAAGCCTCGGTTAAATAAGAAACTTCAGGTGCTGGCTGAAGCTACAGAGAAATCGATTGGAAATATACCATTGAAAGCATCAATACCAATTGATTGAATGTTATATGGTAAAAAAATTGATGAAAAATCTTTTTTATGTCTTAACCCTGAACTTGTTAGCCCTTCCAAGACTACTCCTGATTGAGAAAAATGCAAGTATTCATCCTCGCATGGGTAACCTTCAGGTGATAGACACCCTCACTTGGCTTCTGAGTCTGTAGGAGAAAAACAATTAAAGTTTCATTGATCTTCATCTTTGATAACATCAAGTCAAGAAGCAGTATTAGGTGCGATGATAAAACCAGTCGGAAAGACTTCATCTGGTTTAAAAATTACTTTATCATCTTTTAACTCTTTTAAAATTTCAGGTAGGTCTGTCATTGAAAAGAAAGTAAAATCTAAAATTTGGAGTTGTGGACAGTTTCTAAAGGTTTTGCCATTTCCTCAACTTTCAAGTTTTTCTGGATCAACCTCGCAAGCAATTGAAGCACTAATTAAATTTCTATTATTAGCAAAAGCTTCTGTACCAATATTAGTTAATGCTGAAGACATAGCAACAGATTCAAGGCCTGTATTATAAAAAGCTCTATCGCCTAATTTTTTAATTTCTTCTGTCATGGATATTGTTCCAACAAGACCAGTGCAATTTTCAAAAGCTGATTTACCAATTTCTGTTATTTTATTGCCACCAAAAGATAAGGACATATGGGTATCATAATCATCATCTGAAATAACACCTTTAAACGCCTCATCACTTATCTTTGTTATTCGTTCCGGTATTACTAGAAGACTGTACTTACAGAATTTCCGAATTGATATTTTGCTTTCATCAATGCCATTTAAAATGTAGTCATCATCATCATGTGATATTGATAAGACATCTTCAGGTACAGAAGATTGTATTTGGAAATATTCGTAACTTGTAACATCATCAGATGTTAATTTTTGTCTATTGATCAAGCAATCTTGCCAAACATTCAAGGGGTCAATTGTTGTATTAATTTTTATTAATTTTGTATCAGATGTCTTTACTCCAATTCCTGTAAAAATTGAATTTAATGAGTACATTCAGTTAGGTATTTTTGAGTAACAAGAAAAGTCAATTTTTGCTAATTTTTCATCATAAGCAAAGGCTTTGAAACCAACATTTTCAAGTGCTTCATTGAAAATAAGATCCGTAATTTCTGTGCAAAAATCAAAACAATAGTCGTCAATCGTTTCAACTGATGAAGGCAATGTAAGTGAGCCCACATATCCGCTTTTATAAAAAGCTGATGCACCAATTTTTCTTAATTTGCTATTTGGACTACTACTTAATTCATCAAAATTGATATATTTTATTCCAAGACATTCAGTAAAAGCATGACTACCAATAACCTCAACCTCATCAGTTAAGATTAATGATTCGACTCGACAACATAAACCATCAAATGCATAAGCAAAAGCATAGTTGGCTATTGTGGTAACACCATCTGGTATTCTAAGAGTATTGCAATTATTTCGTTGAATGTCTGTAACCGTTACACCGTCAGCAAAGCCTAAAAGTATTTTGCCATCTCCAGACTTTTTTAACATTTCTTCAGGTATGGCACGCTCATAAATGGGTTTATTGACATTAACCATTTGTGATGAGAGAGACGAAATCATAGCTGCGGGTGCAGCTACAGAACTTGTTATTAAATATATATTAAAAATCCTGTGTTTCACAAATATATTATAATATTTACATGCATAAAGGAAGAACAAAAATATTGCTTAGTTGTTTAATACCAACAACTTTATTAGTTCCCACTTTTTTATTGGCTAATTGTGCATCACACACAACTGATGTTAATGATATAAAAATTTATTGTCCTGAAAAGAAGGAAATAGTTATCCAATGCTATTCTCCAAAGGAAACTACTATTGTTTCTGGTTTTTCCTATGAAAACATCTACGATACAAAAAAATTATCTGTAACAAACACATTCAGTGAAGGGGTGGCTTCTTTTGAATCTTCCATCTTTAATGTAAATGAAGATAAAAAAACATTTGATATTAGAATAGTTTCACAAAATGCCACACCTGGTAAAATTGTAGGTATTTTTGAATTTTTTTATGAAGGCGTTGAACTAAAAAATTCACCAAAAGATAATTTTACATTATCAATTATTGATGCCCCAAGAGTTGAAATGGATGGAGAGCTAACTAAAAACATCAACTTGGACTCTAGTGGCACTGGTTCTTGCGTTTTTTCAGGCTTTCGCGCTCTAAATATTTTAGACCATGATAAATTTAAATGTGTCCCTACATTTAAACAGGATGGAGCATTAGTTGTAAGCAAAATTGATTTTTTAAATGATGAAGAATTCACTATAACCATTCAATTTAGTAATGCAAGAAGTGAGACATTAGATGGCACTTTTTTGTTTTACCAAAATGGAATTCAAATCTTTGATGCTCCTGATGACACCTTATCTATTGTTTTAGTTGAACAACGTTCAATTGTTTTTTCATCTAAAACAAATTATGATGTTGTTCTCGATGGAGATGGAAAAGCAAAACTCCTTTTGACTTCTTTCTATTTCTCATCCCTTCAGGAAGATAAAGTAAAAATTATAATAAATTCTCAAAGAGAGCCAGAAATATCCCCAAGGATTATCAATTGAAATCAAAAAACGTCGTCATTCGATGTTGAAATAAGCTTAGAATGTGTTTCAATACAAGATTTAGATTTTTCTATTATCTTCCTTTACTATTATGAAGGCGAATATGAAACTATTCCTTTTTCTTGTGATCCATTTGCACTAAACATTATAGGGATCATTCCTGAAGATGCTTTAAAAATTCAACAAGATTCACCAAGTGTCTATAAATTAATTGGTATACAAGACGGATGAATGCCTAGATTGAAAAGCCAAAAATACGGAATTTTGAGGATTCCACCTCGTGTTACAACTATAACTAGTAGTGCATTTGAAAATGTTTTTAATAGCAATGATTTTCGTTGACTTAAAAAACTTGAAATACCATTAGAATCCAATTTAGAAACGATTGAAGAAAAAGCCTTTTTATCATGCAACTCCTTTGAAGATGATTTAGTTTTGCCATACAATATTTCAAAAATTGGCGATAAGAGTTTTGAAAATTGTAATTTTAAATCTTTGACTTTTACAAACCAAAGAAAAAAAGTAACTATTGGGGACTCTGCTTTTGCTCAGGGAAAAAACTTTAAAGGTGATTTAATAATGCCAGTCAATGTTGATATAAAGAAAACAGCTTTTTCTAATTGTACATTTGATGGTACATTGGTCCTTCCGCTTGAATTGAACGATGATTATGGTTTTGAAGATTTAATTAATATTTCCACAATTGATTTCACGCGATATGTAGAATTACCTGAATGGTATCAAGACGACTACTCTTTTTTAAGGGCAGGGGCACAACAGACTAAACAAAAATATTTTTTATACACTGAAGAATTTGCTGAACATGAAGCAGGAAAGGCAATTATTAAATTACGGGATGATATGTATAATCATAATTTGTCTCAGGAATTCAAATTTAAGATGGTATAGGTTAATTTTTAATGAAGTTATTTAAACAAATTCAAAAAGCATTATTAATAACGCCCATCATTTCGATGCCTATTTATTGTGTTTCTTGTAATAAGGGTGGTAACATAGAACCTGAACCGGAACCAGAAACAAATATTTCTATTTCTTGCGAATCTACTTTAATTCATATTAATGAATCAACCACTATTCATGCTACAATTACACCAGAAATCGAAAGAGTGAAAATACAATGAAGTTCGTCTAATCCTTTTGTTGCAAGTATAGAAGATGCAGGATTGTCAATTCAATTACATCCTATTAAAACTGGTTCGACATTCATCAAGGCTGAAATTATTAAAGATGGTGAGGTAATTGCTACATCTAATGAAATTGAAATAACAATAGATAATCCATTTCTTCCTACTTCAATACAAATTGATTCCAGTCAAGAAAGTGTTAGCTTTGGAGAAACATTGTTTTTTTCTGTTGCGAAAGTGGAACCTGCAACGGCATCAACAGCGGTTATTTGGCATTCAAGCAATTATGAAATATTATCTATAGATAATCAAGGAATAGCCTATCCAGTTAATAGTGGCACAGTTGAAGTTTGAGCTACTTCTGCCCGTGATCCTAATATTGCTTCAAATAAAATTAGTATAGAAGTAATTGGTGCTAATGATTTTGAAACTGATAGTTGGGAAACAGTAATACATTATGCAAATAAAGGTTATGATTGTTTAGAGAAAACATATAGTGATTGATTATCAAAACATAATAACACATTTATTGGTGCAACGAGAGAATTAAATCTAACATTTGGTGATGACATATTAGGTTATGAGTCCATACCTCATAAGGTAAGAGTCGTTGGTGTTAACCATGATTATTTAGATAGTACTTTTACTAAAAAAGCACCACTAACGTTTGATTTTGTGAATTTAATAACTCTTACTATTAATCCACTTTTAGATTGGGTTTTATTCAATCTTCCTTTCGAAATGTCTATGTCCACTGTTGAATGAATAAATAATTGTTGAATAGAAGAAGATGGCATTACTATGTGTTATCTAGGAAGAAAACTTCATGAAATAATAGACAAAGATGGTGTGTTACCTAGCTGATTTGAAAATAGCGTTCCTTATGTATATAAACAATATCATCAAACACCCAAAAAAGAACAATGACGTTTTGATAGATTGTTCATCCTGTCAGCAAAAGAAATGGGTGATACAACTGGTGATTTCGTTGACGAGGGAGATGTGTATGAATTTTATTCATCAACCCCTAGCGATATATCACTTTATGAAAAATGTTTAGTCGGTAGCGACCAAGCAAAACGATATTGGTTAAGAACACCACATGCAACTGAAGATAAAGTTGCATACGTAGAAATTGATTTAGGTTCTGCAATATCTAGTATAGTACCAAACGAAGGAAGCTTTGATGATGATCTTCCAATCTATGTTGCCCCTGCTTTTTGTATAGGAAGGGCATAAGATAAAAGAACCATCTTGGCTCTTTTATCTTATTGTTCTAGATACAGAATGACACGCCGTATTTGTAAAGTACCTTTGCGGGTGTCGGATGAAATGTATTAACATATCTTGCTCTATCTGTATCAATTGTTAGCCGGCAACATCCATGTTGATTATGTGAAGGTTCCATTAATTCCTCATATTCTCTTGTTTTTTCCTTGTTTACTCATGTTGTCCTTAACAAGATGGCAACATCAACACAACCATCACTATATTCCTCATTTTCGTCTGGCAATCTTAACTCATAACGACCATAGAAAGCGTATTTATCCTTGTCAAAATAACTATATAATGTAGCCTCATCGTTCAGTTCTCGTCCTTTTGGAGGGTCCGATTCATCGTTTCACATAGTTGAAAAGGAATATCTAAAAGATACTTCATCTTCATCATAAACTTCTTGAAATGAAGGTGCTCAAAATTTATCTTCTTGTGAATAATATGAATCAGTTTTGTCATAAAGACAAGGTGTTACTTTTTTCATTGGTGAAACTATATTAGATTCTGAAAGATTGTCGATTTTGTTTTCTAAAATATCCTCTCTTAAGATACATTTAGCGTCAGGATGAGTTGGTTTCGTATAAAAATATGTAGACTGAGTATTTTGATAATTTTCATAATCCCCGTGTTCTTTTTCTCATCTACTTTTAGGCATTGCATCTCTAACAGCTTTATCAATATGAAAAACTTTTGGCATGAATGTTAGAGGTATAGATACATTAATAGTTTTCTGACCAATATGCTTTTCATAATAATCATGATATTCATCTACAATTACAAATTCACCTATTAATTTTCCATCAGTGTATCCTTTTTTATAGTCACCTACTTGAAAATATTGAGCTGTATATTTAAATGTGTCATCTTCTTTTTTTGTATAATCCTTTTTGGTAATCATAGCGATATCATCTCATTTTAATGCATCATTAATTTCGCCACCTAAAATATTAATTGTAATATCTTTGCCTTTTATAATTTCTGAACCAGGAATAATTAATTTGTTGTGTTCAAGAGTACATTTATCGATAATGTTTTCCATATTAAAAATAGGATGTTCAGCTGGAATTAACACCTCTAAATCTTTTGGTTTTAGTTCCTTATGAATCACAAATCAATTGTCATCATCCTTATATACAGATGAAACAAAACTTATTTCAGCATCTTCTCCTGAGAAAGAATGATCACTACCAAAATAGTCAAAACCATGGCCAATTGTTTTTGATATATTTATATACACAACATCATCATCAATTAAAACTTCTTTAGTTGCAACAATTGATGGCTCTGCAAAACAAGTGGCAGTAATGGTTACGGTACCAGTCTTTCCATCATCATTAGTTGTTAGTTCGCCTGTTGTTTCATCAATAGTTGCTAATGTTTCATCATCAACCGATCATCTAACTTCATCATATCCCTCTTCAGGATCAGTAGTAACTGAATATTGTGATGTTGTTGAAGTACGCAACGCATCACGTCCTTCTATAGTTAAACTCTTAGGGATTTCAGGATAAATCAAAACTTTTAAAGAATGTGTACATGCACTTCACACTGATGTCGCCTTAACTATTACACTACCAGCTTTTTTAGGTTTTAATGAACCATCATCTTCAATTTCAGCTTCACCATCTAGATTTTCTACTTTTCATTTGACTTCTTTTTTAGCATCAGCAGGTACAGTCTCGATAGTATAAGAGTAATATGGTTGTTTGTGTAAAAAAACATCCGTTGGACCAACAATTTTAATTGAGGTTGGATCAGGAAGGTCAACAATGTTAACGTTTAATTCCCCAAAAACATCATCAGATAAGACTGAAATCGCTTTAATTGTTACTGGACCAGTTTTAACTGGTCTAGCAACACCTTCCAAATCGATTGTCATTGTTTCTTCATCAGATGATTCTCATCTGACTTGTTTATCAGCTTCTTCCGGTTCAACATTGACTGAATATTGTACTGTTTGTTGGTCAATATATACTTGTTCAGGTCCAACGATAGAAATAGAAGTAGGAACAACAGGATCGTTAACATCTACGCTATTACTAATCATATTGTTAAAGCAAGAACCACACAACGCCAAAGATGACATTGCACTTATTAAAGAAATAGATAACTTGGTCTTTTTTCTCATAATATCATTATATATTTTTTAATTTAAAAATATTTCTATTTAAAGAAAGTTAATATTTAATAAATATAAACAACTTACACTTATCATAGTAAATCTATTTTTTAGGTAAATGTTTTAATAAACTAGGAAGTTTAAATTCATTAGCTAGTTCAATAAACCGTTGTCGGTTAAATTGACCCTTTAAAAATTCATCCACTTGTTTACTTGCAAACAAGTCTTTTTTTATTGTGGCAATTTGATAGCATAACTCACCACTAGCTTTGTGATTAATAAATTTTTGTGCTTGAGATGAAGATAGTTGAGAAAGGTTTTGATAAATGTTAGCAAAGCTACCATATTTCTTTAAAAGGTCTGCAGCTGTCTTTGGCCCCATACCTTTTATTCCAGGGAAGTTATCAGACCCATCACCAACTATAGCTTTGAAGTCTACGACTTGACTTGGATTTAAACCAAAGTATAAATTTGGAAAATTATTTGGTTCATATCTAACAGTTTCAGATACACCTACTTTAAATAAGTTAACACTTGTTAATTCATTAACAAGCTGTAACATATCTTTGTCTGATGAAAAGACATCAACTTGAATTTGGTTATCATTCATTAATTTACAATAGCTACCAATTAAGTCATCAGCTTCAAAACCTTCTTGACTTTGATGTTTAATTCCCATAGCATCTAAGAATGTATGAACCATAGGCAACTGAACAAATAGTTCAGTAGGCATTGGCTTTCGATTAGCTTTATATTGATCTAACATTTCAGATCTAAACGTATGTTTAGCATGATCAAAAGCAACAAAGACATAATCATATTGATCACGTTGTAACAAAGTTAATACTGCTTTTGTAAACAAGTTAACAGCATTAGTTGGAATTAAATTATGTTCTTTGTAGTATGGCAACATTTTAAATGTTGCTCAATAAACTCTATAGATTAGTGAGTTACCATCTATTACCATTGCTTTTTTCATTATGCTTTCACCTCACTAATAATTTTTTCTAGTCTTAATGATCTACCAGACTTGCTAACTACACAATATAAGAATTTTTCTTTAGCAAGTAATGGAGCTTGTTCTAGATTATCTAGAACATTACTAAATGTTACTGCATCAGAGATAGTTAGAGTTTCATCTTCCATAGAGATAAAGGCCATGTTAGCTCCAGCTTTAGTTTTTATTTTTCTTAAGGAGTTAATATAAACTAAAGTTTTATATTTAACATATGGTTGAGCATTTTCCTTTATATATGAAAGTGTAAATGCATCTTTCATTAATTCTGGATTTGCTTCTTTGATTTCTTCAATTGGATGTCCAGCAAAAGCAATTCCAAGAATATCAAATTGATCTTGGTTTTCTTTCTTTCTTGTTTCTTTATTATCTTGAACTTTACTATAAACTATATTTGATAGATAACCATACTTAGGTGTGTATGTCTTAACGGCTTTAATGATTGATTCAAGACTAGTAATAATAGAACTACGGTTTGGTAATTCTTTGTCGATGAAACAATCAAAGCATCCAGCTTTAGCCAAGATTTCAAGCGCTGCGGCACCAACTCCAGACTTCACTAGATCTCTAATACAATCTATGATTGCTTTTCATTCTTTAGCTTCTTTTCTAGCAACAATTATCTTTTCAATTCCTGCTGCACCAATTCCTTTGATGGCACCAAAACCAAAGATAATCTTTCCTTCATAAATACTAAAACCAACTTGACTATGATTGATGTCTGGACCTAATATGGCTATGCCATTATTCTTAGCTTCAATTAAGTAAGCACCAGCTTTACTTGTTGGGTTATAAGATAACAAACAAGCATAGAATTGGTTTGGATAGTAAGTTTTTAAATATGCAAGTTGATAACTTACTAATGCATAGGCAATAGAGTGACTATGGTT
This sequence comes from Mycoplasmoidaceae bacterium, assembly GCA_024427125.1. The sequence continues at coordinate 15,759 of JAKSVN010000008.1, read as the reverse complement.
AAAACCATAACTTGCAAACTTTAACAAGTAAGCAAAGATTTCTTCTGCTTTCTTTTGTGTGTAGCCATTTTTAACAGCACTAGAAATGAAATCTTTTCCAATAGATTCTAGTTTATCTAATTTCTTTTTAGAAATTGCTCTTCTAACAATATCTGCTTCAGCTAATGATCAGTTAGCAACCAAACATAAAGTTTGAATAACTTGTTCTTGGTAAATAATGATTCCATATGTTGGTTCAAGAACAGATTTTAATTTTTCATCAATATATTCAATCTTGTCTGGATTCTTCTTATTCTTTATATATAAAGGTATGTTTGCTTGTGGGCCTGGTCTAAATAAAGCTGAAGCAATAGAGATATCTTCAATAGATTGCGGTTGAATCTTTCTTACCACATTTGTCATACCTGGAGATTCAAGTTGGAAGATTCCTAGTGTGTTACCTAAACATAGTTGTTTAAAGACTTTTTGGTCATCTAGAGGTATTTGATTAATATCAAATGTCTTCTTTGCATGCTTGTTAATTTCATCAACACAATCATTAATGATACTTAGGTTTACTAAACCTAATATATCCATTTTGATTAAACCAACTGGTTCTACATACTCCATTGAGTATTGAATAGTATTTATACCTTCAGCTGATAAAGTAGTAGGCACTACATCATGTAGTGGCTTATTACAAATGACTATTCCAGCTGCGTGAGTACCAATTTGTCTTGGCATTCCCATGATGAATCTTGCAAGTTCAAAAAGTTGTGGATATTTCTTTTCATAGTCAGCAACAACTTTTTTCTCTTTGATGACTTCGTCAATGTCAACATCAAATCAATCTGAGATAGATTTACAAATCATGTTGACAATCGACAAGTCTATATTAAGGATGCGCGCGATATCACGTATAGCAGTTTTAATTTTTATTTTTTGGAAAGTGATGATATGACCAACTTTATCTTTACCATACTTATTAAATAAGTAGTCAATGACTTCTTGTCTACGATTATCCATGAAGTCAATATCTATATCTGGTTTTGTTTGCCTGTGAGAGTTTAAAAATCTTTCAAAGATTAAACCATACTTTAAAGGATCAATATTAGTGATCTCTAATACATATGATACTAGTGAACCAGCAGCAGAACCACGGCCTGGTCCTACCATAATATTATTTTGCTTTGCAAAAGCAACATAATCTTGAACAACTAAGAAGTAGTCATCAAAGCCCATCTTATGAATGATGTCTAATTCATATTTAATACGCTCGATATATTTTTTATTTACTTTCTCACCAAAACGTTTAATCAAACCTTGACGACAACGTTCTTGTAATAAAAGGTTAGAATTCTTTTTAGGATCGAACTTAACAAAGAAGTTTTCTTTATTAAGAGGAATGTTTAGATTTATTTCATTTAATAATTTATTTGTTCTATTTATTTGTGCGTCAGTAAATATTTTCTGTGCTTGTTCTGTAGTTAGCAAGTACTTACTAGCTATCTCTTTGTCATCTTGTATGTCATCATACAAACATCCTTTATTAATAGCTAATAATGCTTTGTATTTAAAAAAATCGCTCTTAGAAACGAACAAAGACTCGTGGATGGCTAAGTCTTCATCTTTTATTCAACTTTTGAAACCAGGGGCCTTATTTTTGCTAATAACGGTAACATGGTCACTGGCAAAATCTTCAAAGTTCCATTTTTCGTTGTGGTTGATAGTACTTGACAAGTTGCATAATTTAATATATCCTTGATAATCACGTGCAAGTAACACGTACTCGTCATTATTAACAAAGACTGATAAACCAATTACTGGTTTTAGATTTGCAGCAATGGCTTTGCTATAGAATTCCAAAGCTCCATACATTACATTAACATCGACTAAACAAACATAATCTTGTTTATTCTCACGCGCGTGTTTAATAATATCGTCTATTGAAATAGACGATATAGCCATGCTATAGTGTGAACGTGTCTTGATGTTAGTGTACATAAATAACTAAACTTTAGTTTTAAGAATCTTCTTAATTAGTTTAATTTTTTCAGGATCAGTTTCTTCGTAATTTAATTTATGAAGTAATTCTTCCTTAGTTAACTCTCTTAGAGTTTGTTCATAGTTGTCATCTTGTTCAACTTCAATTTTTTCAGTTGGTTGGACTTTAATTTTTTCAATTTCCATATCTTCTCCTTATTTACCTTGTGGGATATTTTGTCTTAAATATTCTCTTATGTCTTCGACAATCATCTTAAACTCTTTACGTTTTTGGATTGTAACTCCAGCAGCTAACTTATGTCCGCCACCATGATATTTTTCCGCAATCTGATTGATTGGTAGCTTGTTTGATCTTATAGATCCTTTTCATTGTTTTAGGACATTGTCATAGTAGAATGTGAATCAAATATTAATTCCTTTAATATTTCCTAAAACATGAACCATGCTCATTCTTAGTTTTACACCGTATCTGTCAAATGAGTTTTTACCAAGTTTAGCTCAAGCCATTCCAAGTTGTCTATCAAAGTGTGCTTTCTTTAGAACATATGAAGTAAATTTCATTCTATCTACATCTTTTAGATAGATAGCATCATGAACTTTTTGTCTATTGCATCCTTTATCTATCAGCTTTGCTGCAATAGCATAAGTCTTAGGTGTAACAGATGGATATAGGAATCTTCCAGTATCAGTTAATAATCCTGCGTATAAACTATTACATGTAGGAATTAGAACTGAGTTGTAATCTCATTCAAATAATAGTTCAGCAATCATTTCGGCTGTTGCACAGTAACTATCATCCACTCATTCAAAGTCAGCAATTGTTTCTAATTTTGGATGGTGATCAATTCTGATCAATTCACGACAATAGTTTTGTCTACCAGATCAAATTCTATTTGCATTAGCAGTATCAAGAATAATTCCTAAGGAATTAGCTAGAAATTCATTTGGAACATGACGTTTATCAAAATCATACATTCCACTTTGGAATTGTGTTGACAAAGTATCAAGACCAATAATTCTTACATCTTTGCTTGGATACTTTGTTTTTAAAAAGTATTGTAGTCCATAAGATGAACCTAGAGCATCAAGGTCAGGTAGTTCATGAAAAAAGATAGCAATATTTTCATATTGTTCTATTTTCTTAACGATTGTCTCTTTTACTGCAATCATTAAATAAACTCCCTCTTAATGTGCTTAGCCAATACCCTTTTATAGATAGTATCTATGAGCATAAGTTCTTTTTCTAATTGTTCTGCTTTAGCCAAGTTTGGTTTTGTTGTTGGGTTAGCAGGAACAAACATACTACATGCATCTGGGTATGGAAGTATAGATATATTATAAGTGTTTAATTTTTCTGCTAAATTGATAATTTCGATTTTATCGTAGGTTAATAGTGGCCTTAGAACAACTACGTTGTCTAAGACAGACGAAATTGTTGTCATACTTTCTATTGTTTGGCTAGCAACTTGTCCTAAAGATTCACCAGTTGCCATAGCATCATAGTGTTGCGTCTTAACTAAATGTTGAGCAATTCTAAAGAAATATCTACGCATGATAGTTATTTGATAACTATGATTTGTAATGTGAGCAATTTCATGTTGTAAGTCAGTGAACTTACATATATAAAGGATAGGTTTTTCCAATTTACCATCCAAGGTAATTTGTTTGATTAATGATCTAACTTTGTTTTCTGCTTCTTTAGAAGTATGAGGTGGAGAAACAAAAGTTAAAAAGTCTACATGGAAACCTTTCTTCATTAATAATGAAGCAGCAACAGGTGAATCAATTCCACCAGAGATTAACATTAGAACTCTTCCATTAATTCCTAAAGGAAAACCACCACATCCTTTAACTCTATTGAAATAGACAATGAATTTATCTTCTTTAATTTCAACATTAACCTTTAGTTCAGGTTTATGAATATCTACAGATAGATTCTTAAAGTTTTTAAGAATGAAGCCACCTAGTTGTCTAGAAAATTCCATTGAATCAACTGGATATTTTTTATCAGCACGTTTTGTTATTACTTTAAAAGTTTGTTTTTTATTTTCAATAGTTGTTTTTAAAAACGCGTGTAATTTATTTTCATCTCTTTCAATGCCATAACCTTCAATAACAAAAGAAATACCAGGCATTGCCTTCATAATGTTAAAGACTTTGTCATACTTTGCTTTAGCAATATGAGTAATTGTCATGGAATCATATTGTTTGATAATTTGAATAGATTTAAATTCAGCTAAAGCTTTTTTAACATTGTTAAATAAACATTGAACAAACTCTCTTCGGTTTTTACCTTTAAGAGTTAGTTCACCATATTTGATGTATATTAATTTTTCTACTTTAGTAGTTCTACTTCTTTTAGTCATTTTCTATCCGCTTCTGTTATTTCAGGGGAAATACCAGTCTTGATATGTTTCATATATCAAGCTCTTGCTGGTTCAATAACATTCTTTTCAAATTTGCTCATATCAGTAAATCCCATATTTCTTAATTGAATATCATGATTTTCAATTTTGAAGTTTTCAGGATGAGCATAGTCTTCTTTGGTTAAGAAGCAAACTGCAAACATACCTTTGTTTATCTTTCTTAAATAAAGATACAAAGCTAATTGGTAACGATATTCATCAGAGATTTTTAATTGTCCATTTTCAAATCAAGAAAGTTTTTTCTTGCCTTCTTCCTTTACTAAAGGAACACCATTTTCATCTTTTTGTAAATGTAGTAATCCTTTTTCTGTTTTGTAAACAAAAGCATCTATTGATGTTGTTTTGATTTCTAACATTGGATTACCAGTTGAGTAGTCTACTACTCCTTGTTCATTAACTGGTTCTCCATCAGGAATACCACCAAAGACCTTATCAGTGTCTTTAAAGACATCTCATTTCACTTCAGCTGGAACATAGTCTTTAAACTTAATATTAAGTTTTTGACTAACATAATCTCTAACTTTAGGTTCAATATATGTTCCAAGCTTAGCAATAGTTGGTTCAATTGGTTCAGAATAAATACCAACCATACAACATCACACCTTTAAAGGTGATGTGTATTTATTTGCTCCAATAACTGATGACAATCTCGTACCAGTTATCTTTTTGAATCTTCAACTCTCCTTCATCATTGATGGAGATAATTCAAAATGGTTATCTTTGATAACAAAATCTTTATTTAATTGTTTAATAAATGGCATAGTATATTTTTACTATTATATAGTAAAAATATCACTATATTAATCTTATGTTCTTAAGTTCAATAACTTGCTTATCTAGATAAGCAAGATTACCTGCATCAGTTCTAAAACTGAATTTTAGTTTGTAGGCAACTAAAGCTTGAGATTTAAAGTTAGTTTTCTTTTTTATCTCTTTAGAGATATATTTTTGTTCACCAACTAAAGGGTGACCAATAAAGGCAAGGTGTGCTCTAATTTGATGAGTTCTACCAGTTAATAATTCAACATCTAGTAAACTAACATCTTGTTTTGGATCATATTTTATGACTTTATATTTAGTCATAATATGTTTAGCATCTTTAGATGAAGTATTAGAAATCTTAACAAAATTACCATTTTTAGGTTTTGATCAATATGCTTCCAACAATTGTGATTGTTGTGGCATCTCACCATAAACTAAACATTGATAATATTTATCAATTTCACGATCTTTAATTTTTTGTGAAAGAATAACAGATGCTTCATGTGTCTTAGCAATCATTACTAGTCCTGTCGTATTGAAATCAATACGGTGAACTAAACAAGGAGCAAATTGATTTTCCTTTTTAGGATTCCATTTATTCTTTTTGAATAAATACTTTTTAGCACGATTAATTAATGTATCAGCTATTTCTTCCTTTTCATCATTGACTAAAAGCTTAGTAGGCTTATTAACAACTAGTAAGTTGGCATCTTCATATATAACATCTAAAACATCTTTAGCAAGAAGTCAATTATCAGCTTGATTTTTGCCCACATTTTCATTTATGAAAAGTTTGATTTCATCATCAAGTTGCAAACGATAATCAAATTTAGGTTTCTTCCCATTTACTTTAACTTTGTTAGTTCTAATTGCTTTAAAAATATAAACTTTAGATAAATTAGGAAATAACTTCATTAAGAAGTTATCTAACCTAATATTTGTATCATTTTGTTTAACTTTAATTATTTCCATGGTCTAGATAAAAGGCTACTATACTAGCAGCTACTGAAGCATTTAATGATTCAACTTCTTTATTTAAAGGAATTTTAATAATTGTTGAACAATTGTTCAACACTTGTTCAGGCAAACCTTGTCCTTCATTGCCAATTAAGAAACAGTTATTTTTCTTTTCTTTGTAATTGAATATATCAATTGCTCTATTATTGTTTGCCATTGCTAATAAATGAACTTTATTAGTCCTAATATATTGAAGGAAGTAATCAAATGAATTGAATCTTTCAGTTGGCATTTTAAAAACATAACCCATTGAAGATCTAATTGCTTCTGGATGATATAAATCACAACAGTTACCTATTAGGTAAATACCTTTAATATTGAATCCTAAACAGCTTCTTATAACAGCTCCTAAATTATGAGGATTTTGTAAGTTGTATAAAGCAATGTAATTACTATTTTTATCAAAGATAATTTTGTTCTTATTTGGTCTTAAAACACAAATAATTCCATCAGGTGTTTTTAGTCCAGATGTTGAGTTGAAAATAGAGTTAGGACATAAGTTGATCTTGTCATCAAACTTATGTAATAATCTTTTATTTTCCATTAAAAATTCATTAGTTACAAAGATAGCTTCAATGTTTTTAGAATCTATAGATTCTAAAACAGTTAAGAAAATCTTTTTTGTTTCAATAACAGCAAGATTTTCTTGCTTACGTTGTTTTGAATCATTAAGTAATTTTTTTACTCACTTAATAGATTTATTAGTGAATGATTCAATCTTTTTCATATATCAATTATAAAAGAATTATTAATTACGTTTAAAGGATTGAAAAATATTAGTATAAAAAAATAAAAATTCCATAAGGAATTTTCATTTTACAACAATTACCGAGATTATGCTGGAGGCAATGGCTGTGGAATACTTGCTAGGTGGTATGATGAAAATGGAATGAAGTTGAATATTAAATTTCTAAAATCAGAATCAAGCTTAGTACCTGTTGAATCTTTAAAATTATTCCACTTAAAAGTTTTATTTATTATATCTTCATTATTATTTTGAAGTGGTCCATCTGTTCATATACTAATTGATCATTTTTTATCAGTTTCAAAGTATTCTAACATAGCCTCTTCATCAATTGTTTGTGATTTGTCAGAAAAAACTCAGCTATTACCATCAAAGTGAACAGTCATAACTAAATTGTTTATAGTTATAACACGGTGCAAAACAAGAACATTACCTTTGTTTGTGATATTAATTTTTGCAGAAATTCTTTTTTCATTCTTGTTAATCTTGTTTAAAGTAATAGATGCTGCAGAGACGGGGAGTTCGTCGTTACTATCTGTATTAAAGGACATAAGTTCATCATCAACATAAATTGATGGATTGGTTACTAAGTTATTAAAGTATAGGTTAGTAGCATCATTATCGTCTTGAACTTGTCCTTGTGCTTGTTCGATTTTTGACACATATTGACCTTTATCATAGTCTCATGAACCACGGGCTAAAACTACTGTTTTTGAAGAACATGAGGCAATAAGTGGTGTTACAATAACTGCTGCACTAGCAATTGTTGCGACTGGTAATAGAAATTTTAATTTCATGAATTGGTTCTCTTTTCTATATCCATATGTAGATACAATTTTGTTATATAACCATTTATTTATTTTTATAAAAGATTTTTAAAAATTAATATCAGTTTTTTTAGGACAAGATATTGTTTATAATATTTTTATGAAAATATATGACATTGCAATAATTGGTGGAGGTCCTGGTGGACTTTATGCTCACTATTATGCAAACCAAAAAAGATTTAATTCAATTTTAATTGAAGCAAATGATGAATTAGGTGGACAACCTACTATTTTATATCCAGTAAAAGCTATTCATGACTTTCCTGGTAAAAAGAGTATTCAAGCTAAAAACTTAATGAATCAATTCATTAAGCAAGCACATTATCCAGATATTGTTACTGGTGTAGTAGTTAAGAAAATTGAGCAAGATGATGGTTGTTACCAATTGGTAACTAATAAGGAACCAATCTATGCTAAGTTTGTAATTATTGCAACTGGTGGTGGCTTCTTTAAATTTAATAAAATTGATGGTATTGAATCTAAAAAGATTCACTATTGTGTAAAAGATCTTAAAGTATATAAAGATAAAAAGGTTGTAATTGCTGGTGGTGGTGATGCTGCATTTGATTGAGCAGCAGAAATTTTAAAAAGAGATCTAACTAACAATTTATCAATTGTTCATCGTCGTAATGAATTTAGAGCAGCACAATGCAAGATTGATTTCTTAAAGAAGTTTAAATATAAAACATATTTAAATAAATCATCAAAAGTTATTGCTGAAGGCAAATTAGAGATTGTTGATAAAGTTACAAACAAAAAGGAAATCTTACCTTTTGATTATTTAATTGTCCAATATGGACAAACATATTCTTTGCAAGATAATCAAATGTTAAAACCATTTAACTTAGATTTACAAAACAGAATTAAAGTTGATGAACATTGCAGAACAAACATGGGTAACATTTATGCCATAGGAAATGTAGCAAGTTACAATGATAAGCCAAGGCTTATCCATGTTGCCGTTTCTGATGCAAAGAAAGCAATTGATGATATTTTAAATCATGAATAAGTTAATTGTTATAGTTGGTCCAACATCTTCACACAAGTCCGCATTAGCTTTAAAAATAAGCAAGATGCTTAATTATCCATTAGTTAATGCCGATGCCTTCCAAGTCTACAAAGAATTGAATGCAGGCACAAATAAAATGGATAAAGACACAATTAAGAAAACTCCAGTTTACTTAATGGACTGTGTTTCTATCTACGATGATTGAAATATAAAAGAATTTCAAACACAAGCTAAGAAAATCTTAGCTGATATTTATAAAGCTAAACAAATTCCTATTATAGTTGGTGGCAGCAACTTATATGTTGATGCACTAATCAAGAACTATGATTTATCATCTAGTTCTAAAAGAACTAATAGCTATGAAGATATGACAAATCAACAACTTCATAAACTTTTAGAAAAGTTAGATCCAACTGAAGCTAAGAAGATTCCTGCTAATAACCGTAAACGTGTTGTTAGAGCAATTCAAATTATTGAAGAAACAGGAATGACTAAAACATCTAAAGATGTTCAAAGACAAAAATACTACTATGATTGTCTAGTTGTATATATGGATGTGGAAAGACCAAAACTATATGAAACTATTAATAATAGAGTTTTAGAAATGGTTGATGAAGGTTGAAGACAAGAAGTTGAAGAACTAATCAAGAAAGATAAAGATGTTATGAAACTTAATGCTTTAAAAGCATTAGGTTATCAAGAAGTTTATGAAGCAATTAAAAATAAAACTTCAATTAACACAGATTTAATTGCTCAAAAAACTAGAAGATATGCTAAAAGACAAGTGACTTGATGTAAACATCAATATCCTAAAATGTTTTCTTACCATGGTCCAATGGATGATGATTTATTAAGAAAAACAATTGAAGGTTTTATTAATGGCTAAGTCTTTATATATACATATTCCGTTTTGTAAAAAGTTTTGTGCTTATTGTGATTTTGTTAAATGTATTTACAGCAAACAAACTGTTGATAAATACATTGATTTAGTTTTAAAAAAACTAAAAAAGAATAAGTATGAAACAATTTATTTAGGTGGTGGAACACCAAATTGTTTATCTGATGAACAATTAGAAAAATTATTAAAACCTATTTCTAAATGTTTGGCTAAGAATTATGAATTTACTATTGAGTGCAATCCTGAATTTGTTACAAATTCACAAGTACAAATTCTTAAAACATATAAAGTAAATAGAGTTTCATTAGGTGTACAAACATTAGATTGTAACTTGTTAAAATCGATGAATAGATCAAATCATAAACAAATGGTTGAACAAGCCATTTCTATTTTTTATAAAAATAAAATTACAAATATTTCATGTGATTTAATTTATGGATTTCAAAATCAAACAAATGAATCAATTAAAAATGATATTGATTTCTTAATTGCTAACGAAGTTAAACACATTTCTTGTTATTCTCTAGAGATAAAAGAAAACACTGCTTGAGGTAGACAAAAATACAAAACTAATGAATTAGAAATGGAAGACCATCTTAAATTCATTATTGATTATTTGAGACAAAAAGGTTTTGATAGATACGAAGTAAGCAACTGAGCTAAAAGCTCAAAGTATCAATCTAAACATAATGTTGCTGTTTGAAAAACAAATGATTGAGCAGCTATTGGTTTAGGTGCTCATGGCATGGAAAATAAAACTTTATACCACTACGAAGGTTCAGCCCTTAACTGAAAGTTAATTAAAGAAAAACTTTCAGATTATGATTTATACTTTCAAGTCTTAATGATGGGGTTAAGATTAAAAAAAGGATTAGATTTATCTAATCCATTACATAAAAAAGCTTATCAATTCTTCAAAAAAAGAATGGATCAAGACTACCTTATTGAAAAAAATACAAAACATATTTGATGCACAAATATTAATTTATTAGATAATTTTTTAATAAAATTAAGTGAGTATGAAAATAAGTAAATTATTATTTTTAACACCAGTTATAGCATTAGCTACAGTTACACCAGTTGTTTCCTGTGGAAAGAATAATTTGTTAACTGTTGATGATGTTGAAGATGCTGTTTTTGGTCATCATGATTTAGCACAACAAACACCACCCAAAGACACATTTATTGAGTCGTTATCTACCCTTTCTGAGAAAGATAAAAAGAAAGAATTGTTGTATGCTATTTATTCACCAATTTTCTATTTAACAAATCCTAGTGTTACTCCATGGGACACAACAACAATATATGATTTGTGAAAAGACAAAACAATTGTTTTGGGTGCTAATATTTCTAAATGTATATTGGATGTTAGAGATAATAAAGTTTATGCAACATTTAATGGATACATTACTTGTGTTTTTCAAAAAGAATGAGATGCATTTAAACCGAATAATTTTATTCAATTTGTTTTTACCTTTGAAAATTGTGAAGTTACACCACAAGGTAATACTTGATATTTAATTTTTAATTATGGGACACCACTAACTCCCCCTATGTGTTGGGGTTTTGCTCAAGCAAAAACTGATGATCAAACACGTTTAATATATTTTGATTACATTGGATACGAATTAGGATTTGATTCATTCCCTCATAATTGACACAATTGAAGGAGCTAGAAGCTCTTTTTCTTTTCGTAACTAATATAAAAATTTATTTATAAATTTTTATATTATAATTACAAATATGAGAAAAAATTGTACATTGTTTATTGATACAACAAATAACTATTGTTATATAGCTGTTAGTTTTAGTTGCAAAATTTTAGCTAAAGCTAAAATTGCAGTTAACAAAAATGTGACAGATATTATTGTTGATACAATTCATTCAACTCTAAAACAAGCTAATGTTAGACCATTAGATTTAACACATATTGTGTTAAATATTGGACCAGGTAGTTTTACTGGAGACAAAGTTGGAGTAACTATAGCTAAAGCATGAAAACTATTTGATCCAAGAATTGAAATAATGACAATCAATAGTTTGTTATTACAAACTATCGATGGTAACGGCATTAGTGTAATTGATGCTAAAAGTAACAAGTTATATTTAGCAGTTTATAAGAATGAAAAAGAAATAGTTAAGCCTTGTTTAATCGATAAGAAAGATTTAGCTAAATTTAAAAAGAAATATAAATTACCACTTATTCAAGATCAAACTGATAACATGTATGATAACTTCTTAAAACATTCAAAAAGTTTTAAGAAAGTTCAAGATATTAAATATCTTGAGCCTTTATATTTAAAAAAACCAGTTTAATAGTATATATAATTTACAAGTAAAAAATATGAATCTAATAAAAGAATTAAGAGATCGTGGCATTATCAATAATGTCAGCGATGAAAAGAAATTACAAGATGCAATAGATCAAAAGCTAGGTGTTTACATTGGCTTTGATCCAAGTTTTAAATCATTGCACCTTGGAAACTATATTATGATTCATTTACTTAACTTGTTTGCTAAAGCAGGTTTACAAACTTATGCAGTTTTAGGTGGAGCTACTGGAAGAATTGGTGACCCATCAGGCAAGAAATCTGAAAGAGTTTTATTAGATCTTAAAGTTCTAGATGAAAACATTGAAGCTGTTAGCAAACAACTTAAGAAACTTGCTAATGTTAAGGAAGTAATTAACAATTATGACATTTATAAAAATGTCAGCCTATTTACTTTCTTAAGAAATGTAGGTAAGCTTGTAAATGTTAATTACTTACTTGAAAAAGATATTATCAAAACAAGATTAGAAACTGGAATTAGTTTTACTGAATTTAGTTACAACCTAATTCAAGGTTATGACTTTGTGTGATTGTACAATCACAAAGGTGTTGCTATTCAATGTGGTGGTTCAGACCAATGAGGCAATATAACTACTGGTCTTGAAATGATTAGAAAAGTTAATGGTGATAAAGCTAAAGCTGTCGCTTTAACTATTAACTTATTAACTAAAGCGGATGGAACTAAATTTGGTAAATCTGAAAAAGGTGCAATTTACTTAGATCCAACTATCACTAGTCCATATGAAATGTACCAATTCTTTTTAAACCAAGCTGATGAAGATTTAAACAAGATGTTTAACTTCTTCTCTGACTTATCTTTAGAAGAAATAAAAACATTACTTGCAAAACATAATGAAAACAAAGGTGCAAGATTAGGACAAAAAACTTTAGCTCAAGAAATCATTACTAAGATTCATGGAAAAGATGCATATGATCAATGTTTAAAAATATCTGATGCATTGTTCTATGGTAAGTTTGATCAACTAACATTAGATGAATTAGATATTTGTGCAAAACAATTTAATCTTTACAAGATTAATCAAGAAATGAACTTGGTTGATTTCTTAATTCAAAATCAAATCATTCAATCTAAACGTGTCTTTAGAGAATTATTACAAGCAAAGACTTTAACTGTTAATAACATTGTTGTTGACAAAGAAGACTTTAAGTTAACAAACAAGTTAACATATTTTGACAAATATACAATAATCAAGAAAGGTAAGAAAAATTATTTCATGTTAACATGAAAATAATTAGAAAGGAGTAATATGGCAAATATTTTCAAATCAATGATCTCTGGCATTATTGCTAGAAACATGAAGAAAAAATTAACTAACTGGACCATCAGCGAAGAAGATGTTACAGAAGTATTAAAGCAAATCCGTATTGCTCTTTTAGATGCTGACGTTAATTTATTAGTTGTTAAGAACTTTATTAAAGCAGTAAGAGAAAAAGCTGTTGGTTATGTCATGGAAAAAGGGCAAGAACCTGACAAAGTTCTTTTAAGTATTGTTAAAGAAGAGTTAGTAACTATTCTTGGTAAAAACCAAGAAGATTTAAAACTAGATGATAAAGAAACAAGAATTATGCTTGTTGGTTTAAATGGTGCTGGTAAGACAACATCAGTTGCTAAAGTTGCTAACTGATTAAAAACCAAGAAAGAATTAAAACCAATAACGGTTGCTCTTGACGTTTATCGTCCAGCTGCTATTGATCAATTAAATCAATTAGCACAAAAGATTAATGTTCCTTGCTATAAAGAAGATACAAAAGATGTTGTAGCTATAGCTAAGAATGCTTTGCATAAAGCACAACAAGATGGCAACAACGTCATCTTATTCGATACAGCTGGTCGTTTACAAACCAATGTTGAATTAATGCAAGAATTAAAAGACATTAAGAAAGCAGTTAAACCACAAGAAATAATTCTTGTAGTTGATGCAATGGCTGGTCAAGACATTATTAATGTCGCTAAAGAATTCCATAATGCTTTAGACTTAACAGGATTAATCATTACTAAACTAGACTCTGAAGCTAGAGCTGGTGCAGTTTTATCAATTACCAACTTACTAAACATTCCCGTTAAGTTTACTGGAACAGGTGAAGCAATTGGATCACTAGATATTTTCTATCCAGAAAGAATGGCAGACCAAATTCTTGGTCTTGGTGACATTATGTCACTTGCTGAAAAAGCTGTTGACAGAATGGATGAAGACAAAGCTAAGAAATCATTTACAAGAATGATCTCTGGTAAGTTTGACCTTGAAGACTTAATGACTCAAATGGAACAAATTAGTAAATTAGGTTCTTTAGGTGGCTTAATGAAAATGCTTCCAGGTAATTTAGCTAACAAAGTTAGTGATGACCAAATTTCTGACGCAGAACAAAAAATGATTGGTTGAAGAATTTTAATGTCTTCAATGACTAAAAAGGAAAGACGTAATCCTCAACTATTTAAAAAACAACCTAATCGTAAGATTAGAGTTATTAAAGGATCTGGTCGTAAACCTGATGAATTAAACAAAATGCTATCTCAATGAGAAAAAGCAAAAGTTAAAATGGATGAAATTGGAAAGAAAATTAAAGCAGGTAAGAATCCATTGATGGATTTGATGAAGGGTGGAATGCGTTAATGGACTTTCAAAAATATCTACCCAAATATTTAATTGTTAAAAATGTTTTTAATTTAGACAATTCAACAACACATAGATATTTCATTACTAGATCTAAAGATCTAAACATGAAATTTTTTGAACATGATAAGATTCAATCATGACATCCATTAATTCTAAGAGATGGTAATAACTTCTATTACTTTAAAGGACTACAAGAACAAGACTTTGCTTTAGCAGCATTTTGTCTAAACAATCAGAACTTTGATCAACTTTACAATAATTCCATTCTAGAAAACTACTTTAATAAGAATTCATTTGAAATATAAAAAAACTGCTATTTTCTAGCAGTTTTCTTTTCTAAGATATGGATTTTTCTATTTCCCAATCAAAGTAATCAACTTATTAATATTGTTATTCCTATGAATGCAATTAGGACAATTGGTATCATAAACTTTCCAGAAGTAATAAAACCATATCAGTCATGACTATGTGCCCCATCTTCTGGCATGAATTGTACAAAATAATCTACTGTATAGAAGATTTCATATACTAACACAAAGATTAAAGAGAATAGTGTTTGAGGGTATTTGATTTGTTTTATATCTTCAAATAAAAGAAGTGATACAACACCAATTATTGGTGTTATTAAATGGAAGAACGCATTTGATCCTTTAAATAAGAATGCTGGATCAAATTTAGTTGAATCATAAAGTCCAACAGGTAATAAGAAACATAAAACAACCAAGAATGTTATTGTTGTTGAAACAGTAGCAGCTAGCTTAACAATATTAAGTCAAACAGGTAATTGTTTTATCTTTTTATTTAAATAAAGTATTTGATAAATAATTCAAAGTATAGCAGCAACAAAAAGAAACAAGTTAGACAATGTTGTGAAATATTTAAACAACATTCCATATGTTGTCTTCATAGTTTTAACATCTATTGTTGCTAAACCTAAAGCAATAATTGTTCCAATAACAATTAAACTATTTAAACATATACCAACAATAGTTTTCTTTTTGTTCATATTGCCTTAATTATAAAGAAAAAAATAGACTCGCGTCTATTTCTTAATGGTGCGGTGTGAGAGGATCGAACTCCCGACCCTATGCTTGTAAGGCATATGCTCTCCCGGCTGAGCTAACAC
>JAKSVN010000007.1 GCA_024427125.1 Mycoplasmoidaceae bacterium | reverse complement strand
GTGCATCACCACTAAATTATAGGGTGTTGCACTTCATATGTCACTTTGGAAAAAGTCCTAACGGGCTTTTTTCTTTATTCTTTTACTAGGACCTTCATAACTATATTCAGTGTTATTAACTAGCATGGCTAATCTATCTATTAATCTTGCAATCATAATATCTTTTGTTTCAGCATCTATCTTGCTTTCTTTGCTAGTTAGATTCTTCTTTAAAACTTGTATTAGTTTATTCATCTTTAAGTTTGAAATAACTATTACAGGTTTTTCTTGTTCGCATCTATAGTTTAGAATAACAAGTAAAACATTTAGATAGAATCAAGCATTTGTGTATTCTGCACCAAAATCATCTAATACTAAAATATCAGCAGTGCAACAATTATCAATGATTCTCTTGTTATTTAGATTGTCTAAAGAGAAGTTATCTTTCATTTGTCTTACAGCTTCTGGCAAGAACAAGTAAGCAACAGTTCTATTATTCTTTAGAATCATATCATTGCAATAACTGATAATCTTGTATGTTTTGCCTACACCAACTGATCCTTGTAAACAAAAACCAATAATTTCATTATTCTTTATTGAATCTAATAGGATTTGATTTAATTTTTCTTCTCTAATATCAACAATAGGGAAGTCTTTCTTATTATTTAATAATGATAGACCTAATTTATTATTAACAAATTGTCTAACTAAATAATTTTCTTGCAATTTTCTTTTAGGACATGCTTTGGTTCTTAAGACAATCTTGCCTGTTTCTTCGTCTCTAGCTAAGCACATATGAAGAAAAGAACCGCTTGTGCATTGTTCTGCTGGCAAAGCAGCACAAGCAGCTTCATTCATATAGATTTGTGTTGCTAAATCTTTGAATTGTTCCTTTTCCTCAGCTGTAAACTTTAATGCTTTAAAAGGTTTATATTCTTCAAAGATATCTTTAGTTTGTTTTTTAGTCATAACTAGAATCCTTGATTAAAGTATTGGTCTACTTTATCTTCAATACTTACTTTTGTATCTTTATTAGCATTTCTTAGATGAGATACAACTTGGTTAGCCTTAATTAAACCTAATCCGTTTACTGTATGTGCTGCTTTAGTAATATATTTTTTGTTTAGTTTACCGTTTGTCTTGTTTAAACTAAAGTCAACTAGAACATTAATGATTTCATCATTTAGGTGATATTTAGTTCTTAAAATGTTAATAATTTGCTTTTCATCAGCATTTAATGCTTTTTTAAAGATAAGAGATAAGTATAGTTCAGCATTACACATTTTGTAGTCAAGATAAATCTTATCTTCCATTTGTTGATCTAAACCTGTTGTAAATAATCTAAAATCTCTATTTACTGTTTGTACAGGTAGAGTGACTTGTTTATTTACAAGTTTATTAAAGTTTTGAATTAATAGGTTAGCATTAACTTTGTTAAAACTATCCATATCATTGATTGAGTCATATAATACCATTTCAATATCTTTTAAAGAAATTTGATATTTTGCATATACATCTTGGATGATAGCTTTACAATCTTCCTCAATAACTAAAGGCAAAGATGTTGTTTTTTGAATATTTTGATAAAGTTTCTCGAAATCTAGGATATGAACATTCTTTAGATCTTCATTATTAAAGATTTGGTCAAAGTTTCTTGTAATTTCAATTGCATCTTGTAATTGAGACTCAGGAGCATTTGCATATTCTAAATACTCAAAGTTAGTAGGACCAATTTGATTTATTAATAATTTCTTTAATTTAGGGTTAGCAATAAATTCTTGATAAGCTAAAGCTGGTTTAACTACAAAGATAAGAATATTATCTTCCTTATTATTAGTAGAAATAAAGGTAGATAGTAAACCAATAGCTTCTAGTTTGTCCTTAGCAGAAGTTAATTCTTCATTACTAATGTTAAGTTGTTTACATATATTTGCAGAATTGAAAGTTAAGTTTTGATTCTTTACTTGGTTTTCTGCCATATTAGAAAGGATGACATAAAAACTAGTAGCTGATTGACCAACTACAGGTAAATATAGATCATATAAAGCATTGATGTTTAGCTTGAATTCGTTTACTTTTTTTACTGTAAAGAAAAAATTGTTAAACATTTAAATCTCTATATCCTTTCTTAGGTAATAAGTTAATAATTTAAGTAATTAAATTCTTAAATGTAACTACATTATGAGTTATTGATTTAGAGATTTACAAATTTTTAAAATATTATTTTTCAAAAACTTTTTATTTGTCGAGTTATTAACATAGATATCCACATTGATCATAGGGTCTGAAGACACTATACTATCTATATTAAATATAGAAGACTTCGATTTTTTAGAGTTATCCACAAAGAATGTGGGAATCTTTTTTAAGTAGTTAAATTTTTTATTTTGATATTTTTGTTTTCAATCTTTGTTAGTGAAAACTAACAAAACTTTATCAAATAAATTAGCAAAATCTAGAGGATAAAAGATATATGTTGCCAATTCTACAAATCAGAGCCTTTTGTTATCTAATTTCTTAATTGCATTAGCAATTAATGGATTCATCATTTTATTTAATTTAGCTAAAGCTTTTTTATCATTAAAAACTAGTTGACCTAAAGCTTTACGATTTACTTCTATTTTAGTAACAAATTTAGATCCAAAAGCTTTTTTTATAGCATTGTAGCCAGGTTTATTAACCTTATATATAGAATGAACATATTCATCAGCGATGAATGTTTTATATCCTGCTTCTTTTATATATTCCATTGCAGTAGATTTGCCACTACACGGAAGACCTGTAATACAGATTTTCATACATTCATTATAGATTAATTAATGAGTGAGGTAAAGTGAACATATAATAGATGCATGAAAAAGTTAAGTTTATTATTTTGCTTTCCACTTACAGTAATTAGTTCAGGTTTTTTTGCGATTAGTTGCAATTCTGAAGATAAACCAGGCCCACAACCAACACCTATTCCTGGTACTGATTATACACTCCTTGTTAATGGTGATGAAAATGTGTCAGGAACATTTGACCACTTTACTGTTGAAACTTGAATATATGTTAAATTAAATTTAACTGAAGGTTATAAGATTACACAAATAGAACTATTTGATGGTCATTCAAAAATTGATTCAGAACATTATGTTTTTGAGCCAGAAAATGATATTGTTAGAGTTTTGGGGAAAGACTATGTCAAGTCAAAAAACCTTGTTATTAATCTAAAGTCTGATAAAATTCAAACAGTTACTATTGATGTTAATCGAAGCACGAAAGCTGAAATATGAGGTAAAGAACAATGAATAATCACTCCTAATAAAATTACTGCTATTAATTGTTATGATACTTATATAGTTAAGGTTGATACAAGCAAATGGGGTGATGAATCATTTGGAACTCTTCATAAGGTTGTATTTGTTCAAAATAATCAAATTGAAGGTGCGAAAAAAACTTTCTTCTATGGTGGCTCTGTTTCCGCAAAATTGGGTGCAACACCGTTAGAAAAAGGAACGCAGGAACAAGTTTATGACGGGACAAAAGATTTTTGTTTCAATAATTCAACTGCCGTAACATCTGATGAAGTATATTTTAGAGAAAGTTTAATTAATAAAGGTGGTCAATTAGAAATCACATTGAAATTCAAAGAATTTGATAGCACCACATACCCTTGTTTTTTTGAAAGAGAAGATAAAGGAGCCTAAGGAGGCTCTTTTTATTTATATTTAATTACATTAAATATAAAAAACCTAAATCTATCTTATAATTTAAAGTAGGAGATTTAAAATGAAAAAAACAAAGAAAATGTCAGCTAAGGCTGGCTATAGAGTTGAACATGACTCATTAGGTGAAATGTTGGTTCCAACATGAGCTTATTGAGGTGCTCAAACTCAAAGAAGTATGAAGAACTTCCAAATTGCTGACCAAGTTGTTAGCTTGGATCTAATTCATGCTTTCGGTGCTGTTAAGCACGCTGCTGCTACAGCAAATGAAAAATGTGGTAAATTAGACCACAACCGTGCAAGATTAATCAGACAAGCTTGTGAAGAAATTATGGCTGGAAAGTTAGACAAACACTTCCCAACTAACTCTTACCAAGCAGGTGCTGGTACTCAAACAAATATGAACGTTAACGAAGTTATCGCTCGTAGAGCAAGTAAGATTGCTGGTAAACCAGGATATGTTCATGAAAACGATCATGCTAACATGTCTCAATCTACTAACGATGCTTACCCAACTTCAGCAAACCTATGTGCTATCTACATGGTAGAAAACAAATTACTACCAGCTCTTGATAGATTAATTGCTACTTACAAGAAACTAGAAAAGGAACATGCTAATCTAGTTAAATTAGGTAGAACTCACATTCAAGATGCTGTACCTATTACATTTGGTCAAGAAGTATCTGGATGAAGATTTGCTTGTGAAAATGGTAGAGATATGATCGTTAAAGCACTTGACTCATTATATGTATGTACAATGGGTGCAACTGCTGTTGGTACAGGATCTACTTGTCCATTAAAGAAAGGTTATGCTAAATACTGTTGTGATGCTTTAAACAAAGTATTAAAGAACAACAAACACTTTAGTGTAGCTAAACAATTTAAAGTAGTTCCAAACTTATTCTATTCAACATGATCTAAAGATGCATTAATCTTCGTTCATGGTGCAATCAAAGCATTAGCTATGAACTTATACAAGATTTCTATGGACGTAAGATTCTTAGCTTCTGGTCCAAGATCAGGTTTTGGAGAAATTAACATTCCTCAAAACGAACCAGGATCATCAATTATGCCTGGTAAAGTAAACCCTACACAATGTGAAGGTATGTCTATGATGTGCGTTGACGTTGTAGGTCGTGACATTGTTGTTGCATGACTAGGTGGTGGTGCTAACTTTGAATTGAACACATTTGGTACAATTCAATTTGCTAACTTTGCAGACTCTGTAAACAGATTTGCAAACTACATCGACTCATTCAACAAGAATTGTTGTGCTGGTATTACAGTTAACCCTAAAAAGATGAAATACTACGTTGATAACTCATTAATGTTAGTAACAGCTTTAAAGGATGTTATTGGTTACCACAAATCAGCAGAAATTGCTTTATATGCTCAACGTAATGGTTTAACATTAAAAGAAGCTGCTCATAAATTAGGTTACATCTCTAGCGATGATTATGACAAATATGTTGTTCCTGCTAAGATGTGCCACAACTAATAAGTAAAGAAGAACTAATATATGAAAACTTCAGTTTCTAAAAAAACTGCAGGTAAGATTGGTTTAATTGGCTCTATAAGCCTAATTATTGCCACCGTTGTAGGTGTTGGTGTATTTTTCAAGAACGGTTCCGTTTTTAACAATAACCACCACAATGCAATTGGTGTCATAATTAGTTGAATATTAGCAATTGTTATTGCTTTATTCACGGCTTTCAGCTTTGCTGAAATTGTAACAGTTAAGGGATTGAAAAATCCTAATGCTGGTTTGGCTGGATGATCTGAAAAGATGGTTGGCTACAATTTTGGTAGACATGTAAGTTTAACACAATCTACATTCTATTACCCTGCAAAATTTGTTGCGATGGCAACATTTGCAGCAGTAGCTATTTTCCAAGTTTATTTCACGGCAGTCGGTTCTGATAATCAGTTCCATGCTAGTTTGCTTGGAACAAGCGACAAATACACCACATTAATCGTTATGAGTCTTGCAATCGGATTAATTGCAATATTCATGACAGCTAATTTACTATCTAGTAAATTTGGTGGTGTTGTATCTAAAGGTGCAACATTTGTTAAATTTATTCCAATTATTATGATTATTTTAATTGGTATTATCTTTGGTGCACTTCTAGGTGCTGGACTTTGAAAAAATACAGCAATTGGTCCTGGAGGAATTACTCCAGTTCCACTTCCAATTCCTGATCAACCAAAGTATTCTAACGAATTAGATGTAGGTGGAATATTTAGATCTATTCCTGCAATTCTATTTGCATTTGACTCATTCTTAATTATTGGTAACGTTCAAAAGAATGTTGAAAACCCAGAAAAGAACGTTCCGCTAGCAATCATCATATCTATGATAATTGCAGCTGTGTTCCAAATTCTTATTACTATTGGATGTATAACAATTGGAACAGGCAACCCATTTACTCTATTGCAAGCCGCATTAGATACTAATGGTTATGCTCACTGTCACTGAGCTTATGTATTATGTGTTGTAATTCTATCAGTGTCAATTGTTATTGCTACACTTGGAGTAATTAACTCATACTCTATGGCAGGAACTAGAGCAACTCAAGCTTTAGTTGATGATAAAACAATCTTTGGATACAAGTGAGCATCAAGATTAAGTGCTAAAACTCCAAATTTAGGTGGATTTGTAATCTATGCAATATTCATTTGCATTATCTTCTTTGCAGTAGCTATTCCTTCATGTATTCTTGATACAAGTCACATATATGATGGATTTAGTACATTAGCTGTATTATTCTATTTTGCAATTTATGGAACAACAGTTCTTGGTGGTCTTATTAATCGTAAAACTGCCAAGAATAGTGTACATAAAGTAGGATACTTTGTTCCATTTGGAATAATTGCGGTTATTGGATGTTACTTTGCATTCGGTTACTGTGCATTCTATCAATTTAGTACTCAAGTTGCAATGAATGCCAACGATACAGATGCAAACTCATTTGGTTTCGCTATGGTTAAATGTGTAACAGAGTTAAATAACTGACAAGCTGCATGCGTCTTCTGGTCTGCTGCTGCATTCTTCTTGGGCTATCCATTCTTAAATGATTTATTCTTAAAATGATCAGATAAGAACTATGCCCAACCATTGCTTTGACAAAAAGCTAAAAGATCAGTAAGCATTAAAAGTGCTAAATAATTAGAAAGGAAAATTATTTATGGCTATTAAAACAACTATGACCCCAATTGCTAAGGCGTCACTAGACTTACACTACAAATTAAAAGGAAAAATATCTACAAATGTTAAGTATGCAATTAAAGATAAACACGATTTATCTCTAATGTATACTCCAGGTGTTGCTCAACCATGTATTGAAATCCACAAGGATTACAATAAGTCTTGAGACTTAACTGCAAGAAATAACACTATTGCTGTTATTACTGATGGTACAGCAGTATTAGGTTTAGGAGACATTGGTCCAGAAGCTGGAATGCCAGTTATGGAAGGTAAATGTGCTCTATTCAAAACATTTGGTGGTGTAGATGCTGTTCCTATTTGTATTAGAAGTAAGAACGTAGACGAATTAGTTAGAACCATCTATCTAATCTCTGGTTCATTTGGTGGTATTAACCTAGAAGACATTGGAGCTCCTAGATGTGTTGAAGTTGAAAGAAGACTAAAAGACATCTGTGATATTCCTGTCTTCCATGATGACCAACATGGTACAGCAATTGTTGTTGCTGCTGCAGTAACAAATGCTCTACGTGTTGTTGGTAAGAGATGAGAAGATTGTACAACAGTTATTAATGGTGCTGGTTCAGCTGGTATGGCTATTGGTAACTTATTACATGATATGGGTATGGGAAACATTATCTATGTTGACCGTGCTGGAATTGTTGATCCTTCAGATCGTCAATTCAACCAATATCAAGTAGCTGCTGCTATTAAAGGTGGAAACAAGAAAGCAGTTAAAGGTGCTTTACCTGATGCCTTAAAAGGAGCAGATATATTTGTTGGTGTTTCAGTTCCAGGTGCATTGAAACCAGACTGAATTAAACTAATGAATGACAAACCAATTGTCTTTGCAATGGCTAACCCAACTCCAGAAATTATGCCAGATATTGCAAAGCAAGCTGGTGCATACATTGTTGGTACAGGACGTTCAGACTTCCCTAACCAAATTAACAACCTACAAGCATTCCCTGGTATCTTCAAAGGTGCATTATCAGTAAGAGCAAAACAAATTACTGAAGATATGAAACACGCTGCTGCCAGAGCAATTGCTTCAATGGTTAAGAATCCAACTCCAGACAACATTATGCCTTCAGCATTAGATAAAAACGTTGCTGAAGCAGTTGCTGCTGAAGTTGCAAAATGTTGAAAAGCAGAAGTTGCTAGAAAAGAAAGAGCAAGACAAGCTGAAAGAACAGCTAACGAAAACCTTCGTGCTTCTGCAAAAGCAGAAACTGGCCCAGTTACTGCTGAACAAAGAATTGCTTCTTCTGAAGCTATTGTTGCTAACAGAAGTGATATTAAACAATTTAATAAGAGAAAAGCTAGAAAAGTTGTTGTATCTAAAGCAAAAAAATCTCCCAAAAAAGCTAAGAAATAATCTTAGTAATTAAATTAAAAAAAAGAGTCTTTGACTCTTTTTTTTGTTGCAAAAAATCACTATATATTTATATAATTTTGATTGGAGGAAATATGAAAGAAAATAAAAAATTAAATAAAGTTCTAACGATCATTATTTTAGTATGTTTGTTAGGAGCTTTTATTATATCTGTTGCTGCAAGAATGTACGATAATGTTATTGGTCATTATAAACATATGACGACAAGTACTAGACCTAATCCATATTGAGCTGTTTATGCTCCATTTATGGTATTGTGTGTAGCTGCTGCTGTTCTAGCAATAATTAAATTCGTTAGAGTTATTAAAGTTAATAAATCTAACCTAGGAAAAAATAAAGTTGCAATTGCTGCAATTATTATTGAGGCTGCAATTATTATATTAGCAATCATTGCTTGCATAAGCTTTACAATGTGACCAAAATTCATTGATATTGCTGAATCTCAAGCATTTGCATTCCTAGATGGAACAATGAAAATGATACCATCAGTTGTAACTTCAGCTCTTGGTTTTGCACTTGCTGGTGTTGATTGTGGACTTTCTTTTGCAAAACTAGACAAATAATTTAGCAAATAAAAAAAGAGGCTTTTGGAGTGGGCCCTAAAATGGCACCTTCAAATAAAAAAATTAGAAATTAGGAGACTTATGTCTTCTAATTTTTATTCTTATTGTGTTGTAAAACACAATCCATTCTTTAACTAATTTAATGTAATGTTCTAAAGATATAATGTCATTGTTGTATAAAACTTCTTTCTTAAGGAGCGAATGTCAACTCTCTATAGGAGAGTCATCAATAGGTGTTCCTGGTCTGGACATTGATATTTGAATCCCTTTCGAATCACAAATAGCTTTATACTCATAAGATGTGTATTGGAAGCCTTGGTCTGAATGCAAGATTAATCCATTCACATCTTTTTGAATTCTTAAAGCATTATTTAGAGTTTTTATCACGAGAGGTATATCATTTTTAAATGATATTTCATATGCAATTATTTTTCTTGAATATAAATCTATTATTGAAGATAGATATGCTCTTTTATTTTTGAAAATTAAATATGTTATATCGGTGCATCATATTTTGTTTTGTGCTCTTGGACTAAATTTTCTTTTTAATAAATCGGGCATAACATTTTCCTTAATGCGTTTTCATTGAATATTGGGTCTAATTCTTGAAATATATTTGGGCTTAATGAAATATTTTTTCATTATTCTTTTTACTTTTTTATGATTAAATACTACACCAAATTTAATCTTTAGGCCTTCTTGAATCCTACGTCATCCATATGTGCCTTTTGAGTCATCAAATATTTCTTTTATTAACAAATAATCGTAATAATCAATATCTGGTTGATTCCGATATTTATAATAGGATCGTTTTGAAATATTTAATGCCATACACATATTTCTTAAACGGTAATTATTAATATTGCTATTAATAAAAATTACTTTTTGTCTTGTTGTGCTTCTAAGAAAGCTTGGAATTTTTTTAAGATATCAATTTGTTCTTTTAAATCTTCTTTGCTTAAATTCTTTTTTCTATTATCTTTATAAATATTTTTGTTGTGATTTAGTTTGTATGCTCACTGGCCAATTGTTGGAATTGGCACACCATATTTATTGCTGATTCTTCTTGCTGATCATTTTTGATTTAGATATAAATCAACAATTTTCTTTTTAAATTCAGGTGAGTAATACTTGAATTTTTGGTTTTTCTTTGCCATAAATTAAAAATCCTCCAACCACAATTATAGTGATTGAAGAATTTTTTTATTAGTAGTGAACTAAATGGGGCCCACTACACTTTGCCTCTTTTTTATCTACCCAAAACGGTGAAAAAATATAGTTTTAATTTATGACTTATTTGGGCGTCATTTGTTTTAGATAGTAAGAATTTCATACCATAAATTCATCTAACCTGCCTACAACGCGATACGCATCTCAATCACTTTGAACAGTTTCATAATTATCTGTTCATTTTGACTCTTCTTGGACCACACCATCTTTTAAACTTTGTTTATAAATAGATCAATCTTCATTATTCTTAAGTCACTCTTCTGTGGCGCTGTGTTTTAAACTTCAGGTAGAAGTAGCATTATCATATGTTACTTCAACTGGTATGTTACTTATTGTGTTTTCATTGCACCAAAGAGATCCATCTTCTTCTTCGTGTCTAGATATAGCAAACTTTATTGATACTATTTTTTTTGATGCATTAATATCTAATATGGATATTGTTACATGTTCAACCTTTTTTTCAATTAATGTTTGTATGTTACTAGCCATACAATCATCAGCAAAAATTCTTGGCTTTGGTTTAGCATCTAATAAATATATATTTGTTGCTTCACTAATTTCAAGATCATCGCTTTCTTTTGGTTGAATTGTTGGCCTTCATTCGGTAGAAATGTCATATGTAAATGTTGATTTAAAAGCTGGTTTTTGATTGCATGAAGATGCAAACGGCACTGTTGTTGTAACAATAGCACTCACAGGTAGTAAAAATTTAATTAATGTGTTCTTCATAATTATCCATTGTTATTATATAAAATAAAAACTAGGTTAACACCTAGTTATTATTTTTATCCAACCATCTTACTTGGAACAACTATCTTATCAAATTCTTTATCTGTTAAGTAGCCAAGTTTTCTAGCAGCTTCTTTTAATGTGATTGATTCTTTTTGTGCTAATTTAGAAATATCAGCAGCTTTTTCATAACCAATCTTAACATTTAATGCTGTTACTAACATTAAGTCACGGTATAGGTTGTATTCAATCTTCTTTAAGTTTGGTTTAATACCAATTACACATTTTCTTGTAAATGAATCCATACCATCAGCCAATAAGTTAATTGATTGGTTGATTGAGTAGATCATCATTGGCATGAATGTGTTAAGTTGGTAGTTACCCATTGCATTACCTAATGTAACACAAGTATCATTTCCAATTACTCTGATGCAAAGCATCATCATTGCTTCACATTGAGTTGGATTAACCTTACCTGGCATGATTGAACTTCCAGGTTCATTAGATGGAATAATAATTTCACCAATACCACAGTTTGGTCCAGATGCTAAGAATCTAACATCATTTGCAATCTTGATCAAACTTTCAGCTAAAGTCTTAAGTGCAGCATGGTAGTGACTTACGCTATCCTTAGAACTTAAACCTTGGAATTTGTTTGGTAAAGCAGTGAATTTAATACCAATCATCTTAGATAATTCAGCACAAACCATCTTATCAAAGTTCTTTGGAGTATTTAATCCTGTACCTACAGCTGTACCGCCAATACATAATTGGTTGATGTATTTATTAGCATCAAGAATCATATCTCTTGAGTTTTCTAACATTGCAACTCAAGCAGAAATTTCTTGACCTAATCTTACTGGTGTAGCATCTTGTAAGTGTGTACGACCAACTTTGATAATATTTCAAGTTTGCTTAACTAGAACTTTTAGTTCTTTAATTAATTTTTCAAGATTAGGTAATAGTTTTTCTTTAGTTAATGTAGCAATAACTAAATGCATAGCAGTTGGGAAAACATCATTACTTGATTGTGACATGTTAACATGATCATTAGGGTGAATGAATTTTTCCTTCTTAGCTTCATAGTTAGCACGGTAAGCAACCACTTCATTAACATTCATGTTTGTTTGTGTACCGCTTCCTGTTTGTCAAATAGACAATGGGAAGTTGTCAGCAAGTTTACCTGCTAAGATTTCATCACAAACTTTAACGATTGCATTTTTCTTATTGTTGTCTAATTTGCCAACTTTTGCATTAGCAATAGCACAAGCTTTCTTTATATATGTAATACACTTGATTAATTGCTTTGGCATTTTTTCATCAGAGATAGTAAAGTTTTGTTTACTTCTTTGAGTTTGTGCACCTCAAAATACATTTGCAGGAACTTCTATGGTGCCTAGAGTATCCTTCATTAATTTCATTTTCATAACTCTTATATTATACTTTAACACTTGTGTTAAAGTATTATAGAAATGATTTATAATTGTAAATACTATGTTAAATGGATTAGATAATAATCAAATTATCGCTTTGATTGTAAACTTTAGTATTTTATTAGTTTCGCTTGGCACTTCTATTTTTTTAATATTTAAAATTAAATTTGATGATAAAAACTATAGATTATTGTTTGTTATATATACATTGTATTGAATAGCTCCAATGCTATTGCGTGAATATACAAGCCAAATGCATAATAATATGCTTGCTGCCGGTTGAACAGATATGCCATTATGATTACCAGTAACGGTTTATGGTATTATTGGATTATTTTGGAAACCATTAAATGATTTATTAAGTCATAGACTTAAATCAAGAAAAAATGTTATTTTCATTTCATTAGGAATCCAAGCGATTGGAACGATACCGATGATTGTTGCACCATCATTAGCAACAAATATTATTCAATCTATTACTGTGGGTATAGGTGCAAGTGGAATTGCTGTTTTCAATTTGATGTTTAACGAACAATATGCTAAGAAAAAGGTTTTTTTAACAGTAACGTTATTATCACTACCACCTTTATTAGCCGAATTTTTCTCATCTGTTTTGCAATGTTGTGTAACAAGCTTTTTACCTTATGGAGCTAAAGGAGCAGAATATATCAACATTGTTAAATACATGTGAGTTGTAGGATTGGTTTGCATTGTCATCACAACAATTTGTACATTCTTTGTGAAAGAAAAGTCAGCATATTTGTACCAAGACAATAAATATAAAGAACCAGTTCAAAATAAATGAGACGCCTCAGTTGTTATTTTGTTAATTTTTGCAGCTGCAATTACTTCATTTATAAAATTTTGTACATCAGGCGGTACGGCAATCACTGAATTGGAATACATTGGTGGCGAAAAACAACCAATTATTTCATGAAGAGTAAACACAAATGCATATCAAGGATATTTATCAGTAATTTTCACTATAGGCCAAATGGCTGCAAATATTTTGACTGGATTATTTTTAGTAAAAAGAATGAACAAGTGAACTATTTTTAGTATTGCATCAGGATTATGAATCATTTATGTAATATTATCAGCTTCAATACTAAATGTCTACTCGAGATTAGTAACAAACATCATTAATGGTTTTGCATTTGGTATGACATACAACTTGATCGTTGGCATGGTGATGAATAAGTTTTTTACAAAAACAAACAGGATTACACCTGTTACTTTATATAACACCGGTTTATCAATAGGTATATGTTCAAGTCAATTTTTCAATACTTTTATGAAGGAAGATGTGTTTGCTGTTGACCCTATAACAAAAGAGCATACATTATTATGGGGTGATTTTGTCTGAAGAAATTGGATTGTAACCATCGCTGTAATAGCAACTATCATTGTTATGTGAGGAATGTTTACTGGCGCATATTTCATAACAAAAAAACACCCACCAAAAAAAGTTCTAGTAAACAAGATAAAGAATCAACAAGATATGGATGACTAAATATATTATTTAGTCATTTTTTTATATAATTAAGTCCATGATCGTAGAAAATCAAAACTTTGCTAAATACAATCCACCTATACAGAGATGGATTGTCCCTTTATCAATTTTCTTATCATTTTTCATATTTGGTGGTACATTTCTTTTAACAAATTTTTGTCCAAACTTTATTTTAGATCCACATCCAAAATATTTTAATCTTGCTGAATATATAAACAAAAAATTTATTGAAAGTTCAAATCAAGGCAGAGTTGCCGTTGGATATTTGTATTGGATTATTAATGGTTTATCAGCTTGTTTTGTAGTTATATCCAATTTGGATATGGTAAGAGGTTTTTTATGTCTAGTAACTTTTAGACCTTGACTTTATAAGTATATGAATGAGCATGCTAGAATAATTAATAGTTGTGATCCTAGTACATTTAATGATAGAGTTGCATTAATTGTTACAGTTTGTAATGATTTAACTGAAAACACAATATTACAAACAAAGAAACAAACTTATAAAAATTTGGATTGCTGAATATTAGACGATTCTTTCAAACCAAAAGAATTAGAAAGAATTAAAAAATTCTTGCAAGATCATCCTGATATTAAATATTACAGAAGAACAGATGAAAACAGAAAAGCACACCCATCACAAATAGGTAATATCATTGCTTGAGTTAATGATCATGGTAATGAATATGATTATGTTTTTGAAACTAACACATCATCACTTGCTACAGAAACATTTGTTGAAAATTGTTTGTGTTATTATCATTCACCAATCCTAAAGGATTATAAAATTGGTGGTATTACAACTTACGGTGGTTTTTATTATTCAAACACTATAGTTAGTTGAATCACAGCAATGTCAACACAATTCATTCAAAACCATGAACGTGGAACTATGGTTAGAGGCTCAGGCAATGATGTCTATATGCATGGTTGAGGTTGCTTTTATTGTATGGCCGCTATCAAAAGCGTTAATCTACAAAAAGCTGAATGCCCTGCTTGTGATATGGCTAGAGGCGCCGAAATGACAACACATGGATTTAAAAATTTCTTTAATCCATTTGACTTTACAGCCAAAGTCAGCGTACGTGACATGGATGGATTTAGAAACCAAAGAATAAAGTGAAATGGTGGATGAGTTCATTTATTTAGAAATAAAGTTAACTGAGGTCCAGGATTTAAAAACCAACCATTAGCTATAAGATATGTAACTTTCTTGGTTGGATGAAATTGTGTCTTTTTCCTTATTAGTTTTACTTTTAAAATGATTTCAGCTGTGTTTGGTGTCTTTGCTGTAATTAATTTCCCAAATTTTACTTCTATTTTATTTACTGCTGTGATTTGAACTATTGTTGTTGTGCCTTTAGTGATATTAGGATTAAAAAATAAAGCTACACTTAGAATAATTTTTGGATGAATGCTATCATCTTTACTTCAAAGAGCAATTTATTATTTTAGACTTTACTATGTAATATTTAAATTCTTCATTGGCCACAAGTGGTCTGCTGCAGCTATTACCAAGAAAACAAACAAGAATTATACAGTTAAAGAAAAAATAAAATTATGTTGAAAAGATGCCTTATGAATTCTAGTCTTAACTGCAATTTGTTTAGTACTACAATTTGCTGCACATCTTCCACCATTTACAATTTGATATCGATTCTATAGAATATTTATAATTCCATCTATTTTGTTTATTCTATTCGTATTCTTAGGTGAAATAAGAATACCTCATGGATGAGATCCAGAATGAAAGGAATGACCTGACTTCTATAAAACAATATTTGATTCATATAGAATAGTTAAAAATTCTGAGATTTGACAAAGACAACATCCTGAAAAACTATAGTTTACTATAGTTTTTATTTTATAATTTTTATATGACTTACCTAGAAATACTTGTCACAGTATTAGATGCTGTTTTATTATCTATTGTGATAGGTGGTACAGCACTATTAATACATAAATTAAAACTTGGTAGTAAGAACCACGTTTTGCTTTTCATTTTGTTTATTTTATATTGAATGGCACCATTAATGTGCCGTGAATATACAGGGCAAATGCACATTCATATGAATATTGGTGATGGCGGTTCAATGCTATGACTGCCATTAACTATTTATGCTATTGCCGGTTTGTTCTGAAGACCATTAACCGATGTTCTTAGCTACAAGCTACAATCTAGAAAAAAAGTTATTTATATATCCCTTGTTTTGCAACTTGTGACTTTGTGACCAATGTTTGTTTGACAAAACTTAGCAACTAATATTATTCAATCAATTGGTACTGGAATTGGTGCATCAGCAATAGGTTTGTTTAACTTGATGTTTAGTGAGCAACATCATAAAAAGAAAATCTTTGTAACAGTGTCTATTTTAGCATTGCCTCCATTAATTGCTGAATTCGTAACATCTGCTATTGAAGCATTAATTTGTTCATTTGTTCCAGAACATGGTGAAGTTGGAACACCACCAACAACTATTTATCTTGATTATTTAAAATGATTGTGACTAATTGCAATTATCTTTATTATTGCATCATTTATCATCACATACTTCTTCAAAGAAGAAAGACAAACATTATTCAAAGATTTAAATTACAAGGAACCAGTCGTATCAAAACAAAATAAGCAGGTTATTGCTTTGGTTTGTGTTGCTGGTGCCATATTCGCTTTTATGAGATGAGTTTCTGCAGGCCCTAGCTCTGTAACCCAACTAATTTACATTGCTATGTTTGATAAATTGAATCCGGAGACACAAACATCTTATTTTGTTGAAGAAGTTAAATTCTTTGAAGGATATTTATCTCTAATCTTTGCTTTAGGACAATTAGCCGGAGCAATAATTGCAGGTCTTGCTTTAAGCAAACATGAAAATAAAACCAAAATCATTTTAATTGGTTTAGGAGCATTCATTTGATTAATTTATCTATTAACAAATGGAATAGTTATTAATGTTCATATGTTCTTCTGATCTAACATGTTAAATGGATTAGGATATGGTTTAATTTATCCTGTGCTAATTGGTGTTATGTTAAATAAGATGTATGTTAATCGAAGGGTAATTACACCAATAGGTGTATTCAACACATCTATGGCTGGTGGAATATTCCTTGGATCATTATTTAATAATTTAATTAAAGGTGATGTATATGACTTCCATAATACTCCTGAAACATCAACAGCTCCATACTTTAGAACAGACAACTGAATTGTTAATGGTGTAACAATGTTTTTGATTGTTTGTATGGTCGGACTATTTGTTGGATCATATTTTCTTGAAAGAAAATATCCACCAATGAAAACAAATATGGGAACTAAGTTTGTAACTGCTGGAGAAAGTGAAATATAATTATTTGTATAAAATGTGTATAATGTGTGTATAATAAAAATGAGGTACATATGTTAAAACAACGGACAAATATAACTCTAGATCCATATTTAAAAAAAGAGGCAGCTAAACTTTTTGCTCAACTGGGTTTAGATTTTTCTACTGCGGTTTCCTTGTTTTTAAAACAAGCTATACAAGAACAAGGGCTGCCTTTCGAGATTAAATTACAACCAAATAAAAAAACAATAAGAGCTTTTAATGAAGGAAGAAAAGTGATGTCAGGTAAGAAAAAAACCAAAACATATAACAACATTCATGATGCTCTTGTGGAGTTAGGGGTAATTTAATTGTTAAAAATTAGATTGTCTAGCCAAATTAAAAAGGATCTAAAATTAGCAAAGAAAAGAAAATGCGATTTTAATAAATTTGAATATGTTGTTAACGAACTCGCACTAGAGCATAAGCTTGATTCAAAATATAAAGACCATGCTCTCGCTGGTAGATATTTTGGTTATCGTGAATGTCACATAGAAAATGATTGATTGTTAGTATACAAAGTTTACAATAATGAATTGATATTGTATCTATATCGTTGTGGAACACATAGTGATTTATTTAAAAAATAGGCATTAGCCTATTTTTTCATCAAACACTGTAGCTTTAACTAAAGGACGTTTGTTTTTGTTTTTTCAAATAAAGAATGTAATTGTGTTTTCAGCAATCTTTCTAATTGTTTGATTAGTGATTGGTTGATGAGATTGTTGCATTTCCTTTTCAATGTTTTCTTTAATTGAATAGCAAATCTTTTTAATTAATCCCATACTAGCATTTGCATAGAAGCAACCTCTAGTGATTAGAACTGGTAAACCAATAATCTTTTTTGCTTTACGATCAATAACAATTGTTGCATTGAAGACACCATCAGTACCAAGAATTCTTCTTGCACCTAAAACTTTTGAATTATCTTCATTAATCTTTTTGCCATCAACATAAACTTCTTTAGTATCAACAAATTCATCTGTTACAACTAATTCATGATTAATTAGTTTAACTTTTTGACCATTAGACACTTGAATGTATCTTTCTCTATCAATTCCTAAGAATTCAACGTTATGTTCCATAGCTGATAACATTTTGTATTCACCATGGATAGGAATGATATAGTGTGGAGCAACTAATTTAATCATTAGTTCAAGCTCTGTTTGAGTAGCATGACCCGAAGCATGTAATTTACATGTTTGTGAGTTTTGTACAACTTTAACACCACATTTATATAGTTTGTTTACTAATTCTTCTACAGATGCAAAGTTTCCAGGAATTGGATTTGAACTAAATAGAATAGTATCACTTGGTTTTAAAATTACGTGTGGATATTTTCCAGCAGTCATCATACTTAACGCAGCAGTTGGTTCTCCTTGAGAACCTGTTAAGACAATTACTAATTCATTATCAGGTGTATTTTTAATATCACATGGTTCAACAAAGTCTGTTTTAAATGTTTTTAATAGACCAGTATTGATAGATGTTCTAATGTTATCATCCATTGTCTTACCAATAATACAAATACGTTTATTTAAATTAATAGCAATTTCAATAACATTTTGAATTCTTCTTAAGTTACTTGCAAAGGTTGTAATAAATACACGACCTGGAGCTTTAGTAATTTGTCTTCTAATTTCATCAAGAACATATTTTTCAGAAGTAGAAAAGCCTTGAGCTTCCGCATTTGTTGTTTCACAAAGTAATAAATCAACACCACGTTTAGCAACTTCTGAAATCTTATGAATATCAGTTTGTTCCATCTTGTCTGAGAAGTCAAATCTAAAGTCACCACAAGTTACTACATTTCCGTTAGGTGTTTGCAAACACACACCAAAACATAATGGGATAGAGTGGCAAACTCTAAAGAAGTCAATCTTAAAGTGTTTAGATTCAATTTTTAAATCATCTTTAAGTTCAACAAACTTTTCAAGTTTAGCATCTGGATGCTCTTTCATTTTTCTTTTTAAAATATTTTGAACCAATAAACTTCCATATACAACTGGAATCTTCACTGTTTTTAATAAGAATGGAACACCACCAATGTGGTCTTCGTGAGCGTGTGTAATAATTAAACCTTTTATTTTGTGTTGGTTTTCAACCAAATAATCAAAAGGACAAATTACTGATGTAACACCAGGTAATTCATTTTCATCACTAAATTTATTACCGCAATCGATAATGAATAATTCATCATCATATTCGATGATATACATATTCTTACCAATTTCTTCTATTCCGCCTAATGCAAATACAGTTGTGGGTTTTTTATTTAAGTCTGGCATAATGCCTCCTAATATACGATTAGAGATTTATCATCGTCTAGATATTTGTGTTTTTTATCAATTCTATGATAGAAAAGAATTCCAGATAGATGATCTATCTCATGTTGTAAACAAATAGCAAGTAATCCTTCAGCATTTACTGTAATAGACTTGTTGTTATTTAACATATCTAAAGCTTTAACTCTGATTTTGTTAAATCTTTTAACATGCCCAGGATGGTTTTTATTTACTGATAAGCAACCTTCACCATCTTTCAAATAACAGCAAGCTACTGAAGTAGCGACAATTTCTGGATTCGCTAACAATAATTTATGTTCTTTGTCATAAGCGTCAACAAAATGAATATAGATTATTTTTTTGTCACAACCAACTTGTGGTGCAGCTATAGCAATTCCAGCTCTAATGTCTAACTCACTATCCCTGTTTTCAAAACAAGCATCAATATAGTTAACCATTCGGTTAACCAATAATGAATCTTTACTATTTAAAGGAAATGTTGCATCCTTACACTTTTTAGTTAAAAACTCATTGCTATCTTCTAATATTCAATCAGAAGAAGGTTTAAGATCTTGTAATTTAAACATTGATAACATTATATACAAATAGTATATTTTTTATATGTTATTTAATATAATTATTAAAATTACAATATTTTAATAATTAATAGGAGAAATTCATGACTATTGAAGAATTTGCTACGAAAATTAAACAAATTCATAGCAAAAATGGTACTAAGTTGATGTGCTTACAAGAAGCACAAGCAAACTTTGGTTATTTATCTCGTGAAGCAATGAGATTAATAGCTGATGAGTTTGACACAACAACTAGTGAAATTTATTCCATTGCCACATTCTATACACAATTTACATTTACTAAAAAAGGTAAATATGTAATTACTGTTTGCTTAGGAACAGCTTGTTATGTTAAAGGATCTGCTAAAGTTTTAGAAAAATTTGAGCAAATCCTTGGTATTAAGCTTGGCGAAACAACAGAGGATGGCATGTTTACTCTAGCAACCGCTAGATGTGTAGGCTGCTGTGGTTTAGCACCAGTTACTATGATTAATGATAAGGTTTACACTAT
This sequence comes from Mycoplasmoidaceae bacterium, assembly GCA_024427125.1. Next base: position 12,678 of record JAKSVN010000007.1, on the reverse strand, counting down.
TCTTCCTGATCAAGTTCAAGAAACAATTGACTTGATTCTTAAACATGATAAGAAAGTAGGAGGTGATGCTTAATTATGACAATTAAAGAATTACAAGCTATCAAAGATAAATTAGCTAAAAGAATTAATGATCGTAAGTTAGGATTATCTAAAGCTGAACAATCTGGTAAGCAACAAATTCTTGTTTGTGCTTCAACGGGTTGCTTAAGTAATAAAGCAAAAGAAGTTATTGATGCTTTTGAAAAAAGTATTAAAGCTCACAATCTACAAGATAAAGTAGAAGTAAGTCCAACAGGATGTCACGGTCTGTGTTCACAAGGACCAGTTGTTCTTGTTTATCCAGAAGGTATCTTTTACCGTAAGGTAAAACCAACAGATGTTGTAAGAATAATTGAAGAACATCTAATGGAAGGCAAGGTTGTTAAAGAACTTGTTTGACCAAACCAATTGGATGAAAATAAGAATATTATTCCATTAAATAAAACACACTTCTATAAGAATCAAGTTAAGATTGCTTTAAAGAATGCAGGTATCATTGATCCTGAAAACATTGAAGAATATATTGCTTGTGATGGATACTTTGCTCTAAACAAAGTTTTAACATCAATGAGTCAAGATGATGTAATTAAGGTAATTACAGATTCTCAATTACGTGGTCGTGGTGGTGGTGGATTCTCTACTGGACTAAAATGATCATTAACTAAGAAATCAGTAAACAAAAAGAAATATGTTTGTTGTAATGCTGATGAAGGAGACCCAGGTGCATTCATGGATAGATCTATCCTTGAAGCAGATCCACACTCAGTAATTGAAGCAATGACTATTGCCGCTTATGCAATTGGAGCTGATGAAGGTTTCATTTATGTAAGAGCAGAATACCCAATTGCAGTTCAAAGATTAGAAAAAGCAATTGCTCAAGCTAAGAAATATGGTTTGCTCGGCAAAAACATTCTTGGCACAAACTTTAGTTTCAAACTATCTTTAAGATTAGGTTCTGGAGCTTTTGTTTGTGGTGAAGAAACTGCTTTAATGACTTCAGTTGAAGGTAATAGAGGTGAACCAAGACCAAGACCTCCATTCCCTGCAGTTAAAGGTTTGTTTGGCAAACCAACGCTATTAAATAATGTTGAAACATATGCAAATGTTACAAGAATTATATTGAATGGTGCAGATTGATTCAAGAAGATTGGTACAGAAAAATCTAAAGGAACTAAAGTGTTTGCTGTTGGTGGCAAGATTAAAAATACTGGACTTATTGAAGTTCCAATGGGAACAGCACTAAGACAAATTGTCTTTGATATTTGTGGTGGTGTACCTAATGGTAAACAATTTAAAGCTGCACAAACTGGTGGTCCATCTGGTGGATGTATTCCAGCTAAATTACTAGATACACCAATTGACTATGAAAACTTAATGGCAATTGGTTCAATGATGGGATCTGGTGGATTAATTGTTATGGATGAAGACAACTGTATGGTTGATATCTGTAAATTCTACATGGAATTCTGTGTTGAAGAATCTTGTGGTAAATGTGTACCATGTAGAATTGGTAACAAGAGATTACTAGAATTATTAACTAAGTTTACTGAAGGTAAAGCTAGTGAAGTTGATATTGCTAGACTTGAAGATTTATCAGCTCACATTAAGGCAACTTCAGCTTGTGGTTTAGGACAATCTTCTCCAAACCCAATTCTTTCAACTTTAAGATACTTTAGAGATGAATACGTTGCTCATACTAAAGGACAATGTCCTGCTGGTGTATGTAAAGCTTTAACTGGATACTTTATTGATCCAGCTAAATGTAAGGGATGTTCAAGTTGTGCTAGAAACTGTCCAGTTCAAGCTATTAGTGGTCAAATTGGAAAGACATTCCAAATTGATCAATCAAAATGCATTAAGTGTGGAGCTTGTGCTAGAAACTGTCGTTTCGGTGCAATTAGTAAGAAGTAAGGAGGGACTATGGCTAAGAAATTAATTAATTTACAAATTGAAGGCATTAAGATTCAAGCTGAAGAAGGTTCAACTATTCTTGAAGCTGCAAGAGCTAATGGTATTACCATTCCTACTTTATGTTATCTAAAAGATCTTAACCCTATTGGTGCATGTAGAATGTGCTTAGTAGAAGTTAAAGGTGCAAGAGGATTAGTTGCTGCTTGTGTTTATCCAATTGCCGAAGGCATGGAAGTACGTGTAAACACTAAAAAAACATTTGATGCTAGAAGAAAAAATCTTGAGTTATTAATGTCTAACCACAGAAAAGATTGTTCTAACTGTCTAAAATCTCATTTCTGTAAATTGAGAGAATATGCAGAAACATATATGATTGATGATCATGCATATGATGGTGAAAAACATTCGCATGAACCTGACACAACATCTCCATGTATTGTTAGAGATCCAAGCAAATGTATTTTATGTAAGAAATGTATTTCTGTTTGTGCTAAACAACAAGATGTTGGTATTATTCATGCTAATGATAGAGGCTTTAAGACATACATTGGTTGTGCTTTTGATGAAAAGATGGATAAAACAGCCTGTGTAGGTTGTGGTCAATGTACATTGGTTTGTCCAACCGGAGCATTAACAGAAAGAACAAGTTATGATGAAGTATTTGAAAAATTATCTGATCCAGATTTAACAGTAGTTGCATCTTTTGCTCCATCAGTTAGAGCAGCACTAGGTGAAGAGTTTGGTTTACCAATTGGAACAGATGTTGAAGGAAAAACAATCACAGCCCTAAAGAGACTAGGATTTAAATACGTCTTTGACGTGGACTTTGCTGCAGATTTAACAATCATGGAAGAAGGATATGAATTCCTTGATCGTTTAAATAATGGTGGTAAACTACCATTGATAACAAGTTGTAGTCCAGGTTGAATTAACTACTGTACTGCATACTATCCAGAATTCATTGACAACTTATCAACTGCAAAATCACCAATGCAAATGCAAGGTGCAGTAACTAAAACTTACTGAGCACAAAAGATGGGTATTGATCCTAAAAAGATTTTCACGGTTCATATTATGCCTTGTACTGCAAAGAAATCTGAAATCCAATATGGATGTGATGCATTAAAAGGCATGAGAGACACTGATGCAGTATTAACAGTTAGATCATTAGCTAGAATGATTAGAGCTATGGGAATTAACTTTCCTAAACTACATGATGGTAAATTTGATGATCTAATTGGAGAATCAACAGGTGCTGGTGTAATCTTTGGTGCATCTGGTGGTGTGATGGAAGCAGCATTAAGAACTGTTGCTGATGTAGTCACTGGTGAAGACCTAAAAGAAATTGAATACAAGAAAGTCCGTGGACCTAAGGGTATTAAGGAAGCAACTTTAAACCTTAAAGGTAAAGAAGTTAAAGTCTGTGTTGTTTCTGGTTTAGCTAACGCTAGACAAGTTCTTGAGGATGTTAAATCCGGAAAGAAACAATACCACTTCATTGAAATAATGTGTTGTCCTGGTGGTTGTGTTAACGGTGGTGGAATGCCATATGTTGACTATGACAAAATTAGCAAAGAAGAAGTTATCAAACTTCGTTCTAAAGCTCTATATAAGAATGATGCTAATAAAGAGTATAGAAAGAGCCACAAGAACCCTTCTATCATCAAAATTTACAAGGATTTCTTGGAAAAACCAAATTCTTACAAAGCTCATGAATTACTTCATAGAAGCTACAAAAAAAGAGAGTTTATTTAATATATAAATAATTATTTATTTATATAGAAATACATATATAATATAAAGGTATTAAGGAGATTAATCTTATTATGTCAAAAGCTGTCGTAAATAAAGAAAAATGTTTAGGCTGTGGTGCTTGCACAGGCGTTTGCCCAGTAGGTGCTGTAGCTATCGGTTCTGATGGCAAAGCCGGTGTTGACCACTCTAAATGTGTGGGATGCGGTGCATGTGCTGGAGTTTGTCCAGTTCAAGCTATCGAAAACAAATAATTTTTCTATACATGGAAAAGAGTGCTCGAGCACTCTTTTTCTTTTTATAATATTGGTATTATGCAAAAGAATATATTTCATATTCATACATATATTTGTAAGCATTCTTCAAATAAATTAGAAGATATTGTTGCTTATGCATTAAAACATGACTACAAGAAACTATATTTTACTGAACATGCTCCAATTACTATTCCTTGCCCTTATCAAAAAAGAAGAGCACGTTATAAAGAAATAGCAGATCTTAAACATAACATTGATAAGCTAAATAAAAAATATAAAAATAAATTAAAAATTTATTTTGGATATGAAGTTGAATATAACAAAGCAAACCGTTGATATATTCAAAAACTAGCAAAAGATCCGTATTGTGACTTTTTGATTTTTGGCAATCATTTCTATGGTGATTTATTTAAAATGCAATTACCATTACCACTTGCAGTAAATGTTACTAAAACAACTAAACAATTAAAAGAATTTGATCAAAATAATATGGCAGCTATGTCTAGTGGTTTAATGTCTTGAGTAGCTCATCCTGATATCTTTTTAAATTCTTATCAAAAATGAGATAAAGCAGCTATTACTGTAAGTAAAAACATAATTAAAGCTGCTATAAAATATAAGCTGCCCTTAGGTTTTAATGTTAACTTCATAGATTATGAAACTAAGAGTGAATGACATTATCCTTGCAAATATTTCTGACAACTAGTAGCTAAAACAAAAATTCCAGTTATTATAGAATCTGATTCGCATGAAATGCATACATTAACAACGGAATGATTAGCTAGAGCTAAAAAACTTGCAATAAGTTTTGGATTAAAGAAAAACTTAACAGAAAAAATTAAATTAAATTTATTAAAAAAATAAAAGGCTTAATGCCTTTTATTTATATTCGACACCAAAGAAGTCAGCTATTTCCTTAATAGCTTTTTCTTCATCATCTCAACTTGAAGTACGAATTTCAATTTTGCCAGGAACTTTAACTTTAGTATATGCGGTCATTAAGTTAATTAATGATTTAGCATTGGCTTTTGTTGTTCCAATAATAACATCAATATCACAAGTATATTTACCTGCAATTTGTTGTAATTTGGCAGCCATTTTTCTATGTAAGTAGGATGGGTCTGTTATTTTAACTTGAACACTTTTCATTTTTTATATAAATCTACTTTAATTATAAAAGCATTTTGCCTGTGCGTGCTAAAAAACTATATATTATTGTGATTTTTTAGATGTTTTTGTTCAAAATTCTCATCAAATCAAATGTATGATCCATCTTTATTTAGAAAACTTCTAAAGATATTCACATAAGCATTAGGTCATTCTTTAGAACTATAGAAGTTTTTATTTATGAATTCTTTAATAAAAGAACGTTGAGTTATTTTTTCATTAGGACAAAGATTGTTAACGACTGGTAATTTATATTTCTTTGCTACTTTTTCAATTTCTTTTTCACGACAAAGAATTAATGGACGAATTAATCAAACCTTGTTTCTATCTAGATAGCTTATTGGTCTTAGCGTAGCTAATCTTGATTCATTTAACATATTCATAAAGAATGTTTCTATTGCATCATCAGCATGATGACCTAGAGCTAATTTATTAAATTTTTGTTCTTTCATTGCTCTAACTAAAATAGCTTTTTTCATCTTTGCACAAAGTGAACATTGAATTTTACCTTTTTCTTTTTTTGCTTTTAAGACTTCAGAAATATTTGAGTCTAGGATTTCTAATTCAATATCGTTTGCTTTAGCAAATTTAATTAGTTTAGCATAGTTAACTTGTTTAAATCCTAAGGAAACATGAAACCCTTTCACTTTAAGATTTCATTTCTTTTCCTTATTTATTTTTTTACAAAAAATATCTAGTGTTTTTAGTAGAACTAATGAATCTTTTCCACCTGATACGCCAACAGCAATATGATCATTTTTCTTAATCAACTTAAAGATACTATTAGCTCTAATTATGTTACCAATTACTATTCTCATATTTGATTTATGATAAAATTATATTATGTTTACACCAGATAAACTTATATTGATTGACAAGCCACAAGGATGAACAAGCAACGATGTTGTTGCTAAAATTAAAAGCGCTTGTCATTATAAAAAGGTTGGCCATGCAGGAACGCTTGATCCCATGGCAACAGGTTTACTCATTATTGGATATGATGAAGGAACACACCTTCTAGGTGATTTAATGTTACAAGATAAACAATATCAAACTACCATTAAGTTTGGTATTAGAACTGAGACTGGTGACAAAACTGGTACTATCATAGACAAACAAAAAGTTAAATTAAATGAAAAACAAGTTAAACAAGCTTTAGCTAGTTTTGTTGATCAAGAGTATTTACAAAGACCACATCCATACTCTGCTATCAAAGTTAATGGAAAAAAAGCATATGAATATGCTAGAGAAGGCAAACCATTAGAATTAGAACCAAGATTAGTAAAGATCAATGGATTTAGGATAAATGATTTTAATCCAAATAAGCAAGAGTTAAAAATTACATTAAATGTAACAAAAGGTTTTTATGTTAGATCATTTGCTGAAGACCTAGCAGCAAAATTAGGAACAATTGCCCACATAACTAATTTAGTAAGAACTAAATGTGGAGATTTTAAGTTAAAAAATGCTTATACTTTAATTAACTATATAAACGAACATGCCAACAAGAATTAAAGAAATTAAATTAAATGATATTCATAAATCCAAATGACCATTAGTCATTGGTTATTTTGGTTCAATCCATGTTATGCACTGTCAATTATTAGAAATGTTTCATCATTTCAATGTTTTAACATTTAAGGATTTCAACCCTAAAACTAAAACACAATTGTATTCTTTTAAAGAAAGAATTAAAAACATTGCTAAATTTGGTCCGCAAAACATCTTTATCTTTGATATTTCAAAAGATAATATGAAAGCTGAAGAATTTGTTCAAAGAGTTTTATTGCCTATTAAACCAAATTCAATTGTTGTTGGTACAAACTTTAAGTTTGGATCAGATCACAAACCATACACTATCCTAAATAAATATTTCAAAGTTGATAGTGTTAACCACAATGGTAGAGTTTCTACAACTCTAATTTCACAAATGCTTAATTCTAAACAAGTAGAAAGAGCAAATGGATTTTTATATCGACCATATCATTACACATCCTGTTGAATCAAAGGACAAAAGCGTGGAAGAGAGTTAGGATACAAAACAATCAACCTTAAGGTTGATAAGCGCTTAGCTGTTTGCCCTGGATCTTATGTTGCTCGTGTTAGAATTGGTAGAAAATGACACAAAGCCGTTGCTTTTGTTGGACCAAGTAAAACATTCAAAATGAATGTTCCTATTATTGAAGTTCATGTTTTAAATAAAAAATTACTACCAAGAAGTTTATACCCACAAAGCATAAGAAATAAGATAAGAGTTGAATTTTGTAAATTCATTAGAGATAATACAAAATATAAATCATCTAAATTATTAGTTAATGCAATAGAAAGAGATATAAAGACTGCTAAAGCATACTTTGAACGAAATAAATAATATAATTATTTAAATGTTCAAAACTAGTAATAACATATTGATTAAACTTGATAAGGTTAATTTTGGTTATAGAAAACAAACACCTATTTTGTTTGATGTTTCATTTTCTATTAAAGAAAATGAATATATTTGTATTATTGGTGCTAATGGCTGTGGTAAATCAACAGTAGGGAAAATATTATCAGGACTACTAAAACCATGAAATGGTTCTATTACTTTTAATAATCAAATTGTTGATAAAACTAATGTAAAAAACCTAAAACAAAAGACAGGAATTATTTTTGAAAATCCAAATAACCAATTTATTGGTTTGTCAGTTGAAGATGATATAGCGTTTGGTCTAGAAAATCAATGCAAATCTAGACAAGAAATGTCAGACATAATCAATGAAACATCAAAATATGTTGGTACATTTGATTTATTAAAATCAAGTGTTAATTTTTTGTCGGGTGGTCAAAAACAATTAGTTGCACTGACATCAATTTTAGCAATGGATCCAAATCTTATTGTTTTTGATGAAGCTACAAGTATGTTAGACTCAAAATCTAAAAAACGGATTAATGATCTAATCATACAACTTAAGAATAATAAACACAAGACTATTATTAACATAACGCACGATATGGAAGAAGCAGCTAAAGCTGATAGGATTATTGTAATGAGCAAAGGAAAGGTTGCACTAGTTGGAACGCCTGAAGAAGTTTTTAACAACCCAATGATAGATAGTTTATCATTAGATAAACCTTTTAGTTACAAACTAAACCAAAGGATTAATTATGTCAAATAATGTAATTAATAAAAACTTTGGAACCAAGAACATTATTACTTGTGATAATGTTCAAATTTGTATTGGACCTAAAAAGAAGCCAATACATTTAATAGATAATTTTAACTATTCCTTTGAAAAAGGAAAGGTATATGCAATTGTAGGCAACTCTGGAGTTGGAAAAACAACCCTAGTATCTCAAATTTCCGGTTTAACAAAACTTAGATTCGGTAATGTATTTATCAAAGATAAAGCCATATTGTCTTCTCAAAAGAAAGTTAAACAATATAAAGAAATAAGAAAAGATGTTGGAATTGTTTTCCAATTCCCTGAGTATCAATTATTTAAAGATACAGTTGAAAAAGATATAGCTTTTGGTCCTATTAACTATCATGTTAATAAAGAAAATGCCAAGAAATTAGCTTCTAAATATATGTATTTAGTAGGACTTGATAAAGCATTATTAAAAGCCAATCCATTTGATTTATCAAATGGACAAAAGAGATTGGTAGCTTTAGCTGGTGTTCTTGCTTTAGAAACTGATGTTATCATTCTTGATGAACCAACAGCTGGTCTTGACCCATCATATCAAAAGAAAAATATTAATATTATTAAAGATTTGTCTAAGCATGGTAAGACAATCATCATCATTACCCATAACATGGATAATGTACTAGAGTTAGCTGACCAAGTATTAGTTATCCATAACAATACTCTACTCAAAACTGGAACGCCATATGAAATATTTAATGATAATCAATTAATTAATAATATAGGGCTAGATGTTCCACATGTTATTCTAGAAGCAAGAAAACATCCTAATGTTTTACCAATGCAACCTAGAAGTTTAGATGATTTGCTTTCTTTAATCAAGAAAGGAGGCACTAATGTTTAATCAAATACCATTAGAAGATCGTCCTCTTTTCTTGAACAAATTTAATCCTACCTTAAAGGTAATTTGTTCTTTATTACTTATAGCTTTGACCTTCATACCAGTAACACTTATTGGTCAATTACTAATACTTATTTTAGTAATTAGTCTATGGATATCAGCTAAATTACCTAGAAAAAAACTAAAACCTATTTTGCGTACACTATTAGTTTTGTTTATTTTCATATTTTTAATAAATTGATTGGTTTCTAAAAATCCAGGGTTGAAATTTAATATACAAAATAAATTTGACCTATGGGGTAGTAATTGGACATCTTTATTAAATAAGGACTGAATACACGAACAAGATGGACATTATTGAATAACAGGTGTTATTTGGGGTGGAAAGGTTGATTCAGCATGAATATTTGATAAACCTATTGGTTCATATTTCCACATTAAAGTTAATGGACAAGACTGATACCTAAGATATTCAAGTCCATGATATGGACTAAGCAGTTCTGTCCTAATAAATAGCATAAGCACATGCGCAAAACTATATTGCATGTTGACTATCTTTAGTTTATTAGTGAACACAACATCAACATTACAACTAACTTACGCATATGAACATATATTATGACCACTTAAGTGAATCAAGGTTCCTGTGACTGAAATAGCTTACATAATTGCAGTAGCTGTAAGGTTTGTACCTAACTTATTTGATGAGGCAAATAAAATAATAAGTGCGCAAGCAAGTAGAGGAGTTGACTTTAGAAACGGAAACATCATTGTTAAGATAAAGGCAATAAATTCGTTAGTGATTCCAATGTTTGCTGCAAGTTTCAATCATGCAGAGAAATTATCTGACGCTATGGAAGCCAGAAACTTTGTTCCTAGGGCCAAGAGAACAAAATATAGAGTCTACCATTGCTCAGTTTCGAATTGAGTCTCATTTGCGATTTTAATTGCTTTGCTTGCTCTATTTATATATTTATGTGCACGTAAAGTTATAATGTATCCATTCATAGCAGTTGACTGCTTTAACATATAGTTATGAAACAAAGATTCAAAGCAACATTAAGCTACAATGGTAGTAACTACCATGGTTGAGCAAAGCAACCTGGTCAAGAAACAATCCAAGGTGTTTTAGAAAACACTATTTATAAAGTACTTAACCAAAAGGTTAAGATTTATGCTGCAGGTAGAACTGATGCTGGAGTAAATGCATTAGGACAAGTAATTCATTTTGATTTAGAAATCAAAATAAAACCAAAACAAGTAATGGAAGCTTTAAACAAAGCTTTGCCATATGACATACGAATTATCAAACTAAAAAAGGCAGCAAAAGATTTTAATGCCAGATTCATGGCTAAGAATAAGACTTATATATATTCAATAAATACTAATAATATTAATGATGCTGTAGAAAGTAATCATATCTATCAATATAATAAACCAATTAATATTAGTCTTTTAAAAAGATCAAACAAAGTATTTTTAGGAAAGCATAATTTTTTATCTTTTTCAACAGATGAAAGATCTGGAGAATCTTTAGAAAGACAAATTCTTTCTATATATATAAGGAAGAATAAGGACTTGGTTAAAATAGTAATTAAGGGAACAGGATTTCTAAGAAGCCAAGTAAGAATGATGGTTGGATCAATGCTTGCTTTAAACGAAGGAAAGATAACATTATCTAAGATAAAACAATTACTTAATGAACCAAAAAAAGGCCAAGCAGTTTATAAAGCGCCTGCTTGTGGATTAACTTTATTTAAAGTAAATTATTAGAATATTTTTTTCTCCTCTACGCTTTAATAAAATTAATAAAACAAAAAGTTGCGCCTCTTATTTAATTCTATTTACCTTAATAAGGTGGTTTACTTATTCTAATTTCTGGGTTAACATCATCTCTATTTGAATTTATTGATATATACATACTTAATATTGAGCTATCTTTTGTGTATTCACTATAATTTCATAAAAAAAGTTCATCACCAAAATATTGGAAACAAGGATTTTGTTCATCAATCCCATCTTTAAATACAACCCCATCAATGTCAATGTATAACACATTAAAAGGAATGTGTATGAAATCAACATCAACCAATTTAAGCATAACTTGATTTGGGGTTCAATACTCTTGCTCAACCATAGAATAATTTAAAACAAATTGATATATTTTATCTTTTATTAAATAAAGCTGATTATTTGTTTTAAAAAGTTCAATATTAGCTGCAGGGATTGATTTTTCATCCAATGTATAAATAGCATAAGGTGTTGGTGGTGTTGGTTTTGGTGGCTCTGGTGTATCTGGATCTCCACACCCAACCAAACTAATTGCTGGTGCTAATGCTGTTAATGTTATTGGTGATAAAATAAATTTTCTTTTCATACACATATTATATAGAAATAAAAAAAGAGGGATTAAGCCCCAATAGTACCATAACAATTTATTACTTCAACATTTGATTTAACATAAATTGCATAATTTTTATTTTTAATAACTCCATTCAAGTCCAATACTCATTTTTCTTCCCGTTTGTGTGCATCATAACTTTCCACTTCACGGTTGTTAATTTCTACTTTTATTACATCGATATCAAATATTTTATTTATTTCATAATCAGGTCAGAGAATCATTGTTAAACTACCAAAATCATTATCTCATGCATCATTGTAAAATTTATAACACTTATTCTTATATAAAGGGAAAGAATCAATTGAAGTATTATTTTTTATTTCAACATTTATATATTCAGACTCTGGTTCATCCCCACCACACCCAACCAAACTAATTGCTGGTGCTAATGCTGTTAATGTTATAGGTAATAAAATAAATTTTCTTTTCATATATGTATATTATAAGTAATAGAAATCTATCAATGGGAAAGACTAGAAAAGAAAAACCGAGAATAAACTCGGTTTTTAGGGTTGTTAAGAAGCACCATATCAATAAGCTACAACACTTTCGCCATTGTTTTCGTTAAAATTTAGGATAATTGACATAGTTAGTGTTATATCAGTTATATCATAATTGTAAATGTAAACGTTTTTTCTTGTACGACTTACATAATAACAATAAGTACCTGGCGTCCCCTCTCTTTCTAGAGTTGGTGTAAATGCCTTGCCTTTTACTTTTATTGATTTTATCGACACATCTATGTCAGTTCCCTCATTATTAATTCAAAATGAACTTTCATTGGTAGCATATTCAAAAGATGAACAAATACCTGCATCAATATTAAATTGGTAGGTTTTGTTAGTATTAATAAAAAATGGTTCTGTTTTTGTTTTGGGCCCATCGTGCGAACTAGAGGCATCAACACTTAAATCAATTATAACATCAGCCTTTGGTTCTGGTGTATAACCACCACACCCAACCAAACTAATTGCTGGTGACAATGCTGTTAAAGTTATAGGTAATAAAATAAACTTTCTTTTCATACCTATATTATAAGTAAATAAAAATAGCTATCAATGGGGAAGACTAGAAAAGAAAAACCGAGAATAATCTCGGTTTTTTACTCAAATCAATAAA
>JAKSVN010000006.1 GCA_024427125.1 Mycoplasmoidaceae bacterium | reverse complement strand
TCCTAATTTCTTTTAAGTTTTTTTGCAGTACCCGAAATGGGGTTCACTGCATAAACCTCTTTTTTATTTAGCAAAACAACAAACCTAACAAATCGTTCATACATTCACTAAATGCACCAATGTAATCTTCTTTTTTAAAGTCTTCTGTTTCTTCTCATTGATATAAATTTGAAATAGCATTTACCATATTATCATAAGCTTTTTGGGTAACATCAATGTGTTGAATATCGTGAAACTCACCCTGTCCCTCACCCTGTGGATCATTTTGATATTCTTTTAGTAGAGTTTTAAATATACCTTCGTATCCAGTATCAGGGTCTCCTAAATAATTTTTGATATTCTCTTCAGTTATCTTTAAATCATCTGACAAGGAAGAACTTGCCATATTTGCAACAAAATCACTAACTACCTCTGTTGCATTATCTGAATTAAATAGCGCCGACATGGCAGGTCCGGCTTGATCAATAAGTCAATTCCATGAATCAGTAATATTATTAACAGCATTCACAATTGTCTCTCTATCAGCAGGGTCTTTATAATCCATTGTGCTTCCGTTAATGTTTCCTAAACCGACATTAAATGTGTCTGCTAAAGCTTCCATTAATGTTTCGTGTTTAACATCTTCGGCTGAACCACCTGGTGGAATAAAATCAACTTTAACCTTATACATATCTAAAGCGGCAAATAGTGCATCAAAATCTTTTGCTGTATCGTTTGCATTACTATAGTATGATAATCAATCTATTGTGTAATCTGAACCAACAGTTGCTGCATAAACTCCCGCAGCAAATTTATTTTTTGCTCTTGTCTTATATGATGTAGTAGTAAAGAATAAAGCATTTGTTGATGCAAATGTTGTAGGTAACATTAGCATCCCCATTCCAACGCCACCGACTACCATATTCATTACTTTGTACTTTGTAGAATAATTGTGTTGCACTTGAACTTTGCTTTTAGTTACAACACCTTTAGATGATGTTTTCTTAACTGTTTTATACTTACTCAAACCTGCCACACGTTTAAACCATGCATAATAGTTGATAACAAGAATAATATTAGATATAAATACAACACCAATAAAGTAAATAGGCGCTAACACAGAAGCAGCTATTTTAGAAAGATCTCCATCAAACTTTTGTCCAATAATTCCTTTGATTAGCCCTACAACGGAACCGGACATTGCTTGATTACATGTAATTCAAATAATCATCCCAATAATATAGAATATAAAGTTACCGCCACCTCAATAAGCAGCTCTTTTTCATCCTCCAAATACTCCAATTACTGGAAAAGCCACCATCATTACAATAAATAAGATGGGAGCTATATATACAAGTGAATCTAATGGGTAATTCATAACTTATCCTTTTCTATCATTATATTTTAGCTTTTTTTACCTTTGGAAAGTTATTATAGTTTAATTTGCTCTGACTATGACAATGTCTGCATAGTGCAGTATATTCATTTTTGTCGCCTACAAAAATTCTTTCTTCCATAGGTCTAGGATTGATATGACTTGTGTAGGATGCTGTTGCACCACAATTAGTACAAATTGCTTTCAGTTTAGTTACCTTTTCAGCATAAACTAGCAATTTCATCATAGGAGGGAATGGTCTTCCTCATGAATCCATATCAAGACCAGCTACTATAACAATATATTCATTGTTAGCTAGATAATTACAAACTTCTGGTAATTCTTCATCAAAGAATTGGGCTTCATCAATGGCAATTACTTGAACATCGTTCGTATCTGCATTTATCTTATCAATAATTTCTCTTGAATTATTAACAGAAATAGATTCAACAACTCTACCATCTCTACTTTTAGCTCTCATTAAACCTGATCTAGTGTCTGTTGCTGGACTGAATAATAAATATTTGACTTCAGAAAACTTAAGAAGGCCAATTCTTCTTAATAATTCTTCTGACTTACCTGAGAACATTGGTCCACAAATAACTTCTATTCATCCTCTTTGTGATCTAAGTGCATTAATTTTTGCCATAACATCCTCCTATACATTGAATCTGAAGTAAACTACATCTCCATCCTTAATAATGTAATCTTTTCCTTCTACACGAAGTAAACCCTTAGCTTTTACCTCGTTTTCAGACTTAAGATTAATTAAATCTGAACTATTCATTACTTCAGCACGAATAAATCCTTTTTGAATATCACTATGAATTAATCCTGCACATTCTGGCGCAGTCATACCATTAACGAATGTTCAAGCTTTAACTTCGTCTTTACCATAAGTAAAGAAGCTTGATAAGTTTAATAATTTATATGCTTGAACTATAACAGCTGATAAACCCGTTTCTTTTAGACCTAAATCTTCCATAAATGGAATCTTATCTTCATTAGACAATTTAGATATCTCGTATTCTATTTGTGCAGAAATAGGAACAATAATGTCATCTTTTTTACAACAATCTTTAAGTTGCTTAAGATATTGATTGTTTTCTGGATGAGCAATGCTTGCTTCATCAACATTTGCAATAAACAATGTTGGTTTAAATGTTAAAAAGTTATCTAATTTAATTTGCTTTAGTTCATCTTCGTTAAATTGCAAATCTTTCACTAACTTGTTATCCATTAGTTGCTTTTGCACTTTAGCATATAAATCATCTAGAAACTTAGCTTCTTTGTCTCCAGACATTGCTTTTCTATGAACTTTTTCTATTTTCTTATTAACAACATCTAAATCAGAGACAATTAACTCTAAGTTAATAATTTCTACATCTCGCTTTGGATCTACTGAGTTGTACACATGAGTAATATCTTTATTTGCAAAACATCGAACTACATGGCATATTGCATCAGCTTCTCTAATATTGGCTAAAAATTGATTACCTAATCCTTCACCTTTACTAGCACCTTTAACTAATCCAGCAATATCAACAAACCTACAAATAGCGGGTGTTGTCTTGGCGGGATTAATAAGTGAAGATAAGGCAGTCAATCTTTTATCAGGCACTGCAACAATACCAACATTTGGTTCAATTGTTGCAAATGGATAATTAGCTGCTTCAACTTGTGAATTAGTAATCGCATTAAATAAAGTTGATTTGCCTACATTTGGTAGGCCGACTATGCCAACAAATAAATTCATAATTTATTAAGCTCTATTTTGTGAGCCAAACATTTTGATCTTTTCAATAACAGTTTGCTTAATAGCTTCTGTTCCGGGTTTTAATAACTTTCTTGGGTCAAAGCCTTTTGCTTTTTTATCTAAATCTTTTTTAGCTTCAACATATTCTCTTGTTGCAGCAGCAAAAGATAATTGACATTCAGTATTAACGTTAATTTTACAAATACCTAAATCTATGGCTTTTCTAATTTGATCTTCAGGTATTCCTGTGCCACCGTGTAATACAAGTGGCTTTTTATTAACTGCTGTAGATATTTCTTCCAACTTCTTGAAATTTAATCCTTTTCAATCTTTTGGATAGATACCATGAATGTTTCCAATTCCAGCAGCTAAACAACATATTTCGGTTTGTGCTGCCATACATGCACATTCTCCAACATTAGCTATCTCGCCATTGGATGTTACACCGTTTTCACTACCACCAATACCACCAACTTCAGCTTCAACTGTTGCTTTTTTCTTTTTTGCTAAAGCAACGATCTCTTTAGTTTTAGTTAAATTTTCATTGAATGGTAATTTAGAACCATCGAACATAACTGAACTAAAGCCAGCTTTTAATGCCTCTTTGCATGCTTCATATGATCCATGGTCTACATGCAATGCTACTGGAACTGTAATTTTCTTAGTTCTCATAACGTTTTCAACCATGTCTACTACGTTTTTTCATCCAAACATATATTTAGCTGCTCCAGATGAAACACCAAGAATAAGAGGTGATTTAGTTTGCTCAGCAGCATCTAATACTGCACCTATTCATTCAAGATTGTTAATATTAATAGCAGGGACAGCATAATGTCCTGCTGCTGCTTTAGCTAACATATCTTGCATGTTAACTAACTTGCTTTTATGTCTTTTGAAAATATTTAAAAACCCCATATAAGTTCTCCTACTTATATTTTATTATTATTTTTGTTATTATTTAATAACAAAAATAAAAGATGCTTATTCAGCATCTTCTTCGTCTTCTTCTGGTTCTGTTTCTTGTTCTAAAGTTGGCTCTTCATCTTCTTCATCAACATCATGCATAAGTTTTTCTTTATATTCTTTATGCATAGCTTCTAGATCTTCTTCATCATAGTATGCTTCTTGTTCGAACATTGCTTTATCATTTAGATCTGCTAAACGTTTTGCTTCAGCTTCTTGTTCTTGTTTAAAGTCATACAAAGCATGATTTAGTGCTGCTTGTTCATCTTGTTTTAAAAATTCTCTAACTTTTCATTCATGATTACCAATAAAGATAAATCTGTGGTCTTGTAACATACATGTATAAACATGACCAACAATTTTTTGTTCATCTTCATCTAGTCTTGCCTTTTTAACTAGATCACTTCATAGTTGTTCAAAAGTGAATGGTTTATTTTTGTATTTAGTTTTAGCTAATTCATATGCTAAAGTAATGATTTGTTTATTTTCCATAGTTCTTTCCTATCTAATTAAGTATACCAATTATTTTATTTATACAATAAGACTTTAGTTAATCTTTCTCTAATTAGTTTTTTACCCAAAATCGAAATAATCTTATTTAGTTCTGGACCATGTTCTATTCCAGTAATTGCTAGACGAATTGGCATGAATAGATCTTGCCCTTTATTACCTGACAATTCTTTAGTCTTATTTATAAGTTCTTTTGCTTCATCAAAACTAATTCCATCTGCGCCTTTGCATACTAATTCAAAGAATGCATGTAATGTTTTTTGATAAACATCATTGCTTAATTTCATCCTAAACTCTTTGCTAGTATCCATTGGTTTCAAGAACGTGTTTGTTATTAACTCATTTAATTGTGCAGCATATTGAATTTGTTTTTTGAATAATAAAAGGATATCATTCTTCCTATCAGCAAATTGTCCAAAATCAACTGTTACAAATTTATCAACAAAGTTTAAATATTTTTGATCTCCTACAGCAACAAAATATTTATTACCTACTCATAACATCTTATTGAAATCAAAGAATGTTGGGGCTTTAGATACTTTCTTAATTTCAAAGTTTTGTATCATTTCATCCATGCTCATAATTTCTTTATTATTGCTTGGTGATCAACCCAACAATGCTAAGAAATTATCTATTGCTTCAGGAATGAATCCCATTTCTTGATAATCTTGAATAAATTGTTTTAATGTTTTGTCACGCTTAGACAATTTTTTACCAGTTTCATTAACAATGACTGAAAGGTGACCATATTGAATTTCATCTTTTTCTCAACCTAAAGCTTTTTTAATAGCTATTTGGTAAGGTGTGTTAGAAATGTGCTCTTCACCTCTTAACACATGTGTTATTTGCATATCGTGATCATCTACAACAACACCAAAGTTATACATAGGTATTCCATTAGATTTTAATAACACAGGGTCTGTTAAAGCAGATGTTGGAACTGAGATTTTACCCCTAATCATATCATCTCATTCATATGTTGTGTTATCATCAATCTTTAATCTGATAGTGAATGGGATCTTAGCATCAATTTTCTTTTGAATTTCTTCTTTTGTTAAATACAAACAATGTCTATTGTATTTTGGTGTTTGCCCAGAAGACATAGCTGATTCTCTATTTTTATCTAGCTCTTCTTTTGTACAAAAACAACGATATGCTTTGCCTTCTTCAAGTAGCTTATAAGCTAATTCTTGATATCTTTTTAGTTTTTGTGTTTGTTGATATGGTCCAAACTTTCCTGGATTCTTAACTGATTCATCAATTTTAATACCCATTCATTCAAGGTTATTAATTTGACTTTCAATTCCACCTTCAACATTTCTTTCAGTATCAGTATCTTCTATTCTTAAAATAAAATCCCCGCCCATATGCTTTGCATATAGGTAATTAAATAATGCTGTTCTTGCTCCACCAACATGGAAGAATCCTGTTGGGCTTGGTGCGTATCTTGCTCTTACTTTCATCTACTTATCCTTTAGAGTTACGATAGTTGGTCCCGACCCAGTGAAAAAACTGCGATTAGGGTATTGCTTATACACTTCGTATAACTCTTTATAATTTTGTATTATATATTTAGTTAAATCATTATAAACAACATTTGATAAATGTTGTTTATATAAGTGATTATGAACTATATGGTCAACATTAACTTTTGAAACATAATCTGCATCATGTTCTAATGAGGCAAAAACTTTTGTGGTTGAACAAACGATTGGTGTGAAATGCAGATCAATTTTAGGTTTTCAGTTATAAATTGGTGAAACTAGTTCTCCAATATTTTTAACTCTTGCTAAATCATATCGTGATAGAAAAAATGGTAAGTCACTGCCTAATTCTATAGCAATTTCTTTAAGATCTAATTGAATATCGCTATGTTTAGACAAAACAAAATTCATCACTGCAGCAGCATCTGCTGAACCCCCACCCAAACCAGAACCAAAAGGAATTCTTTTAACTATTTTAATGACATAGCCAATATCGATATTGTATTTGTAACGCAAATAATTCAAAGCTTTACTTACTAAGCAATCGGAAATACATACATCTTTACCATTATCATCATATGAAATGTATAGATCGTGTGCTTTTTTGATATAAATGCTGTCATACATTTTTTTATATAACATCATCACCGAATCTATTCTGTGCTTAGATTCATATAAACCTTTATAGACTTTTAAACAAAGATTAATTTTAGGATAGGCCTTAATTTTCATACTATCTTACAAATAATTTATACAACTTTTTTCAATGATTGTAATCTAATGCTTCTGCTCTTACATTAGAATCAAAACCTCATTCAAGTAAACAAGATGTAATTTGTTGTTTATTGATACCAAACGGTAAATTGTTTAAAAGTTTCTTTCTTTTTGCTAAAAAGAAGGGACGAATAAATTTATAAAATTCTGGATCATATGGTTCTTTGGTTTTTTTATTTAATAACACCATTGCAGAATCAACTTTTGGTGCTGGAACAAAATTTGTATTTTTAATTGTCATAATCTTTTTAATATCGAAATAATAATTGATTATGTTAGTAGCAGCATTTCTGTTGCTAGTTTTGCTATATACCCATTTGTCTGCTACTTCTTTTTGAACCATAATATAAAGGGTTTTAATCTTATCACAGCCTAAGCATTTTAAGATGATTGGTGTTGTAATTGAATATGGTATGTTTGCAATCACAATTATGTTTTTGTATCGCAAACAAAGTTTATCTAAATCAATATTTAAAAAATCGTCGTTTATCAAATTAATATTGGATTTCATTTTATATTGTTGATAGAGATTAGCATAAAGACGCTTATCCAATTCAACACATATTAACGGCTTACTTTGTTGGGATAGATATTGAGTAATTGCCCCAAGCCCTGGCCCAATTTCTAAAATGCAATCATATTGGTCTAATTTGGGAATGCGTTCACAAATTTCATCAATCACTATAGGATTTGATAAAAAGTTTTGCCCCATTTTCTTTGAAGGCAAAAACTTATTTTTCTTTAGAAAACTTTTAATATTCCTCATTAGATATCAAATGTAACTAGTCTAGCACCAGATTGTTTTTCTTTTGTTTTTCTTCTAGTTATTAAAATGTGGATAATTCATGCTTGTAGAACTGTAAATAATGAGTTCAATAACCAATATAAACCTACACCCACAGCAGAGAAAGCAACGATAACGCACATTACTATCATAAAGATGTTTTGTGTTCTTTGTGTCTTCTTGTATTGTTTTTTGCCAGCATCAGATGAAGTGTTAGCTGTCCTATTTCTTTTTTGAGCAAATGCTTGTGGCATCTTCATTGAGAAGATCTGACTAGCAATAACTAATAGTAGGAAGAAAATGTAAGTTCATCCTCCATTAGTAAAGTTACTAAAGATTTGAGTTAATGGAGAAAGAGCAAAGTTTCAAATATTAAACAATACAGTTACCTTAATTGGTCTAACTATAGTTACTACTCTGTAGATAATCAAGAAAATAGGTAATGTTAAGAACATTTGTTCAAAAGCAGCAAATGGCTTAATATTGTTTTTATTGTATAAAGCCATTATTTCTTGTTGCTTCATTTGTTTTGACTGCGCATCCTTAGCGTCTTTATATTTGGCATTAATTTCAGCTATTTGTCCTTGAACTTCTGTCATCTTTTCGTTTTGGAATGTTGATTTTAAAGAAATGGCCATTGTCAATATACGAATAAAAAGTAATAGTAAGAAAATTGCTAGCAATGCATTTAAACCACCTACTCATGGTTTAGTTTTTCACATAAATTGAGTGACAATTCATGCAGCTGGCCATACAAAGAATGCATAAAATGGACTATGGCACCCCTTAGCAGCAATGCCTCATGAAGTTAGAGTGTTATATTGCGAGGCGCCTGCTGCCATTTGTAAATCAAAACGATAATCGCCAGTACTACCGAAAGGGAAACCAAATTCCAAACCTTGTCCTAAAGCAGAATTTTGTCCTACTTCAGGTTCGATCATTGTTTGGAAACAACCTCATAGACCCATTAACATCATAAATAAGAAAATGGCAATTTTAGTCCATCTTCATACTTGCTTCATTATTGATTTAAATAGTGTTTTCTTGTTACTATTTTTACTACCTCAAAATGGACTACCGGCAGATGAAGCGGTATCATTAGCTTTTATGTTTGAATATTTTAAAGCTGATTTATTTCCCATTTTGATATTTATTGATTGTTTTAATGATTTGTGTTTCTATTTCAGAATATGTTTTTTTTAAATAAGTGATGTTTGGTTTAAGTAAAATTTTAACTCCACCTATTAATTGACTATTAATTAATATGTTTCTAATCTGTCTTTTGACTCTATTGCGAACTACAGCTAATTTAAATTGTGTTTTGTTCACTAATAAAGCATATTGAATTTGAGATTTGTTTGATTGTCTAGTCAACCATATTGTAATGAAGGGTAAATTTAGTTTTCTACCACTTTTCAATGTTTGAACTATCTCATCATTAGTTTTAATAGACAATAAAATCGTAGATGATTTATTTTTCATCAGAAACAGTTAATCTTTTTCTTCCTTTTTGTCTTCTAGCTTTTAAAACTTTTCTTCCTTTTGAAGTTTTAGATCTAACTAAAAAACCGTGAGTTTTTCTTCTTTTAGCCTTGTTTGGTTGATATGTTCTTTGCATACTTCCCCCCTATAAATAAAAAACTATTTTTATTTATTATAATATATATTAATCTATAATCTACAAACTATTATGGCTAATCAAATTTTGGGTAAAATTGAGAAAAATTTAGATTCGACTATTGCTACTTTAAGAGAAAAAAGTCCAAACAAGGAGTTTTTTGATAAATTTGTTGCCACACTAAAAATAAAAGATGTAAGTGGTAATGTAATTTTTTTGTTAGCAAAAAACAATTTTAGCAAACAAGTAATTTTGAATGATTATGTAAAAGATATCCAAAAACATTTTAATTCTATAGAAAATACTAGTTATGAGTTTAATGTCCTATCTTTAAATGAGGGAAAGGTATTAACAACCAAAATGGAATATAAACCAATAGGTAAAGTGGTTGGGGTAAATAGAGATTACACGTTTGATAACCTAGTTATTGGTGCTTTCAATAATTCAGCTTGTTTAGCTGGGAAACAAGTTACAACCGATCATTTTATAAGCCCTTTATTTATTAGTGCAAGTGTTGGGTTGGGAAAAACACATTTATTGCATGCTATTGGTAATGAGTTTGTAAAAGCATACCCAGATAAATCTGTTAAGTATATTTCTTCAGATGATTTTAGTAGACAAATTTATAATGCTTTAATTTCTGATGATAAATCTTTAATCGAACAAATTAAAGATGAATATTTTAGTTATGATTTGTTGTTAATTGATGATATCCAAATTTTGTCTGGTAGAACTAAGATAAATGAATTATTGTTTGTGATATTTAACAATGCATTAAAAAACAATAAATATATAGTGTTTACGTCAGACAAAAATATTGATCTATTGGTTGGTTTTGAAGAAAGAATTAAATCCAGATTCCATTCAGGAATTACTTTAACAATCCAAAAACCTGATATTGAAAATGTTGTAGAAATAATCAATAAAAAAGTTGAAGAATCAAATAAAGTCTATACTTTCTCACCAGATGCAACTTCTTTTATCGCTAGAAGAAATACAAACGATATAAGAAGGTTGATAGGTGATATTAATCAAATCTTCTTCTTTGCTGCTAATAATTTACCAAAATATTCAATTATCGATTTGGATAATGTAAGAAGTATATTAGCTCCAACAAACCAACAAGAAATTAGTTTATTTGGTTATGATATGGACCCAAACATAATTATTGAACAAGTTTGTAATAGTTATGGGGTGAAAGTGGATATGGTTAAATCTAAATCTAAATTAAAACATTTAATAACACCTAGAAATGTTTGTATGTATGTTTTAAGAAATAAATTTAATATGACATATTCCCAAATAGGGCAATTATTCTCTGGAAGAGATCATTCGACAGTTATGTCTGCTATAGAAAAAATAGAAAAAATTGTAAAGTCAGATCCTGATTTAAATATAACAATTGAAAATATATATAAAAAAATGTAATGTGGATTAATTGTGGAAATGTTTATATATATAAAAAGAAGCAAAAACAGACTTTTCCACAACCTATAATAATAAATATAAATTAAATAAAAATAAAGAAAGTTGTTTTGTATGAAATTTGTAATTGAAAAAAATGTTATCTTGAGTTGTTTAAAGAATATAAATAACTTAATTGATGAAAATAATATTGTTCCAGCATTATCAGCTGTGCATATTAAATCTATAGACAACAAATTAGTTTTTGTTGCCACAAATGGTGAAAATTCTTATCAACAAATAATAGAGGGCGCGGACATCCAACAACCTGGCGATGTTTTAGTAAAAGCTAGATTGATTTATAACTATATTTCAAAAATAGATCAAAAAACAATTACAATAAACCAAATTGATGAAAAAATTCTACAAATAAACACCCCAAATTCTACATCTGAAATTAATTTAATTGATAACCCTTCATTTCCACTTATTCCATTTGATCATGAAGGATGAAAAAAGATTACACTATCTTATAATGACTTACTATCTATACAACAAAGAGTTAAACCTTTTATTTCTAATGCTTTTACAAATACAAACCCATCAATTGGTGGAATTTTATTTAACCCAATTAACGAAACACAAATAGAATGTGTTGCATCTGATTCTTTTAGAATCTCATACTACAAATTTAACTATTCTGGTGAAGCAACTAAATTTGTTATTGAACCAAAAGCTATTGATATGGCTATTGAAATTTTAACAACATCAAAAAATAAAACAATTGATATGTTTTTAAGTGAGAAAAAATGCATCATATCATCTGAAAACACATTAATACAATTTTCATTATTTAATAAAAATATTTATCCAAATATCATTAATGCTATATTGTCGGATACAAAATTCTCTTTTAAAATCAACTTATCTAAATTGTTAAATGCAATAAATCGTGGCTCAGTTTTTGTTTCTAACGAACAACGCCCAATTGCTGATTTAAAAATTGTTAATAATAAACTAACAATTAAATTCTTATCATCAGATACTGGTAACTCTTTTGAAGAAATAGATTTAGTTGAATCTAATACTGAAAAATTTGAAACAAAATTAAATCAAAAATTATTCCTTTCACTTTTAAACACAATAAAGAGTGAAAATGTCACTTTTAAATTTAACAATGGACTATCACCTATTATTATCGCTTCAGACGATCCTAACTTCATTAATTTAATAACACCATTAAGAAGTTTGTAATTAAAGATAATATTTCTTAATTATTAATCATATTTTTTCCACCATACTCCTTATAACTCAAGGTTTTTTTCTTAACTTTTTACCAATTTCCTCAAAACTTCATCCTAACGATTTTAAATAAATTACCCTTTTAATTGTTGGTTGTGTGTAGTTTTTTAAATACTTACATGCTACTAGAATAATTTCCTCCAAAACAACACTACTTGGTTTTTGGATATTTGTAATTATGTTTTTATTGTTTAATAACTGGTATTTACCCCAACTAGATTCTAAAGATGTTGAATAATTCAACACCAACTCACTATTTTTTAGAAACTTTTTAATCTCTTTTATTGAGTTTATGTAACAATTATTTAACAAACAAGCATAAAAATTATCATCATCTTTATACCTTTTTAATGTTGTTTTAAGTGAATTTCACATTATATGGATCAAATCACCTTTTTCGAATGGGATAGAGCTAAATTTTTTATTGATTTTGTTGTATGTGATATCTAATAAATCATCACCAAACTTTTCAAAAAAATACAATGCTATTTCCTCTTGTTTGAATTTACGGTAACTTCTTATCTTTTTATAATCAATCTTATTTAATTCATACATTTTCATACCAACCTTTTTGTTTTTTTTATATTTCAGCAAGGTGGTTATTAAAATGAACTGAATTTTTATTTATATATATTTAAAAAAATATATAATTATTTGACAAACGGAAAAAAATATGAACACAACTTTACTTGTTTTAGTCATTATTTTAGTAGTCGTGGCGATCATTCTAGGTATTTATTTGATAATCACATTTAGAAAGATTCATATTGTTGCTAAGAAAATTGATTATTTAGTAGAAGACTTAACATATAAATCTGAACAATTAACTCCAGTTGTGGACTCGATTGTTAAAGTTTCAGATTTTATTGATATTTTAGATTCTGTTTTAAAACAAAAATCTCAACAAATTATTAAACAATCATCCGGTAATCAAGAATCGATTTACCAAGTTGCTAAAGAAGTAAAACACGAAATCAAAAAGATAAGAAATAAAAATCAAAATCATGCAAAAAAGATTTAACATTTTCACCCCTAGAGGTAGAGAGTTGCGTGCCGCAACTAAACAAGCCAAACAGGTTGAAGCATTAAAAGACACATATCGCCAAATGAGTAATGAGGAATTATCTTCTCGTACCCAATTTTTCTTAGACAAAATCAAAAGAGGTGTATCTTTAGATGCTATTCTCCCTGATGCACTAGCAACAGCTAGAGAAGCGATTTATCGTGTTCATGGTTTGTATGCTTATCCAGTTCAAATTATTGGTGCAATCATCATCCACAAAGGTAATTTAGCTGAAATGTATACTGGTGAAGGTAAAACCCTAACCATCATTTTAACCGCCTACCTTAATGCATTAACTAAACAAGGTGTTCATATAGTAACTGTTAACGAATACCTAGTAAAGCGTGATGCTTTATTTTGTGCCCAAGCTTTAAATCCACTAGGCATAACTGTTGGATACAACTTATCTGATATGGATTCAGACACTAAGAGACAAATGTTTGCTTGTGATATTACATACACAACAAACTCTGAACTTGGTTTTGACTATCTAAGAGATAACATGGTTAAGGAATATTCTGAAAAGGTTATTCGTGATTTAAATATGGCTATCGTTGATGAAGTGGACTCTGTTTTGATTGATGAGTCAAGAACGCCACTTATTATTTCTGGTCAGCCTAAAAAAGATGTATCACTTTACATTGATGTAGATAGATTTGTTAAAACACTAACTAAAGATGATTACATTATTGATGATGAAACAAACACAATATCACTTAGTGATAGCGGTGTAGATAAAACTCAAAAATATTTTAAAATTCAAAATCTATTCAATATTGAAAATTCAGATCTAGTTCATAAGATAAGAAACTCTTTGATGGCTAACTTTGTATTTAGATATGGGGTTGAATATATTGTTAGAGATAACAAAATATTATTAGTTGATCACTTTACAGGTCGTATTTTGGAAGGTCGTAGTTACAATGCTGGTTTGCATCAAGCCATTCAAGCTAAAGAAATGGTTAAGATAGATCCAGAAAATGTTATTGTTGCAACTATTACATATCAAGCTTTCTTTAGATTGTATAAAAAACTATCCGGTGTAACTGGTACAGCATTAACTGAGGCAGATGAATTTATTAAAATTTACAACATGATTGTTGTTCCCGTTCCAACAAACAGAAAAGTCATCAGAAAAGATTTAACTGATTATGTATTTGAAACTAAAACAGCAAAATGAGCCCATGTTGCTGCAGAAATTGAAAGATTACACACTAAAGGACAACCAGTATTAGTTGGAACTGCCTCTGTCGAAGATTCTGAAGAATTGGCAGCATTGCTTCGCAATAAAGGATTGAAGTTTGAATTATTAAATGCTAAAAATCACGCTCGTGAAGCTGAAATTGTGGCATTAGCTGGTCAAAGAGGTGCTATTACAATATCAACCAACATGGCTGGACGTGGAACTGATATTAAATTAGGTCCTGGTGTCAAGGAATTGGGTGGTTTGTTTGTTATTGGAACCAATAGACACGAATCTAGACGTGTTGATAACCAACTTTGTGGTAGATCAGGTCGTCAAGGTGACCCTGGTATGACTAGATTCTTCATTTCTATTGAAGATCCGCTTTTCAAACGTTTTGGTATTGATAAAAAAGATAAGACTGAAAAGAAAGTTAATGATCAAGAATACTATGACTCTTGGTTCTTTAACAGAATGATTAAGGTTATGCAAAAGAAAGTTGAAGGTTTGAACTTCGACACTAGAAAGAATTTAACTGATTATGATGTTGTTTTATCTAATCAACGTGAAGTTGTTTACAAACAACGTGATCAAATTTTGAAAAATGAACGCAACATTCCAATTATTAGAAACATGATAGGTATTGTTGCTAAAGATTTAGTTAACTTATTCCTTTCTAAAGAAAACCCTAACTATGTGGATGCAGATAAATTATCTAAAGCAATCAATTTAAGATTGTTAGGTTTTGATGCAATTGAACCATCCTTATTTGAAAAACAAAATACACAAACTGTTGTAGCGTTAGTAACTAGAATTATTTGAGGATCTATTGAAGCTAGAATAGCATCTTATAATCCTGAACAAATTCAAACTGTGTTGAAAAGTATTATTATTCAAAACTTTGACTCTGAATGAACAACACATCTTGATATCATGGGCAAAATACGTGAAGGTGTAACCCTTCGTTCTCTAGAACAAAAATCACCACTTAACATTTATGTTGAAGAGGCTGATCGTCATTTTGATACATTAAAAAGAAATGTAGCACACAAAGTTGTTATTTCTATCCATAGACTTTACATACCTAATATTGTTGGTATTATTAATGATAGATTGCATGATAGCAAATTAATTACTGATAAACACTATGAAGAACTAAAATCTAAGTTTGCTAGTGATAGTAGTAAGAACATCAGAATTAATTTTGCTGACCTACTTAAACAAAAGAACATTAAGGTGGCTCCAGCTAATACAGCCAAAGAAACTCTTATCAAAGTGCAAAATGCTGATAAACCAATTATTGAAGCAAAAGATAACGACAAAGCAAAGGATGCTCCTAAAATTGTAGAAAGATAGTATGAATAAACATACACCTAACAAACAATTTAAATTAACAACTGACATGACACCTAAAGGTGATCAACAACAAGCTATCAATAAGTTGGTTGCTAATTTAAAAAAAGGTGTCAAACACCAAGTCTTATTAGGGGCTACAGGAACTGGCAAAACTTTTACTATTGCTAATGTAATAGCTAAAACACAAAAGAAAACTTTAATAGTTGTCCACAACAAAACGTTAGCAGGACAACTTTATACCGAATTAAAAGAATTATTTAAAGATAACAAAGTTGAATACTACATTTCATACTTTGATTTTTATCAACCTGAAGCCTATTTGCCTTCTTCTGATACATATATAGAGAAGTCATCTAAAGTGAATCAAGAAATTGAAATGTTGAGATTGTCAACTATTCAATCATTGTCCACAGAAGACAAGGTTATAGTTGTTGCATCTGTTGCAGCTATTTATCCAGCTGTTGATCCTAAAGTGTTTGATAAGTATAGAGTTATTTTAAATACTGGTTCTTCATACAATTTAAAACAACTTCAATATGATTTAGTTAGATTAGCTTATAAAAGAAACGATGTAAATCTAGAGCCCGGAACTTTTAAAGTTAAAGGTGATGTTGTCGAAATAATGGAAGGCAGCAATAACCAAGAAAAAATTCGTATTTCCTTCTTTGGCAACGAAATTGAACAAATTGCAAAGATGGATGTTACTAACAACACTGTTAAAGAGATTTGGAAAGCTTATGTAATTTATCCAGCAAACGAATATGTGGCTGATGCTTCCATGTTTGATATGTCTCTAGCTAGAATAGCTAAAGAGTTAAAAGAACGTCAAGCGTATTTTAAAAAACATGATAAATTATTGGAACATCAAAGAATTACAGAAAGAACGAACAGAGATATAGAAACATTATCTGAAACTGGATTCTGTCCAGGAATTGAAAACTATGCAATGCACCTAGAACTTAGACAACCAGGTTCGACACCATACACCATTTTTGATTACCTAGGTGATGATTGACTGCTAGTAGTCGACGAAGCTCACATGACTATTCCACAAATACGTGGTATGTATTTTGGTGACAGAAGCAGAAAACAAACATTAGTAGATTATGGTTTTAGATTGCCATCTGCTTTAGACAATAGACCTCTAAACTTTAACGAATTTGAAAAGCGAGTTAAACAAGCAATTTATGTATCTGCAACTCCTGGTGAATATGAAAAAAACAAATCCAACAATTTGATTGTTGAACAAATTGTTAGACCAACAGGACTATTAGATCCAGTTATTCAAATTAAACCAACAACAAATCAAATTCTTACTCTTTGTGAAGAATTAGATGCTCAAATTAAACGAAAAGAAAGAACCATCATAACTGTTTTGACAATTAAGATGGCTGAAAACTTAACTAAATTTTTAAAAGAGAAAAAATATAAGGTTGCCTATTTACATAATGAATTAAAAACATTTGAAAGAGACAAAGTTATTAATGCCTTAAGAAAAGGTATTTATGATGTAGTTGTTGGCATAAATCTTTTAAGAGAAGGATTGGATGTTCCTGAAGTATCATGTGCAGTAATTTTTGATGCTGACAAGCCTGGTATCTTTAGATCAAGAGATGCATTGATACAAACATTTGGTAGAACTGCAAGAAACAAAAATGCACACGTGTTATTGTTTGCTGATAGTGCAAATGATGCATTGTTAGAAGCTATTAACGAAACAAATCGTAGACGTAAAATCCAAATCGAATTTAATAAAAAGCACAATATTACTCCGCAATCAATTATTAAGCCTATTCGTGAAGATTTACACAGTAAGTCAGATGTTAAATCACTTGAAGCAATCTTCCATAAAAATGCTAAAGTGACAGAAAAAACTGGTTCTAGGGCAATTAAAAAATTGCAAAAGAAAATGCAAGAAGCAGCAAAAAATCAAGAGTATGAATTGGCAGCACATTATCGTGATTTGATAATTGAATTAGAAGGGAAATTGAAATAGAATTATGAAAATGAATAAAGAGAATCAAAAATTTAAAAAACAAAAGCGTTTTACACTCTTGCCAAGAACTGATGAAGTTTATAAAGCCAAACAACAAGCTAGCAAAAGTGAAGTTTTAAAATATTATCATCATAAAAGATTGCGTAACATTTTGATTTGGTCATTAATATTGATTGAACCTTTTGTGAATGTAATTACATTTGTAACTTTATATTATTCAACTAAATCAAGTAACCCTAAACACTTTATTGCTTTTGTGGGTATTTGAACATCTATAGGTGTTTTAGCTAGTTATCTAGCAGCTTATATACCTATAGTACTGGGCAACAAGATATGAGTTTATACTTACAAAAAGAGTTTAATCATTGTTTATATTGGCATTTTAAAATGCAATTTAGTGATTGATGAAAAGTTATGAGATAAAAAACCAAAGAAAGTAACAACATATCTTTATGGTCGAACAAAAGATGGCCAAAAAATTGAAGTTTGTAAAAGTGGAATGACATGCCAAATTTCAATGGATGTATATCAAAAACCAATAACACCAGTTATATAAAATTAAAAAAGATAGACTTTGTCTATCTTTTTATTTTTATTGTTTTATAATATACAAAACAAAAGAAAGAGGTTTTTATGGCAAAGAAAAAACAATCGCCAATACAAGTTTTTAGCGAAATTGGAAGACTAAGAACCGTTTTGGTTAAAAGACCCGGAGAGGAATTATCACATATTACTCCCGGCAATATGGAAGAATTATTGTTCTCAGCAATCTTAGATTGAAAGAGAGCGGGCAGAGAACATGATGAATTCACTAGAATCTTAAGAGAAAATGGAGTGGAAGTAGTTTATCTTGAAGATTTGTTAGTTGAGACATGACGAGCAATGAAGAAACAAGATAAGTTGAACTTCATCCATCAATTCGTTGAAGAATCAGGAGTTAAGAATCCATTGATTCAACTTAAGATCTTTAACTTCTTGTCTAAAAGAAGTGTAAGAGGAATGTTTGAAGCAATGATTAAAGGTATAACTAAATTTGATCTTGGGATGAGCTTAGCTAGAGATGTATTAGTTACACAACCAATGCCTAACTTATACTTTACTCGTGATAACTTCTCATCAGTGGGTAATGGAGTAATCTTATCTCAAATGAAATATCAAACTAGACAAAGAGAAACAATCTTTAGTAGACTAGTATTCAAATTCCACCCAAATTACAAATATACTCCAATATATTTTGATAGTCGTAAGACTAAAGCAACAATTGAAGGTGGAGATGTCTTCATTTACAACAAGAAAACATTAGTAATTGGTGTATCTGATAGAACACAAAAAGAATCTTTAATAGAAGTTGCTGAAAGAATTAAAGCCGAAAAAGATGCAGACTTTGATACTATCATTGGTGTTAATGTTCCACACAAATGAAACTTAATGCACCTTGACACATGATTAACAATGGTTGATCACAACAAGTTCCTATATTCACCAAACATTGCTTCTGCTTTAAAATTTTGAAAGATAGATTTAAAGCAGAAACATCTAAAGATGGTTGAACACAACACAAACTTAGAAGATATGTTGGAATCAATAATTGGTGTAAGACCAACATTAATTCCAGTTGCAGACAACTATAGTCAAGAACAAGTAGATATAGAAACTCACTTTGATGCAACTAACTTCTTAGTAATTAAACCAGGATTAGTAATTGGTTATGATAGAAACAATAGAACTGTACAAGCCCTAAGAAACAACGGAGTTGAAGTTCTAACCTTTGATGGAAACCAATTAGCACTAGGTATGGGATCAGCAAGATGTATGTCTATGCCTCTATACCGTGAACCAATTTGATTCAATGCATTCTCCGGTATTAATGCAGCAAGAATTAGACAAATGAAGGAAAAGAAAGAACAAGAAGGAAAATAAAAATTATGGCATTCAACTTAAGAAGCAGAGACTTATTAAAAATAAGTGATTTTACAAGAGAAGAACTAGACTACCTAATAGATTTAGGTATTCATCTTAAGAAACAACACCACACAGGTGTAGCAACTGAAAGATTAAAAGGTAAATCAATTTGTATTATGTTTCAAAAGACATCTACACGTACAAGATGTTCATTTGAAACTGCAGCATTTGAATTAGGAATGGGCTGTACATATATTGACTCTAGTTCAAGTCAATTTGGTACAAAAGAATCTATAGCTGATACTGCAAGAGTATTATCAAGATTCTATGATGGTATTGAATTCCGTGGATTCAAACAATCTGATGTAGAAGAATTAGCTAAATATGCATCAGTTCCTGTTTGAAACGGTCTAACAGATGAATCACACCCAACACAAATGATTGCTGATATGATGACAATTAAAGAATGATTTGGTCACTTAAGTGGAATCAAATTAGTATTCTTTGGTGATGGTAGATTTAATATGGGTAATTCATTAATGGTTACTTGTTCTAAATTAGGATTAGATTATGTACTTTGTGGCCCAAAGAAATATTGACCAAAGAAAGATTTAATTGAGCAATGTAGAAAATGATGCAAGAAATCTGGTGGTTCAGTAACAATGACTGAAGACAAGATGAAAGCAGTAGAAGGTGCAAATGTAATTTATACAGACATTTGAGTATCAATGGGTGAACCATTCGAAGTATGAGATGAACGTATTAAATTAATGAAACCATACCAAGTAGATATGGAAACAATGCTACATGCTGAAAAGACAGCAAAAGTTAGTCCAATCTTCATGCACTGTTTACCAGCATACCACGGTTTAGATACTGAAGTTGGTAGACTAGTAGCTAAACAATTTGGGAAGAAATATCCAGTAGTAAAATCTGGTGAACTTGAAGTTACTGACGAAGTATTTAATTCCAAATACTCATTTGTATTTGAAGAAGCAGAAAACAGAATGCACTCAATTAAAGCTATTATTCTAGCAACTATAGGTATTTAATGTCTAAGATTGTAATAGCATTAGGTGGTAACGCACTAGGCGATACCCCCGAAGAACAAATAGTTAAAATTCAAACACCAGCAAAGATTGTTGTCAAATTAGTACAGCAAGGTTATGATGTGGTTGTTGGTCATGGCAACGGTCCCCAAGTAGGAGCCATTTTCAATGCATTTAATTATGCTCATGCCGCTAATTCCAAAATACCTGCTATGCCTTTTGCAGAATCTGGCGCAATGAGTCAAGGTTATATTGGTTTACATATAATGAATGCATTAGCCAATGAATTGAAGTGAAAAGGCATAAAAAAGGAAGTAATATACTTCCTAACTCAAACAGTTGTGGATAAGTTGGATAAAGCTTTTACTAATCCAACTAAACCTGTTGGTCCTTATTATTCAACTAAAAAGGATGCAATAAGTCATAACCCACTGGGAGCTAAATTTGTTAATATTCCAAATAAAGGATTTAGACGAGTGGTACCTAGTCCTCAACCTCTTTCCTTGTTGTGTATGGAAGGTGTTAAGGAAGCTGTCAAGAAACATAAAATTGTAGTTTGTGGCGGTGGAGGTGGAATTCCAACCATTATTGAAGATAAAAAATATAAACTAGTAGATGGTGTCATTGATAAAGATTACGTTGCTTCATTAGTTGCAGATCAAATTGATGCAGATATTCTAGTTATTTTAACTAATGTTCCAAATGCATGTATTAATTATGGAACGCAACAAGAAAGACCAATTAGAGAAGTTTCAGTTAAGCAAATGAAGACTTATATTAATGATAAACAATTCTCCGCTGGTAGTATGCTACCAAAAGTACAAGCAGCTATTGATTTTGTTTCTAATGGGAAAAATAGAAAGGCGATCATTGCTAGATTAGAAGATGTTACTGATGCCTTAAAAGGTAAGATAGGTACAGTAATAACAAAATAATGAAAAAAAGATTTTTAATATTACCGATATTAACGGGTGTAACTGCATTTACACCATTAGCTGCATGTGCTAAAGAAAGCATACCTTCATTTGATTTTGATGTGATAAAACAGAATTATTACTCTGACATGATTAATACAGCACCAGCAAGCAAATATGATGATTGGACATCTGAACAGATAAAAACCGAACTAACACCGGTAACTATTGTTGGTGCTCTTGACAAAGAGTATGAAACATATCGTTTTACAAATATTAATTATTTCGACGGCGACCATGCAACTTGACCAGCACACCTTCATATACAATATTCATTGCAAATAGCTATTAGTGCAATTAAATATGAAGATGATGAAATTGAAAAAGAAGAGAAATTAGATATAGCAACAAAATTGACATATTTTTGAATAGCTAATAATTTTAAAAACTGGAATTGATGGTTTAATACTATTGGAGTTCCAAGAGATTTAAGTGATTTAGCTTTAATTATTTTTGATCGACTTTCACCACGAGGTCAAGAAAGACTAATGGAAATTATTCATCGAGGGTCATTATTATTTAATCCAGAAACTAGAACATACACGGGAGCTAATTTAATTTGATATTCAGATATCACATTAAAATCCGCTGTTTTATTACGCAATAATAAAGAAATGAATATGATGACTAAATATCTTCTTAAGGAGATTAAATTGGACGCTCCAGAAGGATTTCAACATGATGGTACTTTCTTCCAACATGGAAGAGAAATATACAATGGTGGATATGGCAGACAGGGTAGTACATTCATATGTAAAATATTATCTGCATTCGCAGAAACAAAATTTAAATGACCTGCAGAGAAGTTAGATATTTTAGTAAACTACATTTTACAAGGTATTAAATATACAACACACAAAGGTCAATTTGATTATCTAGTTATGGGCAGGGCTCTTAGTAGAAAATCTGCCGCTATGGTGGATGGTACAGGCACAGATTTAGGTAATGTATATTTATATAGATTGTTATCTAAGATAGTGAGTGGCGAAAAAATGGACCAAATTATGGAGTTTTTAGTAAAACTAGAGAATAACCAAAGTAGTTTTGAGGGGATAAAATGCTTTCCTGTTTCGTCGTATATAACTATGAATGTAGGAAGCGGTGTTTATATTGCTTTCAAGGGTGTAACTAATACATTAGTGAATTCAGAAACAGCTAATAGTGAGAATATACTAGGGCATAACTTTAGTTTTGGGGCAAATACATCAGTAATGAACACTGGTGGTGAATATCAAGATATATCACCAGTTTGAAACTATGCACGCTTACCTGGAACAACCTGTATTGATGAAGATGATGAAGCATTAGCAAAATACAATGATCACGACTTTAAAGCACCCATTTGTGATGGTCCTTTCTTTTGCGGTGAAACAGATGGAGTGGCCTTCTGCATGCAAAAAGCATATCATGGTTATAGAAATGGAACCGAGGCAGAGGATGAATTACCAAAAGATAAACTTCACTACACTATTACATGTTTTGCTACAAATAAAGGTATGGCAATCCTTGGATCAAATATTCATTTTGAGGGAGCCACAGCAAAAACGTTTACAACAACCGTTGAACAATGTATTAAGACTGGTGAAGTTAAAAATTATGGTGATCAACTAGTATCACACGGACCCGTTATATACAAAAATATTAATTCTAATGTCACATCTAAGTTTATAGTATTAGAGCAACCACGTACTGGGTCTTGAAAAAGAAACAAATTATCATATGATGAGGATGATAGAAAAACAACTGATATCCTACAAATTACTTATTCATCAAACGACCCATCTAAATATGCATATTCTATTCAACCGGATGCTACTAAAGACTTTAATTTCAAAGTAGCATGCAATGATGATAAAATCCATGCAATAGATATTGGAGATAAAATAGCGGTTGCATGTTATGAACCATGACATTTCACATATGAAAGTCAGACATACCAAATAGATAAAATTGGCTATTCTGTAATCGACAAAAAATAAAAAGAGCGAAAGAGCTCTTTTTTATTTATCTGTGTAGTTTTTAAAGTAGTTTTGAATTAGAACTACAGGTGTTCCTTTGTCACCTGAACCACTAGTTAGGTCCGATAAACTACCTAGTAAGTCAGTTAATTGTCTTGGTGTGGTTCCCAAAGCTGTTTTAGTACCAACCAAGTTCTTACCTTTATTCTTAATATTACCCGTTACCTCTTGTAATAACTTATTTTTATCCTTTTGATTTTTAGCATTGTCAATGTACATCTTTAGCTTTAATTCATTTGGCGTGCCAATTAAACCAGATGTATAGCCTGGAGAAACAACAGGGTCAGCTAATTCTCAAATTTTACCAACAGGGTCTTTAAAAGCACCATCACCATACACCATTACTTCAATTTTTACTTTTGTACCTTTATATATAAGTGATTGAACTTTCTTTACAAATTCAAAACAATTTCTTGGGAACAGTTTAATTTTGTTATCTGTAGAAAAGTTAGATCCTAAAATTCCATAATCTTTGTTAAAACCAGATCCTTTATTGGATTTTACTAAGATATCACTTAATAGCATTACTTTAGCTCTAGGATCTTTTTTTAAGATTATTGCTTTAGTAATAAATCTATCATGGATATTGGCTGCAATAATATTCTTTGTATATTTTAAAAGTTCACATGGATTGTTGCTTAAAATGATTTCACACTTTTTTCCAACTGCTTCTTTGTATAAATCAATATAGTCAATCCCAGTAAACTTATGTTTAATGTCAGGAAATAATTTTCTAAATTCCTTTTCTGTGAATGAATCAGATGTGTTGACTCTTTTGTCAAATAAGTCTTGTTCTGTTACAAAGTGATTTCCAACCTCATCAGAAGGAAAAGATAATTGTAAATACACTTTTTTTGCATGTTTGGTTAGCCCCTTTAATAGGTTAACAAATCTATTTCTAGATAATATTGGAAAACATATACCAATTTCTTGATTTTTAAATTGTTTGAATATACAATCACTTATATCAGATAACTTAGCATAGTTACCTTGGGTTCTAGCGACAACAGATTCAGTTATAGCTAAAACATCTTTTGTTTGAAGTGTGATAGCATGCTTTTTGTGTAAACTAATAACTTGATTAGACACAATTTTAGCAAGGTCATCACCTTCTTGTACTAGAGGCATAATTAAACCTCTAGAAATAACTCCAAAATCTTTCATAATTATTTATAAATACCTTATATTACATTACAATTATAATATAATGTCAAACACATTGATTTCTAATCAAACTAATGATCAACAAGTTTCCAAAACATGAGATTTGATTGATATTACCAGAATCATTTTGTTGATTCTTATTATTACCACACACACTTGACCTAAATTTTTTGAATATAAGATAGGTCATAATGAAGCCCCAGGTTATATAGCTTGTGAAGCTTTTTACATTATTACTGGTTTTTTTGTGGCTAAAAAGGCAACGGAACCAAATTCAACTAAGTTTTATAGATATACATGAAGAAAAATTTGGAGTTATTTGCCTAGATTTATTATTGCCATTTTGTTTGCACTAGTTACTTTTGGTATTGCATCGTTAATTTATATGAAACCATTTACACCACCCATAACAGGTGTTATTTGAGAATCATGGTTTATGTGGTTCATGTTTATATCTAGTGGGTTATTATATTTGCTAGTGCAAAAAGGTAAGAGCAAATTTATGTTTAGCTGCTTTTTTATAGGTGTAGCTTGTTTCCTTATTATGTATTTTGTTTGGCCACCATTTGTTTGTTTTACAAAACCAACTGACCCCAAAAACTTGTCACAAATTTTGCCTAT
Organism: Mycoplasmoidaceae bacterium; assembly: GCA_024427125.1. Next base: position 16,300 of record JAKSVN010000006.1, on the reverse strand, counting down.
AGTGCGTGGCTTTTTGAGATCAATGGGAGGTACTAGCTTAGGCATATTTATTTATTGAGTATGAACAAAAGTTAATACCAAACAACCGCATATTGCTTTGCAAATAATTAGTTCAATTTTTACTGCTTGTGTTGGGATTGCGTGCTTTTGTTTGATAATTATGTTCCCAGTAACATATGTAGACTATATTGTCGTAATTTTATTCTTTGTCTTCTTTTTAATGATGTTTATGAAGATTGGTTATTTGTCTAGAACTGTTGCAATACCTAAACCAGTTACATCATGGTGTCGCAAATATTCATTTGTTATATATACTGCTCATGGTGCATGAGTTAAATTTCTAATTGTATTCTCACAACATGATACTAGTTTATATGATCAAACATGGTGATTATGAGTATTTGGTATTCTTTGCTATGTGGGTGCTTTCCTTATAGGAATAGCTGCTGAACAAGTATATAAACCAGTTAAAAAACATATTCTTGATAAGTGTGTTAAATTGAATAGTATATAAAGAACAATAATTTTGCTCTTTCTTGTATAATAAGTTGTTGTTTGAAACAATAACTTTAAGGAGAACTTATGAGTTATAAAGATACTAAATTATTTGGAATAAGAGAAGTAGCAATTTATCCTCGTCCATTCACAACAATTAATTCACGTTCTGAATGCAACCCATATCAAGGAAAAATGCTTCCATTATTTACTGCACCAATGAGTTCGGTAGTTGATGAAGAATCTGCAGAAATATATTCAAAGAATAAAATTAATGTTATTATTCCTAGAAACATTAGTTTCCAAAAAAGATTAAAACTAATGTCAAAATATATGATTGCTATTAGCTTATCTGAGGCAAACAATTATTTTATTAAAAATGCTGCTAAGCTAAAAAAACTTAAATCATTTGGAATTTTAATTGATATAGCAAATGGTCACATGAAGTCAATGCAAGACACCATTAGAAATCTTAAAAAGATTTATAACAATAAGATTGTTATTATGTGTGGTAACATTGCAAACCCAGTAACATTTAGATATTTATCTGAAGCTGGCGCTGACTATATTAGAGTTGGCATTGGTGGCGGTTCTGGCTGTTTAACAGCAAGCAATACAGGAATCTTCTATCCAATGGGAAGTTTAATTCTAGGATGCAAGAAGATTCAAAAACAAATGATGCAATCTTACAAATTAAACAAATCACCTAAACCCGCAATGATTGTTGCTGATGGTGGAATGAAAAACTATGATTACATCATAAAAGCCTTGTTCTTAGGTGCTGACTATGTAATGTGTGGAAGAATTTTTAGTCAAACATGAGAAGCTCCTGGTGAAAGATGATCTAAATTAAAAACTGATGAAGATCTAAAAGCAAATTGACACAATATTGATAAACATGACAATTTCCTATTTAGACCAGATCTATTTGATTACAAAAAGATCTTCTACGGTATGAGCACTAAGAAAGCTCAAAAAGAAATTGCAAATGCTAATTGTATTGAAAACTGCTTATTTAAAACATCAGAAGGTGTAGTAAAAGAAATTCCAATTTCATATACTATTGAAGGATGAACTGAAAACTTTATAGCTTATTTCACTTCTGCAATGAGTTATACAGAATGTAGAACATTAAAAGATGTTAAAGAATTTGATGAATATCGTTTAATGACAACTGAAGCACAAAATTCTTATAACAGATAATAAAAAAAGAGCTTATGCTCTTTTTTATTAACTTAGTGTGCCAGTTAAAGTTACAATATTTGCATGTTCCGCATTTACAGTTAATGTGTATTTGAAGAATGGTAACGTTTCAAAAGTATAATCAGAACCTTCGGTTAAATCGCCTTGTTCATCTTTAACATTTGTAACAGTCAATGTTTTGCTTAAAGTACTGATAGTTCATACATAAGTTGTTTTATCTCCAGATCATTCGCCAGTAGCCAATGGAGTGTATTCACCACAATTAATCGTTAAATATGGTAAAAATTCCACAGTAATTTTAATATCAGTTACATCTTCCATTAAGGAAACATCATCAATGTATATGGATCATTTAAATTGGCCTGGGATTGAGTCTTCTTCTTCATCGAAGTCATACGCGCCATCTTCTAATTTTTTGTACTCTCCATCAGTTTTAACTGATACTCCAGCTACATCCAATGCATAGTGACTTGAAAAATACATATTATAGTTTTCTTCTGTTTTTTCTTCCGAAATCAACTGTGCTTGAACTTGTTCAGATTCACCGTCAAACTCTACATTTATTGTTGGCTCTGGGGTTGGGCCTGGCTCTTTGCCATTATTGCAGCTTGACAAAATAGTGGCCGGTCCAACAATTGCTGTTAAACCTATAGCTGGTAATATAAATTTCATTAATTTGTTTTTCATAAAAATCTCCTTCCATAATTATAAGCCCGATCTAATAAATACAACAAAAGAGCTTACGTTCTTTTTTTGTTCTTTTTTCTTAAATCAACTTCCATCTCACAGTAGACACATTTTCATATACCTTTTTTATTTGTTGGTATAAAGATGTGTTTGTGGCCTTGTTCTATACTAGAGATACATCTAGGGTTTTTACATACTAAATCATATCTTGCTTTAGTACCATCATAATAGTAATCACGTTTAGCTTTTTGTTTAGCTCATTCAAGTAATTGTAGAATAAGAGCCATTCTTATATATTTACCATTAAGAGTTTGTCTGAAGTATGCTGCTCTTGGATCCTTATCAACAGCTACTTCAATTTCATTAACTCTTGGAAGCGGGTGAAGAATTGCCATGTCTTTCTTTGCTTCTTTTAATTTGTCTACAGTTAAGACATAACTATCTTTTAATCTTTCATATTCTTTAGGGTCAAAGAATCTTTCTCTTTGAATTCTAGTCATATAAAGAATATCTAGATCTTTTAAATTGCCTTCTAGTTTGCTAACTTCTTTGTATGGCATTTTGTTTTTCTTAATGATGTCATGTATAACATGAGATGGCATTTTTAATTCTTCTGGTGAAATTAAAACAAGTTTAATGCCTTTATATCTTGACATTGCCATTGTTAGTGAGTGAACCGTTCTTCCATATTTAAGATCACCACACATACCAATTGTTAAATTATTTAATCTTCCTTTTTCTCGATAGATTGTTAAAAGGTCTGTTAATGTTTGTGTTGGGTGGCAGTGAACTCCATCACCAGCATTAATTAAAGGAATGTCTGTTGCGAATGAACCAGATAATGCTGAACCATCCTTTGGATGACGCATTGCTATAATATCAGCAAAGTTACTTACTGTTTTGCAAGTATCTGCAACACTTTCACCTTTAGCCACGCTTGATGATGTTGCATCACTAAACCCAATTACAGTTCCACCAAGTTCAAGCATAGCAGATGTAAAGCTTAATCTTGTTCTTGTTGATGGTTCATAGAATAATGTGGCTATTTTCTTTCCATCACAAACGTGAGCATATTGTTGTTTATGTCCAATAATATGTAATGCTCTTTTAATAAGATCATCAATTTCTTTTATGGATAAATCTTTAATATCTATTAAACTTCTCATAATTACTCCTTAATTCAGCTTTCATCTTGTGGATTGTTTCTGAAAGCAATAAGTTTTTTCTTATCTGCCTCCTTTATATATCCTTCTTTTGCTGCTATATCCACTATTACATCAAAGTTAGTTAGTGAAACATTCTTTAGGTTAGCTTCTTTAAATCCTTCTATACTTCTTTTCATTCCATATGTGAAGATTGAAGCAACACCTAAAACATGGATTCCACATTCTCTTAAATGTTTTGCAACATCTAGACAAGAACCACCCGTTGATACTAAGTCTTCTATTACAACAACCTTAGAACCTTTTGGAACTTTTCCTTCAATTCTATTTTTTCTACCATGATCTTTACTGCTGGATCTACAGTATCCCATAGGGAGTTGCATTAAATGTCCAACAATAGCAGCATGAGGAATTCCTGCTGTTGATGTTCCAACAACAATTTCAACCTCTGGGTATTCTTCTTTAATCATTTGTGCCAAACCATTTTCAATATCTGCTCTTACTTTTAAATCAGATAATGTTAATCTGTTATCACAATAGATTGGACTCTTAATACCACTTGCTCATGTAAATGGTTCATTAGGATTTAGGAACACAGCCTTAATGCCTAATAAGTCTTCTGCTATTAATTCTTGTAATTGTTTTCTATCCATATTATTCTCCTATCCAACAAATGCCTTTAAACATTTCTTATACATAGCTACAGGATCTTTTGCTTGTGTAATAGGTCTACCTACTACTATGTAGTCAGATCCTGCTTTTTTAGCTTGTGCTGGTGTCATAACACGTTTTTGATCACCCTTATTCTTCATATCAAAACGAATACCTGGCGTTACAGTTAAGAATTTTTTTCCACAAACTTTATGAACTTTTTGTGCTTCCATAGCTGAACACACAACACCGTTTAACTTGCTTGACTTAGCTAATTTAGCATAGTGCATAACAACTTTATCAATTGGTTCATGAATTAGAATATCACTTTCCATGCTTTGTTGATCTGTTGATGTTAATTGAGTTATGGCAATTACTAATGGATGTTTGCCATCTTCTCTAGTTGCTCCTTCCATAGCAGCTTTCATCATTGCTTGAGTTCCACTTGCATGGATACTAAACATATCAACATATTGATATGATAAAACTTTAGAACATCTTCTAATTGTGTTAGGAATGTCATATAGTTTTAAATCCAAGAAGATTTTGTGGCCTCTTCTTTTTAATTCCTTCAAGAAGCTTGGACCAGCACTATAGAATAATTCCATTCCTATTTTTACAAATGGTTTTTCCTTAATAAATAAATCTAGAAAGTTTAATGCTTCTATTTTGTTTGGAAAGTCACAAGCAATTATTACATCTTTTCCCATTATTTACATCCTCCTATGATATCCTTTAAGGATTTAATGTTGTATTTCTTCATAACCTTTGGTAAATCATCTATGATTTTTTTACATACTAATGGATCAACTATATTTGCTGATCCAACTGCTACAGCTGTTGCTCCAGCTAGCATCATTTCTATTACATCTTCTGCTGTAGAAATTCCACCCATACCAACTACTGGTATTTGCACTGCATGAGCAACTTGATAAACCATTCTTACCGCTATTGGGAAGATTGCATCTCCTGAATATCCACCAAATTTGTTTTTTAAAATTGGTTCTTTTGTTTTTAAATTAATACGCATTCCAGGAATTGTATTAATTAATGAGATACCATCTGCTCCAGCCTTTTCTACAGCTTTAGCTATAGCCACTATGTCTGTTACATTTGGTGATAACTTAACAATTAGTGGTTTATTTATTACTCTCTTAACTGCTTTAACAACTTTAGCTGCTAATTCGGGATCAGTTCCAAATGCCATACCACCACCATGAACATTAGGACAAGAAATGTTTAATTCAATTCATCCTACTTGTGGGCATTTGCTAATTTGTTTACAATTGTAGACATATTCTTCAATTGAGAAACCACTTATGTTTGCCATTACTTTTTTCTTAAAGACTTTTTTGATTTTAGGCATTAAGTCTTTAATGACACTATCCACGCCTGGGTTTTGTAATCCTACTGTGTTTAACATTCCGTTCTTGCCTTCGGCAATTCTTGGTGCAGGATTTCCGAATCTAGCTTCTTTAGTTGTTCCCTTGAATGAGAAGGAACCTAGAATGTTTATGTCATAGAATTCAGCATACTCATATCCAAACCCAAATGTTCCACTTGCTGGAATAATTGGGTTATCTAATGTTATCCCACACAATTTAACTTTAGTATCTATCATAGTAGCTCCTTCCCAGGAAAGACTGGACCATGTTTACATATTTGTTTTGGACCACTTCTAGTTTCTAGTGTGCAACCCATACATGTTCCAGTTCCACAACCCATTCTTTCTTCTAGAGAATATTCACCCATACCTTTGGTAAAGTTATAAATAGCTTTTAACATTGGCATTGGTCCACATGTATATAAGTAATCATATTTAAGGTTTTTCATTGCATCTGTGCAAACACCTTTAATACCATAACTTCCATCTATAGTAGTTACTATTACATTTGCTCCTAGTTTTTTAAATTCATTTACATAGAACATTTCTTTTTTAGTATTGAAGGCCATTATTATTGTTACCTCAATACCTTTTTTAATTAGTTCTTTAGCTAATAGGTATAAAGGAGGAATACCTATTCCACCACCTATTAATAGTGTATGCTTCTTAGCGTTCTTTAGGTTGTATCCAGTTCCCAAGTTTGTTAAGATATTTAAACTTCCTTTAGTTCTAGATAGTTTATCTGTACCATGTCCTAAGATTTTGTATAGTAAAGTTAATTCATTACCCTTAATGTTGCAAATAGATATTGGTCTACGTAAATAATATCCATCTATTTGAACATGAACAAATGTTCCAGGTCTATTGCAATCCTTAACATCACCCTTGAGCACTAATTCATAAACATTTGGTGCTATTTGTTTGTTCTTAACTATTTTAGTTACTATCTCTCTCATACTATTTTTTGTAGACCACCTTTCTATTGCAAACAGTTAATTGATTAACTCCATACACTTCATATCCCTTAAATGGTGTATTGTGCCCCATTGATATGAATGTGTTTGGATCAATTTTTGTTTTTGTATTTAAATCTCAGATAGCAAAATCATTGTTATCTGGTAGATTAAAGCGTTTTCTTGGATTGTTAACAAGTAAGTCTAGCAATTTATCCATTGTGATAATATTTTTCTTTACTAAGTATGTATATAGTAATGGGAAAGCTATTTCTATACCACTTGCACCAAAGGCACTATCTTTTAAACCTTTGTTCTTTTCAGATTCTGCATGTGGAGCATGATCTGTAGCAATCATATCAATAGTTCCGTCTTGGATACCTTTGATTAAAGCTTCTTGGTCTTGTTCACTTCTTATAGGTGGATTAATTTTAAAACATCCATCTTCTTTTAACATTGAATCATTAAGAATTAGATAGTGAGGTGCAGTTTCACAAGTTATGTCTAATCCATCTTGTTTAGCTTTTCTAATCAATTCAACTGATTCTTTAGTGGAAACATGACAAACATGATATTTACATCCTGTTTCTCTTACAAGTTCAATATCTCTTCTAACTTGTTCATATTCACTTGCAGAACATATTCCTTTATGATTATGTTCTTTAGCATATTGTCCATCGTGAATATAACCACCCTTTATTAGTGTGTTATCTTCGCAGTGAGCAACAATTACTTTATCTAATGCTTTAGCTTTAAGCATAGCTTCTTTCATTAGATTATCTTTTTGCACACCTTTACCATCATCAGAGAAAGCAATTACTAAATTTGCTGTTTCAGATAATGGTGAAATTTGTTTTCCTTCTTGGTTTATTGTTATTGAACCATATGGTAAAACATTTATCACTGCATCTTGTTTAATAATGTTCAATTGTTCTTGAATATGTTCTACAGTATCAGACACAGGATTTAGGTTAGGCATAGTCGCAACTGTAGTGTATCCACCTTTAGCTGCAGCTTTAGATCCAGTTAAAATAGTTTCCTTGTAAACAAAACCCGGTTCACGGAAATGCACATGCACATCAATGAAAGCCGGGATAATAGTATATTGACTAGAATTTAATTGTGGGTATTTGTCAAGAAACATTAAAAAATCAGTTTTCTTTTTTTCTAGACCAAAAAAGTTAATTTCCAATTTACCCATAAATGTTCTTAAGATATTATAATCACTATTTATATTTTTTATATAAAAATATAAATAATATAATTTTATAGAAGGAATTTATATGGAAAATAAGAAGAAATTGAATTTAGTTTTAAGCTTAAGTGAACTTGCATGCACTCTTATATGTTTTTGCATAATTATTTCCCCGCTTGGAACGCTTTTATTCAGTAGCAATGGATATATTTCTAACATAAATTGATTGTTAGGTGGTATTTTTATTGCCTTTGCTTCTTTATCAGCTATTATTTCAATAATAAAAATAGTATTTTGCTCAATTGATAGTATAAGAAAGCAAAATAAGAAAGAAGCCATACTATCAATCGTTACTAACTTATTAGTAGTGGCAGGTGCCGTAATATCATTATCAGCATTTACGTTTTGGCCTGGTACAAAAACGATGCGAGAAAAAATAGGCGCCGTCACATCTACATTAGTCTGTGTAGAGTCTACAGGCTGGTGTGCTATGATAATTGGCAACATTTCGAACTATTTGGTTCATAGACAAAACATTAATTTTAATAATAAAAATGAAACAATTAATTTTGTGTTATCATTTATCATTATTTATACATGTTTATTTTTTTCACTCTGCATTATTCCTATGGGTGGTGTGGATAGTATATTTTATACAGAAAGAGTTTCAGAAACAACAGACTTACAACAAATGCATATATATTGGCAAATGGGCGGAACTATTGTGGCTTTAGCTGTATTATCCGTAGCGTGTGTTGTACTTAAAATTCTATTAATAGATGTGAAAATGTCTAAAAATAATGGAAAGATTCACTTAGTGCCACTTATATGTGAAACAATCATTTTAATCTGTGCTTTATCGTTCATTATTTTGTTATTTGTTTGTAATGGAAAGACCATGCCAAAAAATGAAAATGAACAACAAAAAGTTGTTATTCTAATGTGTTTACCAATGTTTATTGGTGGACCACTTATGACAGTGGGTTCAATTACAAGTTACACAATACAAAACATCTATAAATAAAATTAAAAAAAGAGGTTTTACCTCTTTTTAATTTAGTGATTTTCTGGAGACATTTCTACTGCTTCATCTGGAGCGGATGGAGCACCTTCTGGGTTTGGTTCGCCACCTTCTGCTTCATCATTCTTGAAGATGGCAATAGATGCAATTCTATCTTCATCATCAAGTTTGATTAACTTAACACCTTGAGTTGCACGACCTATATCTCTTACTTCTGATAATGACATACGAATAATCATATTCTTCCTTGTCATAATCAAAGCATCTTCATTACCAGTAACAGCAGCAGCAAAGACAAGTTTTCCAGTCTTTGGTGTTACTTTTAATGTAGTTACACCCTTAGCACCACGTTTTGTTTCACGATATTCTTCAACATCAGTAATCTTACCAACACCACGTGTACCAATAGATAGAATCTTATTACCAGCCATACTAGTACTAAATCCTACTACTGTACCACCATCAATGTTAATACCTTTAACACCAGCTGCTGTACGACCCATGTTTCTTACATCAGAAACTTTGAATCTTACTAGTTTACCAGTTGAGTTTCCAATGAAGACATTATTGTCTTCTGCAACAATCTTAACATCAAATAGTTTGTCACCTTCTTTTAATCCTAAGGCAATTTTACCATTTCTGTTAATGTGTTCGTATTCAATTAATGAAGTACGTTTTACAATACCATTAGCTGAACAGAAGATTAATGATTTTTGTTCTTCATAATCATCTATTGGTAGCATTGTAATAATCTTTTCATCTTTTTCAATTTGAATAAAGTTAATAGCAGGAATACCTTTAGATTGTTTAGATCCTACAGGAATTTCATGTCCTCTTAATCTATAAACTTTACCATAATCTGTAAAGATTAAGATGTCAGTGTGAGTGTTAGCAACAACAATCTTAGCAACGTTATCATCATTGTGTGTTGCTGTACCAGTTACACCTACACCACCACGGTGTTGAGATCTATATTCATCAATTGGAAGACGTTTTAGATATCCTCTTGTTGACATAGTAATAACAACGTCTTCAATAGGAATTAAGTCTTCATCATCAATTGAAGATGATAGGTTGTAAGCAATTTCAGTTCTTCTTTCATCGCCGAATCTATCCACCAGTTTCTTTAATGCGGCAAGAATTAAATCAATTTGTTTATTCTTGTCTTGAAGAACCGAGTTGTATTCTTTACAAGCAATTTCTAATTCTTTAATTTCATTAGTAATCTTGGCTTGTTCCATTCCAGATAATGAACGAAGTTTCATTTCTAGAATTGCTTTTGCTTGAATTTCACTTAATTTGAATTTCTTCATTAAGTCTTCTAGAAGAACTTTATCATCTTTTGCATTCTTAATCATTTTGATGATTTCATCAATATGTTGAGAAGCAATATGTAAACCTTCTAGAATGTGAAGTCTAGCTTTTGCTTTTTCTAGATCAAATTTAGTTTTTCTAATAAGTACTTCAATTTGGTGATCAATATATATTTGAAGCGCCTGTTTCATGTTAAGCACTTTAGGTTCATTGTTAACCAAAGCTAACATGTTAACTGAGAATGATGTTTGCAATTGAGTCATCTTATATAGCTGGTTTAAGATAACTTCAGGAACAACATCTCTTCTTAGTTCAATTACAATACGTATACCTAAACGGTTAGATTCATCACGTAAGTCAGTAATACCACTAATCTTACCATCTTTAACTAATTGTGTAATCTTTTCAATTAGTTGTGATTTGTTTACTACGTAAGGAATTTCATGGACAATAATTCTTGGTTTACCATTGTCCATGTATTCAATATCAGTTTTAGATCTAACTGTTACTGAACCATGTCCAGTTTCAAAGTATTCTCTAATACCACTTGCGCCAATAATACTTGCTCCTGTTGGGAAGTCTGGTCCTTTTAGCACTTGCATGATATCATCTGTTGTACAGTTAGGATTTTTTGCAACAAGTTCAACACCAGCAGCAATTTCATTTAAGTTGTGTGGTGGCATGTTTGTTGCCATACCTACTGCAATACCACTTGATCCATTAGCTAACATGTTAGGGAATAATGATGGTAGAACCAAGGGTTCTTTTTCTGATCCATCATAGTTATCTACTAAATCAACTGTGTTTTTTTCAATGTCAGCTAACATTGTATCTGCAAGCTTTGACATTTTAGCTTCAGTATAACGCATAGCTGCAGCACCATCACCATCGATAGAACCAAAGTTACCATGTCCATCGATTAATGGATATCTCATAGAGAAATCTTGAGCCATTCTTACCATTGTTTCATAAACAGCAGTATCACCATGTGGGTGGAACTTACCGATTACTTCACCGACAAGTCTAGCTGATTTCTTATATTGAGAACCAGAAGTCATACCTAAGTTTCAAGCAGCATATAGAACACGTCTATGTACTGGTTTAAAACCATCACGAGCATCTGGTAACGCTCTTGCAACGATAACGCTCATTGCATATTCAAGGAAAGAGTTTTGTAATTCCTTGGCTATTTCTTTTTCATCAACTTTAGATTTTTCTAGTTGTTCACGAATATTATTTTCATTTGCCATAATCTAAACTCCTTTCCTTATGCATCAATGTTCTTAACAAACTTCGCGTTTGTTTTAATGAAGTCTTTTCTTGGAGCAACATCATCACCCATCAAGAAACTAAATTGTTTGTCTGCTTCAATTGCATCAGCAATTGTAACTTTAACAATTGTTCTGTTAGTTGGGTCCATAGTTGTTTCTCAAAGTTGTTCTGGGTTCATTTCACCAAGACCTTTATAACGTTGAATAGTGTATCTTTGGTTACCAGCTTCTTTTTTAAAGTCTTCAAGTTCTTGGTCAGAGTAAGCATATTTAACACTCTTACCAGCTTGGTATTTGAACAAAGGTGGTCTTGCAAAGAAGACATGTCCTTGTTCAATAAGTGGTTTCATATATCTAAAGAAGAATGTTAACATCAAGATACGAATGTGTGCACCATCAACGTCAGCATCTGTCATGATGATGATCTTGTTGTAACGAATCTTTGTCATATCTATTTCAGGCATTACACCGATTCCTATGGCAGTAATTAGTGCTTGGATTTCGGCATTATCAAAGATTTTTTCAGTTTTAGCTTTTTCTACGTTGATAATCTTACCACGTAGTGGTAGAATAGCTTGGAACTCTCTGTTTCTACCTAATTTAGCTGATCCACCAGCTGAGTCACCTTCGACGATATATAACTCACAGATAGATGAATCTCTAGAAGAACAGTCTGCTAGTTTACCAGGAAGACCACCAGTTTCAAATGGAGATTTTCTTCTAGTAATTTCTCTAGCTTCTTGTGATTTCTTTCTAGCTTCAGCAGCAAGCATGATCTTTCTGATGATCATCATTGCTTCATTTGGGTTTTCTTGTAAATACTTTTCAAAGATTTGACTAGTTACACTATTAACTAATTGTCTTACTTCAGTATTTCCAAGTTTTCTCTTAGTTTGACCTTCATATTGAGGGTTTGGGTGCTTAATTGATAAGATAGCAACCAAACCTTCAGTAACGTCATCTTTTGTTAACTTGTCATCTGTATCTTTCATTAACTTCTTTTCAATTGCAGCTTTGTTAATGATTCTTGTTAATGCAAGTCTAAATCCTTCTTCATGTGTACCACCTTCAGAAGTATTAATGTTGTTACAGAATGAATATAAAGAGTTTGCATATCCTTTGTTATATTGGAAAGCAACTTCGACATTAATGTCGTAGTATGTTTCTTCTAGAACGTTAGGAACTTTAGTTTTTTGTCTGATTTCACCATAGATGATATCAGGAACTAATGGTTCTTTATCTCTATTAAGTTCTGCAACGTATTCGTTTAGACCACCTTCATACAATCATTCATGTCTTTGGTCAGTCTTTTCGTTAATGTAAACTAACTTAACACCTTTGTTTAAGAAGGCTAGTTGTTTCATTCTTGCAATAATACGGTCATCTTCATATGGAAGTTTTTCCATAATTGTAAAGTCTGGTACAAATTCAATTGTTGTACCATGTGGCTTTGTTTCAGATTTACCAATTACTTTTAGTGGTTCAACTGCATGACCACCATTTCTAAATTCTACGAAGTAGGTATCATAGTCACGGTTTACTCATACTTTCATATATTCTGATAAACCGTTAACACAAGACGCACCTACACCGTGTAATCCACCAGAAATCTTGTAAGATGTGTTATCAAACTTACCACCAGCGTGTAATACAGTTAAAACTGTTTCTACTGTTGATTTCTTTGTTTTAGGGTGAATATCTACCGGAATACCACGACCATCGTCGTCTACGACTATGGCACCATCTTTTTTCTGAGTAACGATAACTCTGGTAGCATAGCCACCCATACATTCGTCGATAGAGTTATCAACAATTTCCCAGATAAGTTGGTGAAGACCGTCTACACCGGTAGAACCGATATACATTCCAGGTCTTTTTCTTACTGCCTCTAGACCTTCCAAGATTTTAATATTGGAAGAGTCATATTCGGCATTATTAACTTTTTGTTCTTCTGCCATATTTTTACCTGTTAATTTTTAATTAATGTTAGACAAATGTCATTATTAATAACAATTTTGTCGCCAGGATAGAGTTTTCTACCACGGCGATTGTCATTTTGACCATTGATCACTATTGTGTTTTGTGCTAAAAAATCTTTAGCTTGTCCCCCCGAAGAGATAACATCAGCAAACTTTAATAATTGTGCTAAAGTTATAAACTCAGAACGAATAACAATGTTCTTGTCTAACATAAAGAAATTATAACTTAATAAACTTTTTTATACCAATATATTTATATATTGGTATAAGTAAAGAGATTACTTTCGCATTTGCGCGCGAAAGAAGCAAAAATTTGGATTAATAATTAGGTTGCTATTTTTATGTCAAATTTATCTAAAAACAACTAAATTTAGTGAAAGTACATATTGTTGTATAATATCACTACCACTAAATGGGGATGCACAGGTTTCGACATCTAGCATATCTGATTTAAGTGGCAGTGGGGTTAGCCCCTTATAGCTCAAGGCTGTCAACGTGCAGACTCTGAAAATGTTAACCTTGAAGAAGCTTTCATGGCTAACAAACTTCAACAAGCTAACTACAACTACGCTTTAGCCTAGTTTAACCTAGCTAACAACTAATACTTCTTAATCTTTGTATTTGTTGCTATTGTTTAAAGATTAATATATCTATTGATGCTAATAAGATAGACGAAAACTATTAGCTATGTCTATACCGTGTTAGTTTGATTACACAAGAGTATAGATGAAGCTAGAAATTCAAACTAAACTGTAGAAGCTTATTTTGGGTGTTAGATGGAAGTGGGTTCGATTCCCACCATCTCCACCATAATGAAAAAAACCAGGCAAAACCTGGTTTTTTGTTTTTTGATTACTTAACATTAAATAATTTGTTGTTAAATAAAAACGTCTCCCAAAGGAGACATTAAAGAAATTATGCGGGATTTGGAACAAAATTTATGTAATATTTGTAATTAGGTGCTGGGGTGCCTTTAAAGCTCACACATTTTCAGCCAGAGAACATGTTAGGAAATGCTGCTGTTGTGGCAGTTGAACCAGTTAAATCCATAAATAAATAACCAGTATCTGGATCATCGCCACTGCTTCCAACTTGTGTAATTTCCCATTTTCCCAATATTGTTGTGCCATCTTTGTCATAATATGTTCCCATTCCTCGGAAAAGACCCGTCATACATCGGCTGCCAAAAGTAATATTTACATTTAAATTTTTGAAAAAGTCAGGATCAATATATTCCACATTTTTTTCGTTTGTACCGAATATGCCTTCTACAGATTGTGAAGCATACGCAGTTGTGTTGGTAAAAGGCAAAAAAGCATTAATTCTACGTACATTAGAACCGTTTGAACCACTGAACATTTCCATACATGCTTGAGACCCTAGTGACTTAACTGAATTTGATAAAAACCCTTTTGGGATTTCAACTATCGACCCACATTCATAAAACATATGGTAAAATTGTTTAGTAAACGAACCGCTTATTGGGGTGTCTGTGTTCATCAAATGTGTTGGCAAATTAACTAATGAAGGGCAATCAGCAAACATATTATCACACATATTAACTGCTCCTACCGGTGCTAGGAAACGCTCACCAACTCCCGTAATATTAGTACAATGAGAAAACATATTTGCAAAGCAATAATCACCAGCAGGCAAATTTGACAGTAATTTGTCCGGCAAATTGCCTTTTAATCCACTGCAATTGTTAAACATTAAGTAACAAGTTCGGTCTTGACCGTATTGTGTTGGATTGAAATATGCAAACAAATCTTCTGGGATAGATGTAATGTTTATGCAATTATTAAACATTGATTGTAAAGCGTTTCCGCCTTCAATTGTTACTGTATCAATGCCCTCACTATCTTTTCTGGGTCTTAGTAAGGAATAAGGTATGTTTTCTAACCCAGAATTGCTAAACATTGATCCAAAAACACTTGCTCCAATAGTTGTAAATGGCATAAAAGGAGCACTATAATATTCTATGTCTTCATCAATATAAAGATCCTTTTGATATACAATATCATGTGAAATATGAAGATGAGAATTAGGATCACCATTTGTAGCGTTGTCAAATAATTTATAGAAACCATACTCACCATTATAAATAACTTGATCAATTAAATTTTCTACCCGAACTAAACCACTACCGCCATCAATTAAATTTTCTAATGAACCTGATAATCAAATATCACCAGAAATTTGGAAGTGACGATAATTTGGGTTAGCGGGGTCACTGCTAGGATAGGAAAAAGGAGATAAAGAATCTGGATCACCCGCAAAAACACAAAGAGTATGACCTTTTTCCACTTCAACAGGAACACCTTCTTGAAACGTTTTAACTGATACTCCATCTTGTAAATTATATTGAAAATCATAACAGTATTTAACATCATCAGGAAGTGTAGCACCCTCACATTGCAATGTTACAGTTGCATTCTCCGATGTTGCTGTAAAATTTAACGACTGAGATAAAGGATATGGATTATCTCATGAATGGCCAAAACAATTCGTATAATGCGCATATACTGTCATACTATTTGTCGGGACAAAATCATTTAGAATTCGATTGCCATCATCATATGGGCTATCGTATCATCCAATAAAAACAAAACCAGCATCTTTCATTTCATCAACTGGGACAACAATAGGCTTAGTGATGTCATCAAAAGTTGTACCAATATTAAAAATTGTTACATTATATCCTTCATAAAGTTTCCCTGGTATTTCTCCTATTAGATCACTTTCAAATAATAAATCAAAAGTCATGCTTGCGGTATGACCAGGAACAGGAATAAGAGAAAATGATGGTTGAATTTCTAAATCCCTATCAATGATTGTTGTTGGTTCAAGGTCAACTTGTTGACCAGCATCATTAACATAATATCAATTTTCAAATTCGGCATATGGTTTGGTGGCCTTTGGAGGAATGATAGCACCAAAAACTTTACCTTTTTTAACTTTCACTGTAGTATTTCCAACAAATT
>JAKSVN010000005.1 GCA_024427125.1 Mycoplasmoidaceae bacterium | reverse complement strand
AGTCTCCTAATTTCTTTTAAGTTTTTTTGCAGTACCCGAAATGGGGTTCACTGCAAAGCCCTTCTTTTTTATCTTGCAGTTTTAACAATTAGGTAAATAACACCTGGGATAATACCTAATATAAATAAAAGAACTGTAATAGCAATTTCTGTGCTAGTGAATTCACTTAATTTCTTTCCCATAATATCTCCTACTTATATTCTATTTTATTTTACTCATTGAGTTTAACAAATCTACTACATTAAGAATAATGGAGTCTTGTGTAGTCTTTGAATATTTGCCTAAGTTATTGATTGTTTCTTCTACTGATTGGTGAACTAAACCATCTCTATGACAAATCTTTCCACCACCTTCAGCAATAGCTAAACACAAGAATCCGCATGATAAAGATGCAAGAATCTTAAATGAACAGCTTGGTTTAGCACCATCACATAAGATTCCACCTTGACTAACTAAATGCATATTTAGTAAATCATTAATTCGATCTCATGTTCATCCTTTTTGGTAAGCTATACCAGCAATTGTTCCACAACCTGCTGCTAATGCTGAACCACACATACCACATAGATGACCTACTTTTGATTTAATCTTTCATGTAATGAAATGCGCAAAAGCTAATGCTTGTAATTTAATAATTTCATCAATTTTAAATTCTTTAGCATAAACATCTTGTGGAATAGATACTGTTAAACCATGGTCTCCAGAAGATGATGATGTCATAACTGGAAGTGGACAACCATACATTCTAGCATCAACCGCTGCACAAACATCAGCTAGAATTTTAGTTGTTCAGTGGTTTTGTGTATAACAACTTTCAGTTTTATTTCCATTTAGGATTCCTTGTCATACTTTTGTAATGGCAGTATCATCTGGATGTTTATATCCTTCTTCTTGAACTATTTGGTTCATCTTTAAACCACCACGTAAGAACGATAGTTCTTTAAGCGTTAATGTTTTACAAATGTCATAAACATGGAAAATAGAAAGTTGATCTACTTTAGAGTCAAAGTCATAACCTGTTGCAGCTTCACCGTAAATTTCAGATGGGTCAAGTGTTTCCTTACCATTAAGCTTAGCTTGAATGATGTTGTCATGTGAATATTGAATAATAACATCAGCTTCATTGCCCTTAACATCTTTAGCTACACATCTAGTGTAAACTGGATGTGATTTGAAGTCTACTTCAATTTTAATTGCTTCATGGTCAGCACCAAGTTTCTTTGATTGTGCAATTGTTTCATCAGTTAAATCATCTAAACAACTTAATTTCTTAAGTGGGTTTTTTAGAATAATACCTGCAGCAGCAATTGTTTCCATACCACATCTGCCTAATCTAGGTACACCAACTCTAGAATCATTTCTAAAGACATATGGTGAAGTATAAACTATTGCTGATTTAAATTTATCAGGTAATAAACTTGATGCTTTAGCAGCAGCTAATGAAACTATTCCAATTTCTGTACAACCTAATGCTGGTTGAACTTGTTGGTGAATTAGTGTCAACAAAAATTCTTTTGGAGATAATTGATCTATTGTTTTCATATAAACCTTCTTTAAAGTGTTATTAAATAAATTATAAAACAAAAAATATAGGCATAGCCTATATTTTTATATCAATTAGTTATTATTTGTCTTTTTCGTCAAATTGAATGTTCTTGTTAAACTTCAATGTATATTTGCAATGTTTTGCAAGACCTAATTTAGAAGTTTCACGATAACCATCAATTAGTTCGTTCCCAGATTCGTATAGAATGTGGATTGTATCATCAATAAGAACAAGTTGTCTTTGACCTTTTAATAAGTGTGCTTGTTCAGCAGCAGCTATAGCTCTCATAGCATAGATACCATTTCTTTGAATACATGGTACATATGCACATTGGCCAATAGCATCACATGTCATACCTACTAGTTGTTGTAGGGCAATTTCACCTGCTTTTTCTACTTCATCAATATCTGCATCGTAAGCAATAACTGAATACATTGCAGCAGCTAATGCAGTAGCAACACCAACTTCAGCTTGGCAACCACCTGTTGCACCAGCAACTGAACCATTTTGCTTAATTGTAATACCAATTAAAGCAGCAGCAGAGAAAGCTTCATAAATCTTTTCTTTTGATGGTTTGTACTTATCAACAGCTCATTTATACGCTCCAGGCATTGTTCCTGCAGAACCACATGTTGGAGCAGTAACAACCATACCATAAGCAACAGCTTCTTCGTTTGTTGCCATAGCATATGCAGAAACTAACTTAATTCTTCTACATCATTCTGAATCTGTGGGTTTAACAGATTTATACACTGTTTTAGCACGACGATCAAAATCAACTATTCCCTCAATCATTCCTTCTTTTTCCAAACCTGATTTAATTGTTCCTTCAAAAGAAGCAATCATTTGTTCATATAGTTTAATTAATTCTTCTTTTGGTTCATGTTTACATAAGAATTGGAAATAAGAAAGTTTTTCTTTCTTAATGATTGCTCTCATTTCAGCAAAATTCTTATATGGATAAATGTCTTTAGGTGGTTCATCACCTTCAACTAAAAATGTACCGCCACCTACTGATGTAAACATTTTATCAGCAATAACTTTATCACCCTTACCAAATACTTCAACTCTCATCATGTTTGGATGTTTAGGTTGAGTCTTTAGATCTCAAACAAATTCATGAGGGTATTTAGAAAATACATCATCAACAGCACGGTCTAACAAGTGACCTTTTCCTGTTAATGCAAATGATCCATAAAGAGTAATCTTTAAATGGTCAATTCCTTCTTTTTCATAATGATCTAGAATATAATGACACATTCTTGTTGGAGCAATAGTATGGCTCGAACTAGGGCCATGTCCTACTTTAAATAATTCTTTAACTGATAACATAACTTCAATTAATTTTAAATAAAATTATAAACCTTATTGTTTGTCAACTTCAATATTTTTCTTAAATTTCATTGTATATTTGCAATGTTTTGCAAGGCCTAATTTAGACGTTTCACGGTAACCATCAATTAGTTCATTTCCAGATTCATATAGAATATGGATAGTATCATCAATAAGAACAAGTTGTCTTTGGCCTTTTAATAGATGTGCTTGTTCAGAGGCTGATATTGCTCTCAATGCATAAACACCATTTCTTTGAATGCATGGCACATATACACTTTGACTTACAGCATCACAAGTTAAGCCTACTAATTGTTGCATTGCTATTTCACCCGATTTTTCTACTTCATCAATATCAGCATCATAAGCAATTACTGAATACATTGCAGCAGCAAGGCCAGTTGCAACACCAACTTCAGCTTGGCATCCTCCAGTTGCACCAGCAACTGAGCCATTTTGTTTAATTGTTATACCAATTAAAGCAGCTGCAGAAAATGCTTCATAAATTTTTTCTTTTGATGGTTTAAATTTGTCAATGGCTCATTTATAGACTGCGGGCATAATTCCTGCTGAACCACATGTTGGTGCTGTAACTACAATACCAAATGATACTGCTTCTTCGTTTGTTGCTATAGCATAAGAAGAAACTAGCTTGATTCTTCTACATCATTCTGAATCTGTGGGTTTAACAGATTTATACACTGTTTTAGCACGACGATCAAAATCAACTATTCCCTCAATCATTCCTTCTTTTTCCAAACCTGATTTAATTGTTCCTTCAAAAGAAGCAATCATTTGTTCATATAGTTTAATTAATTCTTCTTTTGGTTCATGTTTACATAAGAATTGGAAATAAGAAAGTTTTTCTTTCTTAATGATTGCTCTCATTTCAGCAAAATTCTTATATGGATAAATGTCTTTAGGTGGTTCATCACCTTCAACTAAAAATGTACCGCCACCTACTGATGTAAACATTTTATCAGCAATAACTTTATCACCCTTACCAAATACTTCAACTCTCATCATGTTTGGATGTTTAGGTTGAGTCTTTAGATCTCAAACAAATTCATGAGGGTATTTAGAAAATACATCATCAACAGCACGGTCTAACAAGTGACCTTTTCCTGTTAATGCAAATGATCCATAAAGAGTAATCTTTAAATGGTCAATTCCTTCTTTTTCATAATGATCTAGAATATAATGACACATTCTTGTTGGAGCAATAGTATGGCTCGAACTAGGGCCATGTCCTACTTTAAATAATTCTTTTACGGATAGCATAATTTGTCCCTATCTCTTTCAATAATCAGGTGGTGGTACTTTTAATGAATAACTTGCATGTTCTGCAAATCCACCAACACCTAATCTACGGTTCTTAGCTATTAAGTCTCCACCAGTTTCTCCAATAACTTTAATTAAGTCGTCAACCTTACATAATTCTGGTGTAGCCATTAAACTGTGGTTTAAAGATGCAATTTCAAATGCTCTTGTTGCAAATGAAGCACATCTTTGAATACATGGAATAATTGGATAACTATTTAATGAGTCACAAATAATTCCAAGTGAATGTTCAAGAGCCATTTCAAATGCTCTGCCACATTCATCAATATTTGCATTGTATAACACAACCGCAGCAATAACAGCAGCCATGCCACAAGCTGTTCCCATTGGTCCTTGACAACCAACATCGATTGGAGCAATTGATGCACCTTTGTCAACTAATGCTGCAAATATTCCTGCAGCACAGAAAGCATTAATCATTTGTCTTGGATCAATGTTGTATTCATTTAATAAATACAATATAACTGATCATACAACTGATGTAGTGCAAAGCGATGGAGCAGCAATCATCACACGCTTTTCTACTATTTCTTCAGAAATTGCATATGCAAATGCAGAAATTATTCTGTTTGCATTTTCTGCTTGTGATAATAAGTTCTCATCATGTAATCAAATATTCTTTGCTTGTCTTACATAGAAAGTCTTTTTATCAGGAAGATTTAATTTTCCTCTTTTTCTTAATCCTTGTAAACAAGCAATTTCTGCTAAGTTTACACCACGATAGTAAATTGATCTGATTGTTTCTTTATCATCTGCTTGTTGAGCAAAATCAAAGAAGGATTTACCAGGATTATCCTTAAATCATTTTTTTACATCTTCAAATGTACTATATGGTAATGATTCGTGTTTTTGCTTTCCAGCAAACATATAGTTTGCTCCACCTTTAGCAATAACTCTATGCTTAAAGGTTGGTTGGTTCTTTTGGTCATAAACAATAATGTCAAATACATATGGAGTGTTTTTCATTATTGGCGGAACTGGTTTATTAGTTGTAACTACATATTTGAAATTTGAATATGTAAATGCAAATTCAACATCTAAACTAATTCCGGCTTCTTTTTCAAGTCTTGCATATTCGTTGTATAAAACCACTTCAACATATCCGACTTTGATACGTTTTAAGTGGATTTCACGGGCAACATCCATACAAGCTTGATAAGGAACCATGTTCAATGTTGAACTAGGTCCCATACCTTGTCTATATATCTCACTAATTGATTTCATAAATAAGAAATACCTTTCATTAAAATTATAAGTTTATTTTGGTTAAAAAAATATCATTATTATTATTTTTTTAAAATAATAAATATTTATTTATAAGTCCTATATTGTACTATAATTAGAGACAACAAAATATGGCTCAAAGATCGGTTGTGAAATTATCTAGTAAACTTAAGGGTAAAACCGTAAAGATTGTATCCTTAAATTTCACAGATCATTTGATAAAGCATAAATTAGAAAATATTGGCTTTATCAAAGGTGCTTTAGTAAAAGTACTAGATAACGATGACTCTAACAAGGTTCTTCACTTGCAACTGTACAATGTGCAATATGTGTTAAGAGAGGAAAATTGTAGTTTAATCGATGTCGAAGTTATCTAAGTTTAGAAATACTGAAGGTAATAACTATTTATTAATTGGTGCACCAAATACTGGTAAATCAACTATTTTTAACTTGTTAACTACTTCTACAGCTATTGTCTCTAACATTGATAGAATGACAACTGAACACACTATGGGAAGGATTAAACATAGTGACAACTATTTAATTGATTTACCTGGTACTTACAATTTATCTCACCCTATTGCTGAAGAAAAAGAAACACATTACCATTTGCTTCATCATAAAGTAAATTCAATTGTTAATGTTATTTCATCTTTTTCTATTCAAAGAGATTTGTTTTTAACTTTGCAATGTATTGAGACAGGATTATTGAATACACTATGTGTAAACATGATGGATTTAGTTAATGCTAAGAGTTTTAATTGAAAAAAATTGTCACAAAAACTTAATAACCTAACAATAATTCAAACTAGATCTAATCGTAATCAAAATACTAATAAGTTACTAAACTCTTTATACAAATCAAAAAGAGTTAATCCACATGTGGTAACTTATTCTAAAGATATTGAATACTGAATAGGAAGATATGAAAAAGTTCTTCCAGACATGAATGTTTCTAAACGTTTTGCCGCATTAATGCTACTTGAAAATAATGCTTACTTCATTTCACAAATGAAGGAACATCATGCTCCTTATTGAAATGAAATAGAAAAACTTTTAAACAAAACAAAAGATAAACATTACATTCATGAAATAAGAGATATTAAGAATAAGTTTATTGTCAACTTATTAAAAGAATGTAAGTTTAACAATGATAAATACCTAAAAGTAAATTTAACAAAACAAAATCGTTTTGATCATTACTTTTTAAAAAAATGAATTGGTATTCCTGTCTTTATTCTTATTGCCATAGCAATATACTATTTAGCTTTTGGCAGTTATGCTGGAGGTTGACTACAGCATAACTTTAATGATGCTATGACTAATCCAAATTGAGGATTAGCTCATTGAATGAAAGAAGCTTTTGCAATTCCAGGACAAGGATGATTTGCAAGCATTATTGTAGATGGAATCTTTGGTGGCCTATTCACGGTTCTTTCTTTTATTCCTAGTATTGCTATCTTATATATTTGTGTAACAATCATCCAACAAGTTGGATTGTTATCTAGAGTTAGTATCTTACTTGATAATGCCTTGAGTAAGTTTGGTATTTCAGGCAGATCAATAGTTAACTTATTAACAGCATTTGGTTGTAATGTTCCGGCATTAATGTTAGCTAGAAGTTCAAGTTCGAAGAAGGAAAGGATTATCTCTATCTTAATTATTCCTTTCATTCCTTGTGCCACTAAGATCATTGTTATTTCTGCAATATCTAATGCAGTATTTGGTTTAACATATGGTTGATTGTTTATTTTAGGTGCAGTAATTGTTTCTGGCACTATAGCATTAATTCTAGGATTAACCTTCTCTAAAACATTATTTAGAAAAGAAAGATCATTCTTCTGTGTAGAGATGGTTAATTGAAATGGTATTGATATAAGAATAATGTTTAAGAATGTTTGACAAACAATTAAAGGTTTTTTAAAGAAAGCATTCTTAACTATTACTATTGCTAACTTAGCATTCTGAGTATTACTACATATTGGCAAAGGTGGTTATATTGCAGATCCTAAAATGTTTGAACAATCAATCTTAGGATATATTGGCAAAGGTTTAAGTTATGTAATGTATCCAGTCTTTGGTAGTAGTAACTGAAAGTTAACATCTAGTTTAATTGCTGGAATCCCAGCAAAAGAATTAGTGTTGACTAACCTAGGTTTATCAGCAGGTGGAATTGATCATATTAAAACTCTATTTACTCCTGCTCTAGCAGCAAGCTTTATGGTCTTTAGTTTGTACTATATTCCTTGTATTCCATCAATTAATACAATAAAAACAGAAGCTGGAAGAAAATATATGTGATTAAATATTGGTATCAGCTTTGCTACAGCTTATGTTTTAGCAACAGCTGTATATTGAATTGGTTATGGTATAACTATGGTGGTGTAATGAAACTTCGAGTAAGAAACACATGAGCAATTACAGTAAGTCTACTTTTAGTAGGTATTTTTACTTCAACATGTGTTTGCACTTACACATATCATTGAAGTTTAGCTGCTTTTTGATGATCATGATTTGTCTTGACATGATTGATCGATTTGTTTGTAGGTGGATACATCTTTTACAAACCAAATCGTACCGATGAAACTAAAACATTTTGATTATTAGTTATGATTGTTTTACCAATAGTTGGTGCAACATTAGCTTTAATTTTTAACTACAAGTTAAAAACAGAATATGGTAAAGCTGATAATGATCATTCAAAGCTACAATCAATCTTATTTAGAGCTAAAAAATCAATTAAAATTTACTCTAATTCTTTCTTTGCTTCAGCTGATACTTTTAAAGCTCTAAACTATGAAAGATGAAAGAATGTTCACATTCAATTAATCATTACTATTCAACCTAGAAAATCAAGACAAGAATTCCTTATTTTTTGCTTGCAAAAAGCTCTAGAAAATAAGATTGAATTGCATCTAACTGATAAGCAAATTGCTGAGTCATTTATCATCATAGATGATAGCCAAGTTATTTCATCTAAATCTAACTTTAATTTTGTCAATATTTATTCCAGAAAAGACATTGTTGAAACTAACGAGATTTCTAAATATTTAAAGATATGACAAAATGATCTAGAAAAGACTAGTTCCTATCCTCTAGAAAGGGATAAGATCAGCATATTTAAAAAGCTTAAATTTAAACTAATAAATATTTTTTATCCTTTTTTCTAATTTCCTATATAATATTCAAGCAATATACCAAAGACAGTAACTGGCTATGCCTTAATTCGTTACCGAGGATATTATCAAATTTTAGATAAATACTCTACTTGTCTTTGTGTATATCACAAAGACATTTTATTTGTATATTGCCAACAAATTACGGAGGTAAATTGTGTCAAAAGCAATAATTGAAAAGAAAGCTAAAGCTACTGAAGAATTTGTAGATAAGATTAAGAAAGCTAAATCTTTCCTAGTCTTTGAATATTTAGGTCTTACTGTTAAAGAATTAACAGAAATGAGAGCTAATTTGCATAAAGAAGGTGCAAGTATAGAAGTTGTTAAAAACAACATTCTAAACCGTGCTTTCAAAGCAAACAATCTTCAAGTAGATGAATGCAAAGGTCCTAATGCTGTAATCATCTGTAATGATGATGAAGTATGTTCTTTCAAAGCAGTAGCAGATATTGCTAAGAAAAGAAACTTTGTAAAGTTTAAATTTGGATACTTAGAAAACCAAATTATTAAGCCTGACCAACTTGCCCAAATCGCAGCCATTCCAGGAAGAAAGGGTCTATACTCTATGTTCTTATCTTGCTTAACAGCAAGTCTAAGAAACTTCCTATATGGACTTAATGCAGTTGGAAAGACTAAACAAGCATAATTAGAAAAGGAATTTTATAAATATGGCAAAATTAACAAATCAACAAGTAATTGACTCTCTTAAAGAAATGTCTTTAATGGAAATCAATGATTTAGTAAAAGCTATTGAAAAAGAATTTGGCGTATCTGCTGCTGCTCCTGTAGCTGCTGCAGCTGCTCCTGCTGCTAATGCAGAACCATCATTAGTTACATTAACATTAACTAACGCTGGTGCAAGCAAAGTAGCTGTTATTAAGATCTACCGTGAAATTACTGGTTTAGGTCTAATGGAAGCTAAAAACGCAGTAGACAAAGCTCCTTGTGTAGTTAAAGAAGGTATTAAACCTGAAGAAGCTAAGGAACTTGGCAAGAAATTCACTGATGCTGGTGCTAAAGTAGAAATTAAGTAAG
This sequence comes from Mycoplasmoidaceae bacterium, assembly GCA_024427125.1. The sequence goes on along the minus strand of JAKSVN010000005.1, from coordinate 37,365 downwards.
AAAAAAGAAGTGTTTACACTTCTTTTTTTATTTTTTTTATATTTATTGGATATATAATTTTTAGATATAAAAAAGGAAAAATTATGAAATTATCAAAAAAATTATTACCAATATTAGCAATTGTTCCTACAGTTGCTACATTATCAACAAGCCTAACAGCTTGTAGTAAAAATAAAAAACAATCATGAGCAGAAGCTAAAAAAATCGCTTTAGCTAATTTTGATGAAGTTTGTTTTGCGGCTATAAAAACAGGAAACGATCAAATTCTAAATACAGTTGACAGAATTAAAGAAGATCTATTTAGTTTTATTAAAAAAACTAAGAATGAAGATATTGTCAATTTAGCAACAAAGGTTGCTTATGATATTGCTAATATAGCTGTAAATCATTCTGATAAAATTGAAACAGTAGAAGTTGAATGAGGAGAAGTCAAAGATTTCTGTAACTATTTAGTTGACTTTGAAGATGGTGAAGAAAGAATTAAACTTGCTTTGACAGTTTATGACGATGTTTACCAAAAAGCATTAGATAACATTGATTTTCTTCCTCAAATTAATGAATTAGGTGGATTAGAGATATCACTATTAGAAAATAAAGAAAAAAGTCTTGAATCATGTCAAGCTGCTTTAAAACTAATTCAAGCTTCTTTTGATAACAAAAATGTGTTTGCAGAAGCTGAAGGCATTGACGCGTTAACTAATAAAACAACAACTCTTTGAAAAGATTGTGAACAAAATATTTTAAATATAGAAGAATCCGATTATATTTTGCCTATATTGACTTCTTTTTTGACAAATTTTGATAATACAAATTCAACTATAGTTGATGAAAATTTTCAATTAATTAAAGATGCTATTGGAGACATATTAGAATTTTTAGATAGTGAATCATATGAATTTGCAAGAACTGTGGAATATGCCTTTATTGCATTCATATCTAAATCAGCATGAAAAATAAACAATAATGTCTACTATGCTAATTGTCAAATATATAAATGGTTTATACAATTTATCAAGAGTTCACCAACTGATCCTATGTGAGTTTTCAATGATTTGTATGAAGGTGTTCTTGGCAATCTATTAAATAATTCTTCCCCAGATGTTGAAAATCTAGGTAAAGCATTAAAAACAGAACTAGAGAATTGATGCGGAGTAATTTTGGAAGCATACAAAAAGTCTCCAAGTGAAGGACCCCATATGGCTAGAGCATATTGTCAATTCATAAGTGCTGAATTTTCAATGGACAAAGATGTTCTTTTTGCTTCAGTAGATAGTTTTAAAGAAATAAACAGTAATTATAAGAAAGAATGTCCAGAAATTATTAATAAATGAAGTGATCCTTGTTTTGCTGAAAGTATGACTGAATATGCAAGTTTCTATGGCAAATATATTTATGCTGGGGAAAAATTAAAAAATGAACCAAATTTATTATCAATTATTTATGATTATAGAAGTTGGTTTGTTGAACATCTACAATTAGCTGCTAGATCTCAAAATGCTTATTTAATTGATGGATGCTCTAAAATGTTCGAATTTGCAATCGAAACAACAATATCAAACCATTTATCTCCTATAAATCTATTACAAGAAATTAAGACTTTAATGTTTACAACCTTAACAGAAATTAGAAATACTGCAGGTACTACATTTTTCTTGTCAGATGAACTTATACGTTTTGCAAATGGTTTATTTAAATCAATAAATGAAATACCAAATACAGAATTTAATGATGAAAGTCTTACAGCCATTAAAGCCTTATCTACTGACTGTTTTTCGGATTTAAATGCTATTTTATCTAAAGATGCTGATCTTATTTCAGGCACTAAACTTTCTGAATTCATTTTAGGAAATTTCTTCACTAGTGCTATTTCTAATGCTGGCAAAAATGTGAAATTTTGAAATAGTGATGGATGATTCACTCGATGACTTAGTAAATATATGTCTGATATATTTCCTGCATTTATTGAACAAGGAAAGTATGATTTTGCTGCTGAAATAAGCAGAATTTATGATGCTGCTGTAAAAGTTATGAGGTTTGGTGATTATCATAATTGAACACAATTAAATACACTTGTTGATAGGGCAACACAAATGTTATTTGATTTCTTCGACCCTACTAAGACATATGCATTTGACGTATATGTAAATGCCATTTTAAGCTTAGATCATGATTATAACCATCAAGATTCAGTTCCATCTGATCTGCAAGATGCAAAACTATCATTAACTGATGATGCAGCAGCAAAAGGGAATGAAGTTAAGCTTCAAGCTTTAGTTAATATGTCTTCAGTATTTGCTGAAGAAAAGTATGTTGTTAATGTAAACCCAAGTATCAAAAACGACTTATTAAGTTATTACAATGCAAATTTAGGTGCATTATATGACGTAACTGCTGGTAACTGTGCTACAAATACAACATTAATTACATCTTGATATAAAAACATATATGATATTCAAGATATTGATGCTTTACATTTTATACAAAATAGATATGAATATGAACTACAATATCTTCTAAAATTGTAAAATAAGTAATATTACTTATTAAAAATATGGTCATTTGAGACCATATTTTTAATTTATAATTAATCTATTATGAGCAAGAAAATTGATCAAGCATATATAAAAGAATTATCTCATTCTTTATTCTTTGATTTTTCTGATAAACAACTTGAAAAAATTATTAAAGAGATTCAAGAATTAGATGATGAATTACAAAAAACTAACTTTGATAAGTTAGTTGGTTCTTATACTCCAGTTAATTACACTAGAGTAAGTAACTGTGCAAAGTTAAGAAGAGATGACCAACCAGATAAAAAGTACGATAAAGATTATTTATCTAATGCTAAAAAAGCAGATAAATATGTGGTAGGTAAATAAGATGAAATCACTTATTCTAGACTTACATGAACAATTAAAATCTGGTAAGGTAACTCCTGATCAATTAGTTGCTAATGCTAAAGCATTAGCTGACAAATATGCTTTTACCAATTCTATCATCACACCTATCTTTAAAACAGATGGCACTAAGTTTGATGAAAAGAATTTATTATCTTGTATTCCATATTCATTAAAAGATAATGTTACTACAGAAGGGATTATAACTACAGGTGGTAGTAAATTCTTAAGCAACTATATTCCACCATACAATGCTTCAGTTTATGGTTTATTAAAAATAAATGGTGCAACTTTACTTTGTAAAGATGCACTAGATGAATTTGGTTTTGGTGGAACAGGAACACATTGTTTTACTGGTCCAGTATGTAATCCATATGACAAAACAAGAAGAGTCGGTGGTTCTTCATCAGGATCTGTTGTTAATGTAGCAACAGGTGTTTCTACATTTGCAATTGGTACAGATACTGGTGACTCTGTTAGAAGACCAGCATCATTAGTTGGTGTAGTTGGTTATAAACCAACATATGGTGCGATTTCTAGATATGGTGTTTTACCATATGCACCAAGTTTTGATCATGTTGGTATTATTAGCAAATATGTTGCTGATAGTGTTATTGTTGCAGAAACGTTAATTAAGCATGATCCTAAAGATTACACATCTACAACAATGATCAAAGATGTTAAGCTTGATAATTTGAGACAACAAAAGGCAATTAAGTTTGTAATAATCTCTAACTTAATTCAAATGTTAGATGAAGATAAACAAGCTTTATTCAACAAACTTATTGAACAATTAAAAGCACAAGGACATTTAATTGTGGAAGCGGAACTAGATAAGAAAGTTCTTGATTCATTATCCTTTGCCTACAAGGTTTTAACATATACAGAAGGATATAGTTGTTATTCAAGCTTACAAGGTATTACCTTTGGTAGGAATGAAGGTTTAGATACTGATAACTATGAACAATCATTAATCAAATCTAGAACTTTAAACATTGGTAATGAAGTTAAAAGAAGATTTGTTATTGGAACATTCTTAACAACTAAAGAAAACATGGCAAAGATGACTCTTGCTGCTAGATGCATTAGACATATGGCACAAGATGCACAATTAGCTTTGCTAAAGCAAGGTGATTGCATCTTAATGCCATCATTAACGTCAACTGCCCAAGTAATGGAAGACTTTAGTAAACCAAATAATTATGATGATTGATTAATGCTTGATAACTTCTCTGGAACACCAAGTATTACTATTCCATTTACAAAAATTAATAACTTACCATGAGGTATCACGATTTGTTGTGATATCTACCAAGATATGAAGTTATTAAACATTGCTTACACTCTTGAAAGCTTGATAGGAGGTAACCATGAATAATTTTAAAACTGTTGTTGGTATTGAAGTTCATACAGTGGTTAACTCTAAAACTAAAATGTTTTCAGGAACAACTAGTGAACATAATGCTCCTGTTAACCAAAATATCAATGAAATTGATTTGGGTTTACCTGGAGCTTTACCATCTGTTAATGATTTAGTTGTAAAGAAAGCAATTTGTTTAGCTCATGCTTTACATATGAATATTGCGGACGTAATTACCTTTGATCGTAAGAATTACTTCTATCGTGATTTACCTAAAGGTTATCAAATCACACAATTTAATGATCCAATTGGTACACATGGATATGTAGAGATAGAAGTAAATGGTACAAGAAAAAGAATCCATATAGAACGTATTCATATGGAAGAAGACACTGCTAAACAAATGAAAGTAGATGGCAGAGTCTTATTAGACTACAACCGTTGTGGTATGCCTTTAATAGAAATTGTTACTGAACCAGATATTAATTCTGCACAAGAAGCAATTGCGTTCTTAACTCAACTTAAGAGAATCTTAACATTCTGTGGAGAAATCTCAGATGCAAAGATGGAAGATGGTAGTTTAAGAGCAGATGTTAATATCTCTATTAATCCATTTGGTTCTGATAAATATGGAACAAGAGTAGAAATTAAAAACATTAACTCTATAGCTAATGTTGGTAAAGCTATTGAATTTGAAGAAGCTAGACAAGCTAGTTTATATTTACAAGGTAAAGAAGTTACACCTGATACAAGAAGATTTGATGATGCTAAAGGTGAAACTATCTTTATGCGTGATAAACTAGCTGTAGATTATCACTACATGCCTGAAGGTAACATCTTGCCTTTTGCATTAACTAATGAAATTAAACAAGAAGCATTAAGACAAGCTAAATATAGTCTTGAAGACATTATTAAATCACTACGTGATATGAACTTAGATCCAAAGTTAATCAACTTATTATTAGATGATTATCCTTTATATAAAGTTTGTAAAAAAGTATTTAATGCAACAAATGATACTCAAGCAACAATTACTTGAATAACTGTTGAGCTTGTTGGATTGTTGAAAAAAGATAATAAAACAATAGAAGCAATAAACAATAAAAAGGTTGACTATATCATTGATATGATAAAGATCTTAAATGAAGGCAAAATCAACGCTAAACAAGCTAAAACAATTATTGCTGAAATCTATCGAGATGAATTATCTCCATCTGAGATTATTCAGAAACATGGATTTAAACAAATTACAGATGAAGGTGAATTATCTAAATTACTTAATGTTATTGTTGATAAGAACATTGCTATCATCCAAAAGAATAAAGATCGTCCTGAACGTGTGGAAAAGATGCTACTTGGGCAATTAATGAAAGAAACACAAGGACAAGCTAATCCAGTAATTGCTACAAAAGTATTAAGAGCAATTCTTGCAACAAAAAAATAGGGGAAACCCTATTTTTAATTAGTCTCTTAGTCATTGACTAATGAAGTCTTGTTCTGCATTAAACAAACTAAAACATGGATAGAAATTACCAAAGCCACCTCAATATATTCCACAAACTTCACAATCTTCAGTAACTAACATGCTTCCTGAGGCACCACCACTCATTCAATCTAAACCTTTTCTTTTTGTGCAACGATATTGTGCTGAAATATCAGCAAAATAATATTGTTCAACAGGCGTTTTGTCTTCTGGATACAACAACTTTCAGTATTCATCTAATGATTCTTTGTATCTATTAACATCAGGTTTTCCTATACAATGTCCTGGATAGCCAAAGATTAATTCTAAGTCTGTTGTTTGTTCCTTGGCAACTAATTTTAGTTCTGATGCTAGTAAAGATTCACATTCTCAGCAGCCACCAAATACAGTACCCTCTTCATTTTCTCTATATGGGTAACCAGCTACAAATTTATCTTTATTAAGGATTTCTTGACTTGTTGGATCAACAAAATGATTAATACAACCATGGTCAGCACTATATTGATTTAAATTATCTAATTTAGTTTTAATTGTTCCTTGTGGTGATCCAAAGTCAACAGCATAAACCATCATGTCAATACAAGGAATGTAATGATCTTCTTGTTCAGGACTATCAAATTGAAAGTCTGTTTCTTCTTGTCTAACACATGAAGTAAATTTTATATAGTCATTTCATGAATCTAAGATTTTATCTTCTCTATCAGTTAATGATGAATCAGCATATTTATATTCAATTGGATAATAAGCAGGATTATCTACATAGAAATCATTACCATGTGAAACATGCATATTAGTTGCTACATAGTATTTATAGTCATTATTGTTGTCTGGTGTTGAATCATCAATAATTCAGCATGTTCCTCAACAAAAACCTGAATATTGAGGGTCTGCTCTTACTACTGCTTTTCCCATAAGAGCAAATGTTCGATCATAAATAAATTGCTCAACATCAACAGGCGGTGTTGGGGGAGTTGGTTCTGGTTTCTTTTCTGCACTACATCCAACTAGGTTAACACTAGCTAAAGCTAGTGAACTAGTTAATATAGGTGTTAATCATTTAAATAATTTCATATAAATATTATACTCTATTTTAAAATTTTATATATAAAATTTTAAAATATACTATATAATACTTTCGGATGTCATTGCATGCCTTTCTGGGTGATTTACTTCACCCAGTGGAGGTGAGTAATGACATCTAATTATGGGAGCAGTTGATCAGATTATCATCCTGCTCTTAGTGATTCTCTTGATCAAGATAACTAAGAGATAATAATCTAATTAATCGCCTCCTTGGCGCAAGCCTAAAGAAAAAGAAGCAGTTGACGCTGCTTCTTTTTTAATTTGGTGATAATGACATCTAATTAAAATTATTATAACTGTTTTTATCTAAAATTTAGAATTTTATAGGTAAGTTTCACGTAGATCATAAAGAAAAAAGAAGTAGCTTGGAACTGCTTCTTTTTTGATTTCTTGGTTATATGTTTCTAACTCACAATCATTATACTATTTTTTCAATAGTGGTTTTAAGAATTTAGCAGTATAGGAGATATCATCATCTTTTAAGATTTGTTCTGGTGTTCCAGTGGTGATTATTCTTCCACCTCTATCTCCACCATTTGGTCCTAAATCTATGATATAGTCTGCACACTTGATAATATCAAGGTTGTGTTCGATAATGATGACTGTAGCACCATTATCAACGATTCTATTTAACACTTCTATTAGTTTAGCAATATCGTGTTGATGTAAACCAGTTGATGGTTCATCTAGAACAATAATTGTTCTATCACTAGCTTTTTTCTGTAAGAACTTAGCTAATTTAATTCTTTGTGCTTCACCACCAGATAAATCTACTGATGGTTCACCAAGTTTTAAATAACCTAATCCTACATCCTTCATTAATTCTAATTTACGTTTAATCGCTGGTATGTTTTGGAAAAAGTCATATGCTTCATCTACTGACATTTCCAAAACATCATAAATTGATTTATTCTTGTAAAGAATAGATAATGTTTCAGCATTGTATCTTTTACCACCACATTCATCACATTTAACATAAACATCTGGTAAAAAGTGCATTTCTATTCTAATATATCCATCACCTTGACACTTTTCACATCTACCAGATTCAACATTGAAACTAAATCTACCTTTATCATATCCTCTAGCTTTAGCTTCTGGAGTATTGGCAAATACTCCTCTAATATCATCAAATAAGCCTGTATATGTTGCAGGATTAGATCTTGGTGTTCTACCAATAGGTTCTTGGGTAATAACAATCAAATTATCAATATCTTGAATACCTGTTAAATCTGTTACTTTGGGTGCTAATTCAAATGGGTTAAATAAGATTTTTCTAATATTAGCAACTAAAGTTTCATTAATTAAAGTTGATTTTCCTGAACCTGAAACTCCAGTTACACAAATCATCTTTCCTAAAGGAAATGTAACATTAATATTCTTAAGGTTATTCAATTTTGCTCCCTTAAGAATAATCTTTTTACCATTTCCCCCTCTTCTTTGTTTTGGAACAGGAATAGTGTATTCTCCAGATAAGTATTTACCTGTAATTGACTGTTTATTTTTGATTAGATCATCAATAGAACCAGTTGCTACTATCTTTCCACCATTAACTCCTGCAAGTGGTCCTACGTCAATTAAATAGTCTGCTGCTTTCATCGTATCCATATCATGTTCTACTACAACTAGAGAGTTTCCTAAATCTCTCATAGCTTTCATAGTATTGATAAGTTTTTGGTTATCTTTTTGGTGTAAACCAATAGATGGTTCATCTAGGACATATAACACTCCAGTTAGACTAGAACCAATTTGAGCTGCTAGTCTAATTCTTTGGTTTTCTCCTCCTGAAAGTGTACCTGCAGATCTTGATAATGTTAAATAATCAAGACCAACATTAATCAAGAATTCTAGACGATTAACGATTTCTTTTAAGACTTGCTTACCAATTTGTCTTTCTGTTTCATTTAGTTCAAGTCCTAAGAATCAATCATGCATTTGTGCTACAGACATATCACATACTTCCATGATTGATTTACCATTTATTTTTACTGATAAAGCCTTTTCATTTAGTCTGTGTCCATGGCACTTTTTACATGGTTTTTCTACCATGTACATTCCATAGAATTCACGTGCCATTTCACTATTAGTTTCTAAGTGTCTACGCTTAATTGTAGCTAATACTCCTTCAATGTAGTCATTGTAGGAATATGTCTTATAACTTGCTGATTTAGCAGTGACTTCTATTGGTTCATCACTACCTCACATCATTAAGTCAATTTCTCTTCTAGAAAGCTGCTTAATTGGCTTATTTCTATCAATATGATAGTGGTCCAATAATGCAGCAAATTTCTGTCATTCTAGATTCTTAGAATCCATGGTATTTTTAAATCATCTAATACCACCTTCATTGATTGAAAGATTACGATCAGGAATCATTCGATCTTCATCTGGTTCATAGGTAAATCCTAAACCTTTACATTCATCACAATATCCTGTTGGTGAGTTGAAAGAAAATAATCTAGGTTCCATTTCTGGAATAGAAAAACCACACACTGGACAAGAGTGGTTTTTAGAGTATAAAATGTCTTCTTTTCCATCTCAAATAACAACTTTGTTGTTACCATGTTTTAAACAAGTTTCTACCGCTTCTGTTAAACGATCATGTGTTTGATTATCTTCATTTAAAACAATACGATCAACAATGATATCTATATAGTGAAACTTGTTTTTATCTAGTTCAATTTTGTCGTCTAAAGAATAGACATTTCCATCAATTCTAACACGTAAAAATCCATCTAATTTTAGCTTATTTAGCTCTTTAGCAAAAGTTCCTTTTTGCTTAAAAGCAATCGGTGCTAAAAGTTGAATTTTGCTCTCTAATTTGTAGTCTAAATAAATCTTGTCAACAATTTGTTTTGTTGTTAAAGTTTTAATAGGTCCATGACCTTTTGGACAATAAGGAACACCTATTCTTGCTCATAACAATCTTAAATAATCATAGATTTCTGTTACTGTTCCCACAGTAGATCTAGGATTGTTACTTGTTGTCTTTTGATCAATTGAAATAGCAGGTAATAAACCTTCAATTGAATCAACATCAGGTTTATCATTATTTCCTAGAAATTGTCTAGCATAGCTAGACAAAGATTCTAGATATCGTCTTTGTCCTTCAGCATAAATAGTGTTGAAGGCTAATGATGATTTACCAGATCCTGATAAACCAGTCATTACTACTAATTTGTTCTTAGGAATGACAACATTAACATTCTTTAGGTTGTTTTGTCTTGCCCCTTGGACATAAATATTATTGTGTAAATCTTGTTTTGCCATAATACCAAATTTATATATCTATCTAACCAATAGATATATTAAATTTATGTATAAAACCCTACCCATTTATACATAAATGTATAAATGAATTGGCTTTTATAAATATAAATGTTTTTTAGTCAATACTAGCGTTCCAGGGAAAAATAAATAATTTATTATTTATTTTTGTTTTTATAATAGAGGTGAGATGAATAATATATATAAATATATATTAAGAAAATCTATCCAAGTTACTGTTATAGTAGCTTAGATAGTTTTTGATTCATCACATAATTCCAATAGGAGGGTAATTATGAAAATTAAGACAAAATTGCTAAGTGTACTAGGAGCAACAGCCATTGCAACCTCAGGAGTTGGGCTAATTACTTCTTGTTCATACAAGCAATCAAAAGTAAAATATGTAATTCCTACTGTTAAACATAATGGTTGAACTAAAGTAAGTACAGAAGCTGGGGTACCAGAATGTACGTTTGGTGGTTTCAGTATGGATAGAAACTTATTGACTGGTGAAAGAATTGTACCAACAATCACACTAGTTTCAGGTGAACAAATTCTTGGAAATGAAGTTATATGAGAATCTGATTCAACCTTTAGTATTAAAGTTAAATTAAATATTGCTGAAAGTGAACCAGAAGCTAAAACAAGTGTATTCACTATAGCGTTTACTTCATTGTATCAAGGAAAAACATATGAAATACCTTATACATCAGGTAATTTTACTGCTATGTTTGTTCCAAAATGAGAACATAACTCAGCACAATGAACAGGTACTAAAAATATTGACCTTTCAAACCAGAGAGGGCTAAGAAGTTTACTAGTTCCTGATGCAATTAGTTTATCAAAAGAACTAACTTCTGATGATCAAGTATTAATTAAAACATCTAATGCATTTATTAATGCATCTGTTGATACTGTATCTTCAACTGCAACATCATTAGCTGTTAAATTTGAAATTGTTGACTATGTTTACTATGATGACTTCTCAGTAGACTTTCAAATTCAAATTACTATTACACATAATCAAAACGTTGACTTCCATGCAACTGAAACTGGTTTCCATGTTCACTTTGTTCCTGATTGAGAAACAAATCATGTGACATATGTTGGAACAAATCCACAATTCACAAAAGAAAGATCTGAAGAGATTGAACCAGAAGAATTCTCAACTGGGGCAGTTTTCCGTTTAGATAGAGCATTAAAAGAAGGAAATGAAGAGTACTTAAAAATTAATGTTCTTGATAAAAATGGTTGAGAACATACAACAATCAAATATTTAGGTTACACAATTGAAAATAACCGTTATGTAAATCTTAATTTACAATACACTCCTGAAAAAGGTAACTACACTGATCAATATCCTGAATTCTATTTATCATTTGTATTTTATGATAAAGTCGGTGGAGATGTGCCTATATATGCAGAAAATATATTTGCTGGTAAAAACCACAAATTATTTACTTTCCATTATGTTGCTCCATGAGAACCTAATAAAGTTGAATGAGTTGGTGTAAAAGAAGGTAAAATACTTAAACCTGCAGTTGGTATTCCATCAGCCATTCTAGGTGCACTAGACTCTAAAGGTACTTTCAAATTAGCTAGAAACAAAAAACTAGATATTGAAAATATTAATATTGAATTAACAGGTGCTGATGATCAATTAAGCTTTGAATATGAAATTGTTCAAGGTAATGATGAAGCATACTATATTGTTATGAATATAACATGTCTTGATGTTTCAAAAACTCATGATGTAAATTTTGGTTTTCACTTTACATTTACAGAAAATGATAATGTTATGTTTGAACAAGACATTGATGGTTTTGTCTTCCAATTTGAAAAGAAGGCTGATTTAAAATTAACAATTGCTGATACAGCTACAGTTAAAGGTGGTGACAAAACATTAAATGTTGTTGGCCAATTTGCTGAAGCTATTCCAACTGGTGTTAGTGTAACTAGCGCTTCAGTTACTGATGGTGAGGAAAAAGATTCTGTAAAGATTACAGGCACACCAACACTAGACTCAACACGTAAGGTTATTACATTCCCTGTTGCTTTAACTATTACAGACTTATATACAGAAAAAACTTTTGAAGCATTAAAAATCACTGTTAATCTTTCTGAAGGTGAAGCTCGTGTATCTAATGCTTTCAACATTATCTTTAGAGCTGCAGAAAATCCTATTACTGAACAAAGTGAAGAAGACTTCACTAATGATAGATCTTTTGCTTTAGAGGCATATACAGTTGATTCTTCTAAAAAAGCATCATCTACAATTAATGCTACAGCTTGAGTTCTATCAAGAGACTTAACTGTTAAAGATACTAATCCATATGTTTACTATATGGTTACATCATGAAGATTTAAAGAACGTTACGAAGCAATGAGAAAAGCAATTAAGTCTGGTGAAACATTTAAAGTAGGTTTAAGTGATAAGTCTATGGCTAAATCATACAACACAACATCAGGTTGAGTAACAGGATCTAAATGAGATACTGACTATGTTATGTTGGATAAACCAACTGATGATTTGATATGACAAAAAAACAACGATTACTATTTAACATATAGTGTTTCTCGTTTCCTTAGTTCTTATAAAACTGGAGCAAACATGTATGTTGCTCGTGTTAATTTAGCAAATTTAGCTAATGCTAATGATACTATCAAGAATAAATTAGACAGAATTAATGCTTGACAAGAAAAATCTGATTTATCTGAAGGCAAAACAAGCCACTTAGTTGAAAAGGCAATTTCTGGTGATTCTGAAGACTTTAAGAAATGAGGTTCTAGATTCTATAACGCAAGTTATTGAGACAAGAATTACACTATTGGTGGTCAATCAGGTCAAAACATTGCTACATGAACTGTCTTTACAGGTGATACTCCATCTGAACAAAATAATTCACCATTTGAATTATGAGATGAATATGATGAATTTGATGATTTAAGATTAATGTATAACTGAGGATGAGGAAATAGATGAATAGATGATAATGCTAACATCTGACATGGTTCACCAAGTTATTATGCTCACATTAACTCATATTACTGAAGCTCTAAATATGTATACATGTCTGAAGGCGGTATGATGATCATTAGAAAGAATGACAATAAACAACTATACATTGTCAGCGTCTTTGCAGGAACTGAAGAAGGTGCTCTTGGTTACCACCCAATGTTTGATAGTTTCGTTAATGATGATGGAAAAATTAATATTCTGGATGACTTCCAAGAAAAATAAGGAGACTGATTATGAAATTAAAAAAGAAATTATTTAGTATCCTTGGTGCTAGCGCTGTATCATTAGCAGCTATTACTACTGTTGTAGCTTGTGCTAAAAAAGATAGTGGTGGTGGACAAGAAGAACAAGAGCAAGAAGGTTTAGACATCGGTGTATCATATACTGGTACAACTAAGAAATTTGTCATTGGTGGAAATGATGCTGACCTTACTATTGAAGGCTTTACCATTACTCAACCAGTGCTTGGTGGTCAAGAAATGAGAGTTACAACATCTAACCCTGAAGTTAGAGTTGAAGCTCCAATTAGACCAGCTGATACTTTTAGTGTTAAAATAACACTATTAAATACACCTGCAGAATTAGACAAAGATTACAACTTTGATTTAATCTTTAGTTTTGCAGAACATGGAGCAAAAATAACAAGTAAACGTATAGCTGGCTTTAAAGTTAAATACTATGTATCATGAGCACCCAACTCTTTAAGTTGAAAAGGTGATGAAACTTATAAAAATTTTGTTTTTAATGAAAGTCAAAGAAAAATAAAAATTACAAACTTAGTATTGGATCACAAATTGCAATCTCAAGAAACAATTGAAATTACAAAAGTTGTAAATGATAGAGACGCATCTCCTGTTACTTTTAATTTTATCCAACATGATATTGTTGATGATACAACACTTCCAGTAACAATAATTGCTAATGCTACTGAAGATCAGATTGATGAAGCAAATCCTGAACATTTTACAATTCACTATAAAATTATATATGCTGGCCAGGAAGAAGTTAAAGATGGAACTATTAGTGGTTTCTCAATTCAATTACGTAAACAATGAGTTTCACCTTCTGTAACACCTACAGGCTTTGATGCTGAAGGAGCAACTAACTTCATAACTGAACAAGGTGCAACTGGTTATCACTTAAATTCTTTCGTAGAAAGACAGTCAGGAACTCTTCCTCGTTATTTCATTCTTGATAGACCATTAGGTGAAGATGATGAAATTAAAGTTTTTTGTGATAATGGTAATGTTAGTGTTACATCAACAATTTCTCAAGATGATGATGGTGGAAAACCATATATTGATCTTGACTTTAAATTTAACTATACATTTGACCCATATGTAGCACAAAATCAAGTTTTCTCTATTGCTTTTATTTACTATTTCCGTGGTGAACAAAAGGGATATCAATCTATTCCATATAGCTTTAAGCTAACATATACACCTTATGTTGATCCAGACCCAATTGAATATAACTATGCAATTACTTTCAACCCTGTTGAAATGGATACTAAAGGTCCAGGTTGAATTGAAGTAACTGGAAAAATAGTACGTCAAAATGAAGATGGAACTGTAACACCTGGTCTATCTGAAGGTGACTATATGACTATTGGTAATAATTCACAAGAAAATCCTGAAGACTGAGATGAAAAAGAAAATTTATCTAATCAGTTTCAATTTTCTGAATATGCAGGTTATGACTGGGATGATGAAGAAGAAGAATTTACTTTTGTAAATTGAGACGCAGTTCCTTACACTGCAGAATTTGGTGAAAATGGTGAATTTACATTCCTTGTTGATTACAGTCCAATTTCTGACCATTCACCTATGGCTGATCCATTAGAAATTGATCAAATTATTGAACATCCTTCTCAAATAGTGACTCGTTTCTATAAAGGCAACCCATTTGACGAAGAGGTTGATGCTGAATTACTTGATACAACATATTCAATGATTACTTTCAAATATTATCCTGTTGGTTTCTGACAACAAAACTCTGCTGAAGCTACTGATCAATGAATAAAGGACCGTTCTTTTGAACTTGCTCTAGCTTACAATGAGGTCCCTGATGATGAATCAACTAGAAAAATCATATCAGCCAATACTTGACTTGTCAATTCATATTCTGGTGAATTTTTCCCTAGTGAAGAGTTATCACTACAAAATTTGAAATTAGCTACTAGCAGTGAAGCCATAAAACAATTTAGAGAGTTGCTTGATAATGAAAATTTCCTTCGTGAACATAATGCAACACTTTGGATAGCTGATCCAAACTCTGCAAGAAAATACCTTGTTGATGATTCGAGTGAATATTTAACTCAAAATGACTTTATGTACCTTCCATTAAATATATGAGATATACCTGAAGAGGAAAGACAAGGAATCAATTTAAATAATTTTATAAGCTTTGAAGACTCAAGCAAACTTACTTGGAATAGTGAAACAGAAGAAACAAACCCTATTGCAAGTGATATTGGAATTATAAATATTATCCCTCCAATAAGGTGAGCTTCAATAGAAGATTTAATGACTGAAGAGCAAGCTGATATTAATTATTTATTAATTTACAAATATGTGTTCAGTAAATTTTCAGTTCTAAAACAATGAAAAATAGAAACTGGTCAATACACTAATGTGTATGAAGATGCAGCTATCAAATCATGAAATAACTGAGCTTGTGCTGTATGCTCTGGTTTTGTTCCTACAACTATCACACTTAAGGGGCAAGAACAACCTGCATTCAAATGAGTAAGACATGATATCCAATTTGGTAGTGACAACTTACCAGAATATAAAACATTAGAAGAATCTAAAGCTCAAGACTTTGGAGACTTGGATGGAATAGATGGTGGCATTGTAAAACATGCAGCTCCTGCATACAAGTTGGCTGATGAATACAATAAAACAAGTATTGATGGTGGTTGATTCCCTGGAGATCTAGGTGGTTCAATGTTTGTTGTTCGTGAATGAGATGAATATGGTGTTTCATTAAAAACTCCTCAAGTTGTTGGTATTAACTGAAATGGTGGTCAACAAGGTTTATCTGGAGAAAATATGTTTACACCTTGAATTGATCTTTTAAGTGATGATATTAATGGTGATGGCACAGTTCGTAGTATTCTTGATGAATATCTACACCCAATTGTTTAATAATGGAGATTAAATATGAAAAAAACTAAAATTTTAAATACATTATTTACTATTGCTGGTGTAGCAACAATTGCTACTCCATTAATCACATTATCTTCATGCAATAAAGGTAGCAAAAAACCTAGTATTTCTTGAAACTTAATGGAAGAATACCAACCAGTTGAAACTCAATTATCTTGAGAAGAATTTAGAGGTTGTAAAACAGGACAAGATGCTGTTGATACATTTATTAATGGTATTTCAAGAAACTATAAAGCTTTTAAAGAAGATATTCTTTACACACTATCAAGAGGGGTTAAAGAATACAATGCTTATCTAGAAGCTGAAGGTGTAAATATTGTTGATTCTAAGTACAACATTAAAATTAAGGACATTGTCCCTGATGCAGGGACAAGCAGTGTAAAATTTACTGCTGAAATGTCAACAAAATATGACTATACAGGTACTGATCCTGAAATATTAGCAAGATTAAGTATTGCACAAGAAAAATATGAAGCAACAACTAATTATCTTTTCAATTTAGACTTCCAAATGTCTGAATATGTTCAAAATGAAATTACTTTAAAACGTAATCAAATTTCTACTTATGATAATGTTGCACAAATTGGTATTTGTGAAGTTGGTTCAACAGTTACAGTTGTAAAAGAAGGTGAAGCTTCACCAGCACATCACTTTATTGAACCATCTGCTGCATATTGAAATCAAACTTCAACTCCAGAAGAATATACTAGACGTCTTCAAGAAATTAGTTGATTAAAAGAAAATAATCACTATCCAATATTGCAACTATGAAACCATTATTTAGGTACTAAATCATATGATACTCAAAAGTCACCTAATACTATTAACTTCGGTTCATATCATATGGGACAATGTTATCTATATGACACACTAGAATTTGGTGAATCTGATCAAATAACTGATACTTGTTATGGATTCAATTTCTGTAATTCAACAGCTGATAACTGAGAAAACTTAGAAAATGATGATCAAATCTATAGTAAGGATAGTAAAACTTTATTTTTGCCAACTGATGATGGTGAAGGCAATGAAATCAAGAGATTGTATTCTCATGCATTTGATGCTACATTATTTGAGGATCATGATATTGGTTTACCAAACTTTATAGAAACAATTGAGATTCCTTGCAATACATATCTAAGTATTGGTGAAAAAGCCATTGCTTATGCTAATGATGACAATGAATTAACAAAATTAAATTTCTCAATTTTGCCATCTAAGCCAATGACTATTAGTGCTAATGCATTCTATAACTTAAACAATGTTTCTGAAATTCACTTTGATGTGTTTGATCCAGATGATTGTGATATTCTAAATGGTAAATGATCTGGTGCATTTAGCAATATTCACATCCATAAATCTGAATTTGAAGGTAGAGAAGGAGCTGTCTACTTACCTGAAGGATGGGATAGTTTTGAGTATAAAGAAAAATGACAAAATCTTCTAACTCAAATGGGTATTAAATGATATGAAACAGGTGACCCATCAAAAAATGGTTGAGAACTTCTAACTGCTGAAATATAAAAACTTAACATAGGTAAAACCTATGTTTTTTTTATTTTCAACTAATAAAAAAATATTTATATTTTTTTATTATCTTATAATAGGAGTGAGATGAATAATATATATGAATATATTAGGCAAAACTATCCAAGTTACATTACAGTAGCTTAGATAGTTTTTTGATTCATCGCATAATTCCAAAGGAGGGTTTATGAAATTAAAGACGAAATTAATAAGTGTATTAGGTGCAACAGCAATAGCTGCTTCTGGCATTTCTGTTATATCTTCATGTACATATAGCCATCGGAAAGAAAGCTATGTGATGCCTGATATAAGATATTCAGGTAGTACAGAAATAACAACAGAAATTGGTCAAAATGTTGGAACATTAAGTAGTTTCTTTGTTGCTAATAGAGATATTTATCATAATGAAAAATTCACTGTTAAAGCAATAAATCCAACAACTAGTGCTGAATCAACAGATGTTAGTGCTCAACTAATTAATGTTGCTAAAGGTTTTAAAGTATTAATAACTATGTTGAATGTTACTCCAGGTCAAGTTACAGATGCAGAACCTGTTTCATTTAAATTGACTTTTACTTCAACATATAGAGCTAAATCATACGAAATTCCATATGCTAACACCTTTACAATTAATTACATCCCTGCATTAGACAGTTACACTGCAACATATGTTGGTGATCCATCACAAACTATTACACCTCTAACCGGTACTAGAGATTTTGCTGTTACATATAACTTAAATAAAGTTTTACAAAAAAATGCAACAATTTCTAATGTAACAACTAATTGTCCTGATAAAGTAGTTGTAAAGAAATTTGAACACACGAAAGGAAGTTTGCAAATTAAGTTGACATTATCTGTTTTATCAAGTGATGATTACACTGGTGCAACAGAAACATTTAACCCAATCTTTACAATTGGTTACCATAACACATTAAATGACATTATTGGTACAACAATTAAAGTGGAATATACACCACTATGGAGAGATATTAATGTTTTATGTTATGGTCAATCAATTGAAGATCCTGATATTTCATTTGGAACTATCCTTGATGATAATAAAATAGATATTATTTCTCAATTCCATTTAGATAGAGTCATGGATAATGATATTGAATCTCTAGAAATATCATGTGTTGATAGCGCAAATCTTGTAACTCTAGATTCTTGGGATTGACATGATGATAAAAAAATGGATTTAGATATTCACTTACTTATAGATGATAGTGTTATTACTGCTAAAAAATCAGTACCACTTGATTTTGGTTTGAAATTTACAATAACTAACAAAGTAAATCCATTCTATACTCCTAAAGTATTTAACTTTACAAAGTTATCAGTTCAATGAAGACCTTCATGAGAATGAAATACTGTAACTGATATGGAAACTCCTGACTTTAAAGCTGATAAAACTACTGAAATAAATGTATCAAAAAGATTTAAACTATACCGTAAACTTACAGGAAGTGATGAAATTAAAGTTACAATTCCATCACAAGAAACTAGACCTGATGGTTCTAATTTCATTGAATGTTCTAACTATAGTGTGATTGAAGATGGTGGGTTATACTATGTGGACTTAACATTAAAACTAAACCTCCTACAAGATGAAATTTTTACATCTCATGATTATTGATTCACATTACAATTTGATTTCAGTAATGATGGTTCATTAAAAAATAGAGTTGTTCTTCCTCAAACAAGTGGTCAACAAGAACAAGCAACATATACTCTTGCTTATATTGCCCCAGAAAAGAAAACTACAGATTATGTTATTCCTACTGAAACAACATCAGAAGCTAAAGGATATCAATACTTTGCATTTGATGCAACATTTACAGATAAGAACGTAACTTATGACGAAGTTTCAGTTACAGCAGTTGCTGCTGAGCCTTGAAAAGAACATGTGTCTGTTTCATCATTCAAATACCTTCCTAATGAGGGCAAAATAGAAATTCAACTTCAATTCCTAATTGATGAAGTTACTGCTTCTGCCTATGAAAATCATGACATTTTGACAACATTACACATCTTTGGTGATGGTA
Organism: Mycoplasmoidaceae bacterium; assembly: GCA_024427125.1. The sequence continues at coordinate 17,511 of JAKSVN010000005.1, read as the reverse complement.
ATGAATTAGGCGATTCTGCATCACACAATATTACTCTTCACTACATCGGTCTAGAAAATGACCCTTCAAAAGAACAAAGCATTGAAAGTTATATTCATGACCGTTCGTTCTCATTAGTGTCTTACACTAGACCAAACCCTTCATCTAACTGAACAGTTAACTATGCTACTGCATGAATTATTAATGATGCTCCAGAGTTACCAACAAATGAAAATGTAACAAACTCATCAGACTACGCATATTATTGCGTAACTTCTTACGAAGCATTTAAATCATTTAGAAAAGCATATGTCAATGCGATTGAAAATAACTATGAAATCCACGTTGGTGTTGCTGATTATAGTATGCAAAAAGAATATACTGATTCAAGTGGCAAAAAAATAAGTGGTTTAAATTTTGAAACTGATTATATGAATCTTGATCCATACTATGCATTCTGATTCCCAGATAATTTTGATTCTTTCCTATGAAGTGAAAGTGGAGATTCATTTAAAGGAACCGCAGATATATATGTAGCAAGAATTAACTTTGCTTTTGTTGAAGGCTTACAAGTAGGGGATCCAGAAGTAGGTACTGGTTCTGCTATGAACATTCACTTTAAAAACAAATTAGGTAAAATCCGTGGCTGAATTGGAGAAAGTGGAGATGGAGAAATAATTAATTTCAAACCTGATTCAACTAAAGGAGATGCAGCTTGATCATCTGATCAAATTCTGCAAGGTGGTTTCCCAACTAAATCATATTCTGTTGGATCTAGAAAAACAGCTACTGTTGCTTATTGATTTGAAGGATGGTGACATCAAGAAGGAACCGGTGCATTCAAAACTCGATACTATGCGAAGAGCACATCAAATCATCCTTATGATAATTTATATTTAGATGATGAAAAACAATATGTCCACTATTCTCCTACATATTACTTACCAGGTTATGTTAACTCTTCAAGCCAACCATTATTATCATCAGGTTCTATGGTTGCATATAGAGATGAAAATGATGTAATTAATGTCTTTGCTATCTATTGAGGATTAGTTCTAAGTTTTGAATACTATTATTACGGCTATTACTCAACAGCATTTGACATTCTTGCTGAAAATGGTAAAAATGTACTAGATGCATATCTAGATTAAGAAAGGAAAAAACAATGAAAAAGAATAAATTATTAACTTCACTACTAACTTTAGCTGGTACAGCTTCTGTTGTAACACCATTAGTTACTTTAACTGGATGTAATAAAACTGAAAATACTAAGTTGGGTAACTTAATGACTGAATATACTCCTACCATTAAACCAATGGCAGAAACATCATTTGCAACAGTTGAAGAATTCATTAAAGCATATTTGAATGCTTGCAAAACAAACCCTGAAATCTTTAGACAAGATTTAATGTACACATTATCAAGAGGTATGCCTCAATATAATGCTTACATGTCTGAATTCTGTGAAATATCTAAAGCAGACTATAATGCTGAGATTAGTAATATTGATGTCAATCCAGACTTATTCAAAGTTGAATTTGACATGTCAATGCATGTTATCTTTGACTATAGTTTAACAAAGGATGTTGAACTTGAATATTATGACTTAGACTATAAAATTTGAGATGTAGTAACTGATGCTCACTTTGTCTTTGACTTTGATACAAGAGAATTTGATAACTATGATATTAGAGGAACAAGAAGACAATTAACTAGTTATGCTGGTGCTGCACAAATTGGTGTTTCAGAATTTGGTTCATCAACAAAAATGTTGAAACAAGTTGGTTCAGCTGTCCATCTAGATGGAACTGTAGAAACATGAGACGGTACTGAAGGAGAAGGTGATGAATGTCACTTTATCTTACCAACATATGAATACTATATGCAACACAAGGGCGGTGATATTCAAACATATACTAAGCATTATGAAGAAGCTTGAAAACTTTGATTACAGTATTGAGGAATGCAAGCATTAGTTTTAACGTTTAAATACTATATGCCTTCTAATGTTGTTGAAGCTTCTGATGATACACCAAGATCATTAGACTTTGGTTCATATCATATGCAAAATGTATCTTTAGATACAACTTTCACAACTGATGCTAATACTTTATATGGTTTCAACCTTTCACTAGACTCAATTAAAAATGCAAAGAATTTGGAAACTTATTCAGGTTTTGTTAATAGTAAATTAACACTACCTAGTGGCGGTGGTGTAACAACTATAGCAGATAATGCATTTGATGGAGCAATCTCAAACTACACAAATCTTGGTCTTCCTGATAATGTAATAACTCTAGATATCCCATCAACATATCTAAATATTGGTGAAAGCGCTTTCACATCTAGTGATGGTCTTCGTGAAATTATTTTCCATAGAAATCCAAACTATGCAACTAATTTAGGACAACATGCTTTCTCAGAATTAAAATCTGTATCGGAAATTGATTTTACTGATTTTAATCCTGGTGAATCAGGGAAATTGGCTGCTGCTGATGGTGATAAACCATTTGAAACAATCCATTTAGGTAGAACTGAACCCGGTTCTGATGGTTTGATTTACATTCCTGCACTTTGTACTCAAGCGCAAGAACAAGCTTGAAGAATTAAACTACAAGAGTTGGGATTCATCCTTGCTAATTCAACAAGCGATGGAACTGGATGAATTGTTCAAAAAGGTCGTGATTAAAAATTTACATAGGTTAACACCTATGTATTTTTTTATATATATTTTTAATTTAAATAATAAATATAATACTTAACATGAAAAACAAGAAGCAAACAGTAGTGTTAGGTTTATCAGGCGGAGTAGACTCTGCTGTTTCTTGTTATTTACTTTTAAAACAAGGTTTTAATGTTATCCCAGTCTTTATGCAAAACTGAGATACTGTCATTAATAATGACATTAAAGGACATAAGAAACAATTACCAGATGGTTGTGAAAGTAATGTAGATTACTTAGCGGCTAAAAAAGTAGCTAATTTCTTTAACCTTAAATTACACAAAGTGGAATTTATTAAAGAGTATTGAGATGATGTCTTTAAATACTTTATTGCTCAATATAAGAAGTCTTTTACACCTAACCCCGATGTGTTATGTAATAAATATATTAAATTTGAAGCATTTAGAAAATATGCTTTAAAGAACTTTAAAGCAGACTATCTTGCTACTGGACATTATGCAGCTATCAAGCAAAATAAGAATGGTTCATTCTTATTAATGCCTAAAGATCTAACTAAGGATCAAACTTACTTCTTATCTGATTTAAATCAAACACAGTTAGAAGATGTTATCTTTCCTTTAGCTAACTTAACTAAAGTTGAAGTTAGGAAGATAGCTAAACGTATTAAACTCCCTAACTGAGATAGAAAAGATTCTATGGGAATCTGTTTTATTGGAAAAAGACAATTTCAAGAATTCTTACAAAACTATATTCCTAACCAACCAGGTAATATCATAGATATTAAAACAAAGAAAGTGGTAGGTAAACATATTGGAACTATGTACTACACTCTAGGTCAAAACAAAGACCTACACCTATCTGGTCAAGCTAGTAAATACTTTGTTTGTGGCAAAGACACTAAAAAGAAAATTATTTATGTCTGTGCACAAGCAGATAGGCAGAAATATTTAAATAGCACGCAATGTGAACTATCTAGTTTTAATTTTATTAATCCTATCTCAGCTAAGTCTTTATCAAACCTTAAAGTAAGATTTAGACACTTACAAAAACTTATCAAAGTTAAGTCTTTGAAAAAGACTAATGGTAAGTGAATCTTATCATATGATAAAACTTTAGCTGTAACACCTGGACAATATGCTGTTATCTATAAAAATAAAATTTGTTTAGGATGTGGCGAAATAAGAAAGATAATTAAATAGTATGGCAATCAAATGATCAACAAACAATATTAGAAAAGCATGATTAGACTTTTGAAAGTCTAAAGATCATTTTGAAGTTCCATCTAAATCATTAATTCCAGTTAATGATCCATCTTTAATATGGATCAACTCTGGTGTTGCTACATTAAAGAAGTACTTTAGTGGTATTGAAAACCCACCATCTAAACGTTTAGTTAATAGCCAAAAGGCTATTAGAACTAATGATATAGAAAATGTTGGTTTAACATCTAGACACCACACTTTCTTTGAAATGTTAGGTAACTTCTCCATAGGAGACTACTTTAAGAAAGAAGCTATCACTTGAGGATTTGAACTATTAACTAAAGTATTTAACTTCCCTGTAGATAAACTATATTTTACAGTTTATCAAGATGACCAAGAAGCTTATGACACATGAGTATCATGTGGAGTTAGTCCAGATCATATTGCTAAATGTGGTAAAGATCGTAACTTCTGAGATGTAGGACAAGGCCCATGTGGTCCTTGTACGGAAATATATTATGATCGTGGTGAAAAATACGATCCTAAGCACATAGGTATAGATTTATTTAAAAAAGATACTGAAAATGACAGATATGTAGAAATCTGAAACATAGTTTTCAGTCAATTCAATAATGATGGTAAAAACAACTACACAGAACTAGCTCACAAGAATATCGATACAGGTTGTGGGCTCGAAAGATTAGCATGTGTCTTACAAGATGCATACACTAACTTTGAAATTGATATTTATCAAGATATCATTAAGGCTATTGCTAAATTAACAAAGTTATCTTACAATCCAGATAACTATCTAAACCCTAGCAAAGAACAAACACAAATAAATTATGCATATAGAATAATTGCTGATCATATTAAAGCATGTACATATGCAATAGCTGATGGTGCTTTACCAGGCAATACTGGAAGAGGCTACATTATCAGAAAGCTTGCTAGACGAGCAATTGTTTATGCTCATAAGCTAGATATCCAAAAATCGATTGTTGAGCCTGTAGTGAGCGCTATTGTGCTTGCAATGGCTGACTACTATCCTTATCTAACCCAAGAAAAAGCAAAAGTGATCTCTGTGTTAGAAAAGGAAGAAGCACAATTCAACCATACACTAAAGAAAGGTATGGAACTATTTGAACATGCTACTAAATCTAATCCTATTGCAGGTGACGTAGCATTTAAATTATTAGACACTTATGGTTTTCCTATTGAATTAACTCAAGAGTTAGCAGCAGCTAAGAATGTTAAAGTTGACATGGAAGGTTTTAAGAAATGTCAAGAACAACATTCTAAGATTTCAAAGACTACTGCTCCAATTAAAGCTATGGCAATACAAAATGCTACTTTAATGGACTATAAAGAAGAATCTAAATTCTTCTATGATAAAGACCAATGTCAAGCAAAGATTATTGGTATCTTTGACCAAGACTTTAATAAGATAGATAAAGTTATAGCAGGTAAACATAACTGAATAGTATTAGACCAAACAGTTATCTATGCTAACTGTGGTGGAGAAGTAAGTGACTGAGGTTGAATAGAAAAAGATGGCATCAAACTAAAAGTTTATGATGCTATCAAAGGTCCTAATGGTCAACACTTCCACTCTATAGTTGGTGACAAGAGTCTAGAACTAACATTACACACTAATGTGTTAGTTAGTCTAGACCTTAAGGCTAAAGCTATTATTGCAGCTACGCATACATGTGAACATTTAATGCAAGCTGCACTACAACAAACAGTTTCTAAAGAAATCAAACAAATGGGTGCTTTGAAGAATCACCATAAATTAACATTTGATTTCCAATATCATAAGAAACTAACTGATGAACAGTTAGACCAAGTAGAAGATTTAATTAATAAATGAGTAAAACAAGCTATTCCTGTAACTACTCATCTAAAAACTTTAGATGAAGCTCAGGCAATGGGTGCTTTAGCTTACTTCGAAGAAGTATATGCTAAAGTTAAAGGTAAACTAAGAGTAGTACAAGTTGGTGATGTTTCTATAGAAATATGTGCTGGTAGACATGTAGCCAATACTAAAGATATTGGCCAATTCCATATCTTAAAACTGACATCTAAAGGATCTGGTGCATGAAGAATAGAAGCTATAGCTAGCAATGAAAATACCATAGCTACTATTAATGTACTTAATAGTGAACTAGAAGCTAGACTAGCTAATATTAATAAACAAATTGTAGATAATGAATTTAAAGATGAGGTAGTTAATAGAATTACACAAATCAAACTATCACAAGATTGAAAACAAACTAAAGTTAATAAAATAGCTTTAGATCAACTAGAAAAAGAATTTGATAAAGCATTAACTGACTTTAAAGTTGCTAAAGTTAAAAAAGAAGTTAATGACTTTGTTAATAACTTAAAAGTTAATGAAGCTCAACCTTACAATGTCATTATTTTAAATAATGCTAGTGCTAACTTTATCTTTAACTTACCTAAAACATTATTAGATAAATATCAAAACAATGGTTTTGTTATTCTTAATATAACTGAAAAGCTATCTTACATTGTATGTAAGCCAGCTAAAGCTAAAGTAGAAAAAGCTAATATTATTATTAATGAACTTAATAAATTAACTAATGGTAGAGGTGGAGGTAAAGATACTTATGCCCAAGGATCTACTCCAGACATTAATAACCAAGATAAAATAGTTAAATATATAGCAACTATAAAATAAAAAATAGGGTTACCCCTATTTTTTAAATGTAGTTTAAACTAAGCTTCACGAGGGAATGCTCTTAATTCAAGCTTAGAGTGGTTTTGAGTGAATTGTATGCTGAAATGAATTGTTCCAGCCATACCGCCTCAACTTGAACCATCTCTGCTAATTATGATATGTCCATTGCTAAATGAATAGTCTAATGTGTTGTTGTTTTGACGATAGTATACACTATTATCATCAAATAATCCAGATCCACCAACTTGTTCTATATCAATTTGTCTGTTATTTGTGACATCTCACAATTGAACTTCAAATTGAGCTACATCATCAAGTTTAGCACTGTCATTGCCCCAATTAAACAATTGAATTTGACATTCAACATATGTACTATCAACTAATGGAAAAGTACCAGTAACCGCAAATTCTTTTGAAAAGAAGCAATTTGCATGTTTTTCATGTTCAACAGCAAAATTGTCCATAGCTCCAGCAAAGCTTTCAACAGATGGGTTTTGAACATTACCTCTAATTGTAAGTTCAGGTGTTGCCACGTTTGTAAATAGACCATTAGTGAAAACAAATGTTTTGCTATTATTTTTAAAGCCACTTACAGTGTAGTCTTTGCCTTCTTCTAATACTCTAGATCCACCTGGAGCATTTACATAAGTTACACTATAACTTGGAATAATTACATTTCTAATACCTTGTGGTACTAATTGAACTTCAGTTTCAAAGAATTCATCAGATTGGCCAAATGTTAATGCTGAATATTTAACAATTGGTTCAGCAACTAACCAGCTTCCTGTATCAATGAAATTCATTTTAACTGGAGTGCGGACCTCATTAGGTTGAAGTAGTGCTACTGTTGCACCTTCATGACTTCCTTCAAATTGCATTCATAAATGTAGATCTTGAAGATCTTCTGCTTTTGTTGCTCATCCAGATTCTGGTCCATAAATCATCATATAACCATTATTGATATCAGTTTTTAGTTTTGTTGTACCATAATATACTGCACCAGTTCGAGTTATAGGAACCATGTTACCATTGCTTTCAAATAATCCTAATAAGAAGAAATTATTTGTTGGAACTTCTGTATTTCCTGGAACTGTTCCACCTCAATTCATAAGCGGAGCATGGAAATCAATTGCTTCACCAGCAACAATATCAGTTGGTTGTGTTTTTAACATACTACATTGACCAAACTCAGAAATGTCAGCATTAGCAAATTGTTCAAGAGTGACATCATCATCAATTTCTGATTCACTCATATATAGTTCTAACTCAAGTTCTAATTTACCACCAACTTCAACCATGAAGTCTTTAGGAATACTAATAGTGAATTGGTTATTAGATAATTCTTCAGTTATTGTATATCCCGATGTAACACCTTGATCAGGATCATAAGCGGGAACCGGAACACTATTAACTCAAACTGCCTTACCAGAAGCATATAGTGTTTGTGTAATACCTTGTGGGTTTCATTTAATTGTTGTTACATAATTACCTGAGTTATCATAATATGGTACACAGTTAACAAATTCAGGGTCAGTTATTCAAAAATTTGAATTTGTAATATGCGATGTAACATTTGTTACATTAGCATTAGGTTCAGCAAGAATTAATTCAAGATCATTGTGATCTCTATAGAAGTCAATGTAAATGTTCAATGGTTGGTTTACATTTCAACCACCTTCTGGTGCATCAATCATAACGAAACCACCAACAACGTGAGTTGGTAATGATTTCATACCTAGATAAGCTGTACCAGTGTCTTGTAATTGAACTCTTTGTTTACCACCAGCACCATCTGATTCCAATACTGCTAGGTAAATGCTATTAAGTTTTGGACCAGGTTGTTTTCATTTGGTTAAATCAGCAGCAAATTCAACAGTTGTACCATCTTCACTTCCTTTAATGGAAGTTTGTTTGTTGTGTAAACAATCGTATTTCACTTCATTTTCTGTATAATATGATTCAGTAAAATCATCTACATCAACGTTTACATCAACATAGTCAATTGCAAATCCAAGATGGAATGTAATATATGCATCAGGAAATTGCTCCCAATCAAAACATTCCTTACGAATTTCAATTTCCAGTTTATTTTCTTTACGTAATTTAATTTCATATCCTGGGTTATCTTCTGATGTAGGACCAATTGGACTTCCATTAACAACAATAGTTAATGATGAAGCATATAGTTTGTCAATGCCATAAACTTCTATTTCTTCTTGTGTTGGTTTCCATTCAAAGCAAACTCTTAAATCTTTGTTTTTGTCAGCTTCGATTGTCCGTGGACCTTGTCCTTCAATAAAATCAACAGTTCAAGCAGATGTTTGTTCTACATGAACATCAAATTGCTTTATTTCAACCTCAGCCTTATTATTACATCCAACTAATGCTGGAGCAACACTTGCTGATAGTGCCGTAACTCCAACAATAGGGATTAAAATTTTCTTTTTAAGTTTCATTTATATATAAATTCTTTCTGCAAGCGTTTGCAACCACTTGCATGATAATTATATATTAAAATAACTAGGTATAAACCTAGTTATTGTTTTAATTTTGAGACAATTGTCTTACCATCTTCAAACTTCAAGTTTTTATTAATCTTAACTGGAATTCTAAGTTTGAAAATTCTATTTAATTCTCTAGCTACACCTTGCTCATGGTTATTATATTTAGTGATGAATTTAGCTGCTTGTATAGCTTCTTTTGATCCGTTTTTCATGGCATAACCATAGCCAGCTAAAGAAAGCATTTCTTTATCATTATCATTATCCCCAAAGGCATAGCATCTTTCTAGAGGAATATCATAATATACAGAAAGATATCTTAAGGCTAAGCCTTTAGATGGGAATGTACTATTAACTTCAATAATAGTACCTACGTGTTCTTCTGTTCAACTTCTAACTATTACAGAAGAACAAATCTTCTTTATTTCATCCATAACGATTTTGGCTTTAGACATGTCTCTTAATTCTATCAAGATAGAATAAGCACCATTTCCTAGCTTAGCAAAGTCATCGGAAACAAAGCCAATATCTGAAGTTGTATAGATATTAAACTTTGCTAGTTCTTTTTGAACTTGTTTATGACTTACTTTGTGTCTATAGTCTTTTAAAAAGAAAGTACCATTAGGTGTTTCAAAGATTACATTCAATATTAATTCTTGAATGTGTGGGTTTGCAAAAATTTTATAAATGACTTCAGTATTTATATAGAAACAAATAGGTGTGAAAGCAGGATTTGTTGGATTATGAATTACAGACCCATTGTAATTAACAAGAGGTGTCTTTAATCTTAATTGACGATAGAAAGCATAGCTTCCTCTTAAAGCTCTTGCTGTAAATAAACAAACTATATGTCCTTGGTTTGTTAATCTACTAATGACTTCTCTAGAATAAGAACGAATATAACAATCACGATTTAATAATGTACCATCTAGGTCGGTACAAATTAAACAACGCTTATCAAATTCAACCTTTGCTAATCGTCTGTTAAAACTATTAGTTTTTCTTTTCTTATTCTTAGTTGCCATTATTTCATTCCTATAGCTTTATAAACAGCTTCAGTCTTAGCTTCAACTATTTTAGTACATTCTTTAGCATTCTTTTCTAAGATAGGTAATAATTTAGAATCATAAATCTTTAATGCTTCATTAAATCTTGCTTGAAGTTTGTTTAATTCATCACAAACAATCTTAATTAAGTCTGTCTTAAAGACACCATAGTTTGGTGCATCTTTATATGCTTTTTCAATATCAGCATAACTCATTCCAGTTAAAGCAGCATAAATTTCAATTAGGTTGCTTAAACCTGGTTGCTTTTCTTTATCATATTTAACTTTGTTAAAGCTATCAGTTTTAGCTTTTTTAATCTTATCTGCTACTATTTCAGGACTATCCATTATAAAGATAGTTCCTTTTTCATTAACATTAGATTTAGACATCTTAATCGATGGATCTTGTAAATCCATAATTCTTGCTCCTGTCTTTAAAATATATGGTTCAGGAACAGTAAATAATGGTTTGCCCCCATTTCTTGCAGCATACTTCTTATTCATACGTTCAGCAATATTTCTTGCAAGTTCCATATGTTGTTTTTGGTCAGAACCAACAATAACAGCATCAGCATCATATAGTAAAATATCTGCAGCCATTAATACTGGATACATTAATAATCCCGTAGGGATCATTTCTGTTCCATTACCTACAGCTTTCTTAGCTTTATCCTTAAATTGAGTCATTCTGTTTAGTTCACCTAAAGTAGTATGACATGTTAATACATGAGCAAGTTCTGTATGACTCTTAACATCTGATTGATAGAAGATTTTAACTTTGTTAAAGTCTAAACCACATGCATAATACATACATATAGTTTCTTTTCTATTTTTAGCAAGTTTTTCAGGTTCAAATGTATTAGTAATAGCATGTAGGTCTGCAACAAAAACATACATGTCAAACATCCCAGATGTTTGAACATATGGTTTAATTGCTCCTAGGTAATTACCTAGAGTTATTCTGTTAGAGGGTTGAATCCCACTTAACATGATTGGTTTGTTATTTGTATTTTTCATAACTAATATATATTTTAAATTATAATCTTATAGGAATTATCTTATGACAAAAAAATTCTTTATATATTGTAATGACTCTAGCAAGAGTCAAGAAGCTAAGAAAAAACTAGCTTCTGCCTTTAGAAAAGCAGGATGTGTTATTTCACCAGATGCACAAAACATTGTTGTATTAGGTGGAGATGGAACATTTGTTCATGCTTATAACACATATGCAAAAAAAGATGTAAAAATGGTATTAATCAATACAGGTCTAGTAGGTTTTTATAGTATTGATTTAAACTTAGATCCAAAAGCTATTATCAAATATTTTGATAATGATAATAACTTTTATAAACCCGATGTGGTTGCTTGTAAAGTTGGTAATAAAACATATTATGCAATTAATGAAATCTTAATCGAAGGTATTAATACTATTTCTGCTGATATTTGTATTAACAATCATCACTATGAATGATTCTGAGGATCAGGTTTATGCTTTTGTACTAAGACAGGTTCAACAGGTTTAAATAAATCATTAAAGAATGCTATCTTATTAACTAAATCTAAAATTTGAGAAATGTCAGAGGTTTCACCTCTAGCACACGCTAAATATCTATCTATAGGTAATGCTGTTGTCTTAGATGGACATCAAACAGTAGAACTATCTAATTTAAAAGCTAATGGTAAGATGATTTTAATGAATGATGGTTATGAACACGAAGTTGATACTAAATCACCTTTTAAATTAACTTTAACTACATTAAAAGCTAAGATTGGTTTCTATAAAGAATTAAAACCTTATCTAAATAAATTACAAAAGGTCTTCATTATTGGAGAAAAGAAATAATGGGTAAGAAATTAACTAAGTTTCTTAATATCTTGACCTTTGGTCATTTATCAAGAAAAGCTAAAAAAGAAGCTGCTAGACAAGCTGCTAATAAAAATGACCAATTAACTTTAAATACAATTGGTTTACCAGATATACAAGCTACAGCCAATGCTTTAGGTGGAGTATCAAACATTGTTAATATCTCTTCTACTATCTCTACTATTACTTTTCAAGTAACAGATATGTCAAAGATAAACTTTGACCAACTAAGAAAAATCTCTGCTAAAGGTGTTATTAAATCAGAAAATAATATCACTTTACTAATTGGCGATTGTGCAACTGCACTAAAAGCTAAACTATTAGAACTAAAGAATTAAGCGTTTTTAACCGGTTCAGGACTATAAAAATAATAAGAGTAAGGATTTCCTTACTCTTTTAAATTGTTTTTCCTAATAAGATTATCAAATCGATCATTTATTTGTTTTCTAAAGTTGTCCATATCTTTTCTAAAATTCTCCATATAATCTAAAAACCATTGTGGTGGTTTTTGAGTGTTATCTTTTAAAACACCTAAGGCAATAGCATGTTTGCCATCTTCTTTAAAATTTTTAAGTAAATTAGTAACTTCTGCCATTGTTGTTGCTATCTTAAAATTATTATATGAATTCTTAAATGATGTTCAATTTAGTTTTATAGATGGCTTTGCCATAATGCTCTCCTGCCTACACCTTCACCTAAAAAATAGAAAAAGGTAGTCAAAATAAAAATACCTATATCTATAGATATAGGTAAGTTAAAATTTTTTGCTAGACTATTGAATGATGGAAATGTGATGTTTATTTAGTCTCACGTCTTTCTTGATAGTTTTAATGATCTCATATTTGATATCAAAATAGTTTTTCTTGTCTGGTAAGACAGGAACAAAAATGATTTTAATATCATTACCATCCATATCTACTTTGAATGATAGAATACCTTTAATCTTTTTAAGTTTAGCCTCAACTATTTTGATTGTTTCATCTTGTTTTTCTGTTGGCATATGTCTTGCACCTTTTCTAGCTGCAGACCATGCATCAGCACATCTAACTAGTAAGACATAATCATCATTACAATTGTTTCTGTGGTGCTTTAAAATACCATTTACCACTTCCAGTGGTAGGTTACACTCTTTTGCAATCTTAACACCGGTAGCCACATGGTTATATTTGCTTTCATAATCCATGCATTTACCAATGTCATGAAAGAATCCTACTGCTTTAGCAGTGTTAGGATCTAAACCTAAATCTGTTGCTAGTCTTTCACAAATTAATGCTGTCTCGTAACAATGCTCTAAAACATTTTGGCTAAAAGATCAACGATATTTTAACCTACCAACATATTCACATAAAGTTTGATCTGAATTATCTATATTTAGAATACCTAAATACTTCTTACCAGTTTCATAACATTCCTTAGTCATTAATCTACATTCTTTTTGATAAACATTTTGGATAGCTGTAATATCAAAAGCTTCAGATTTAAGTAAGTGATTAATTGTATTGATAGCAATTTGCTTGTCCAAAGGATTTGGACAAGAGATTTCTACATATGGACTATTCTTATCAACATTGATGTTACAGTTAGTAACTTCATTAAGGAACTTAATGTTTCTACCTTTTTTACCAATTAATAATGGTTTATATTTATCATCAATTGGTAAATAATGAACAGAAGATTCGTTAATAACTTTTAGATGTAATGGTTGCATTGCATCTAAAATAGTATGTCTTAATAAGACATTCTTTTGTTTTTCAATATCTTGTTCAATCTTAACTAGCTCTTGAGCTTTATATTCTTGAAGTTCAACATCAAGAATAGCTTTCATATCATTTAATGTCTTGTCATGATCAAGATAATCTTGATTAATTAATTTACTTTTATATTGTTCTCTTAATTTTTTGTATCTTCCAATTTCTTTATTAAGAGGTTCATATCTATAGTCTTCAATCACTTGTGATTGTTTTTGAACCTTATTTCTTTTAATGCGCAAGAAAATGATGATGCCAGCGCAGGCAATAATTATCACCATTGAAATAATACAAATTATTAATAAAGTCAAATCAGAAGAAGATAAATTGTTTGTCATATAGACCTACTTTCTTCTAACCATTAAATCCACATTATTATATACATAAAAGTATATTATTGATTTAAATATGTAAAAAATATACATAATATAAATATATGACCCGTATGCAAAAATGGGAAAGCTACCGTCATGAAATTAACCAATCTTCACAAGTTGGTTATTCCATAATGTTGCAAACCCAACAGATTGAAAAATATAAAAGGGCAATTGACAGAGTCAACCCTGCTATTTTACAAAATGTAGTTGATCCACAACTAAATTTGCATAAGGGCGTTAGTGAAGTAATTGTTAGTCAAAACCAAATTCCTAATCAAATCACTAGGATGTTTAAAGATTTATCTAAAGCTAAATCTATAAACAATAAGAACAATATTTCTACTATTCTATTTAATTTACAAAATGAATCTATCCTTGATCAAAAAAATAAGATCAAAGATTCATGATTAAATAGTAATAAAGAATATGCGCTGTTGGCTGCTTACATTCAAGAAGCTAACTTAAGCAAAGATAAAGATAAAGAATTTGAAAAAGACTTACAAGCAAGATTTGAAAACTTAGCTAAGAATAAACATCAAACAAATGTTGGTGTAATACACCAACTATCTAAAAATGACCAACGTAATATTGGTCACCATGTGTTTGTTATTTCTATTGCTATAGCATTAGTTTTCTTTCTTCTTACTTTCCTATTATTATTAGTAAGGTGGTTTGTCTTATAGTATGAAACATGATTTAATACAAGTTGCAATTGATGGCCCAGCAGGTAGTGGTAAAACCACTGTTGGTCAATTAGTCGCTCAACGTTTAGGCATTATCTATATGTCTACAGGAAGAATCTTTAGAAGCTATGCTTTTGCTTTAAAAGATATAGATTGTAAAAATGAAGCAAACGTTGTTGAAGAAATGAAACAATTTAAATTTGAATTTAAAGATGGTTCATTCCTTATCAATGGTTTAGATGTAACAATTGAAATAATGAAAGATGTGTATTCTATGAATGCATCTACTATTTCTAAATATCCTGAAGTAAGAGTAAGATATGAAAAGGATCTTAAAGAAATTATTAAGACTACGTCTTTAGTAATGGATGGAAGAGATATAGGAACTGTTATTCTTCCAGACACTCCATATAAATTCTTTCTAGATGCAGATGTAAAGGAAAGAACTAAACGTCGTGCTAAAGATAATGGAATAAAAGCAGGAACAAAAGAATTTAAAAAGTTGTTTGAAGATATTCAAGCAAGAGACTATCAAGATACTCACCGTAAGGTGTCTCCATTAAAGAAAGCAAAGGATGCAACTTACATTGACTCAACAAAAATGACAAAAGAAGAAGTTGTTGATTTAATTGTTGATACAGTTAATAAAAAGAGAGAACATTTCGTTATTAAAAATACACCATGAAAAAAATAGCTTTAGTTGGAAAACCTAATGTCGGAAAGAGCTCACTATTTAATCGTATTCTTGGTCACAAGAAAGCAATAGTAGATGATGCTCCTGGTATAACCAGAGACCGAAATTATGCTACCGCAACTTGAGTGGGTAGAAGTTTTTCAATTATTGATACAGGTGGAATTTTAAAAAACACTGATGCTCCATTCCAAGAAGTAATTAATCAACAAGTTAATTATGCTATTGAAGAAGCAGATGTTATTTTATTTATTGTGTCTGAAAAAGATGGTGTTAACGCGCAAGACCAATATATTGCTAAATTATTAAAAACAAAGGCTAAAGATAAGAAAGTTATCTTAGTTGTTAATAAGGCAGAAAACTATAACCATTGTGGCGATAGAGGTTTCTATAGTTTAAAGTTTGGAACATTCTACCCTATTTCATGTACACATGGAATAGGTATAGGTGATTTATTGGATGAAGTTGTTAGACAACTAAATAGAGCACCTGAAAGAAAAGAAGAAGAATCTTTTAAGTTTTGCATTATTGGTAGACCTAATGTTGGTAAAAGTTCATTAGTTAACACACTAATAGGACAAAATAGAGTAATTGTTTCTCCTGTTGCTAATGCAACAAGAGATTCTATTGACTGTAAGTTTAAATATCATGGTAAAAGTTACACTATCATTGATACGGCCGGAATAAGAAGAAAAGGAAAGATGTCTGCTAATGTAGATAAGTATTCTTATCTTCGTACACAAGAAGCTATTAGCAGATCTAATTTAATTATTGTAATGTTAGATGGTTCAGAAGAATTTAATGAACAAGATGAAGTAATTGCCGGTTTGGCACATGCCGCTAACATCCCAACGATTGTTGTTGTTAATAAATGAGACTTAGTTAAAAAAGAAAATAATACTATGGATAAGTTTATAAAACTTATTCGTGCTGACTTTGATTATTTATCATGAGCACCAATTGTTTTTATCTCTGCTAAAGATAATAAACGTGTTCATACTATCTTTGAAACAATTGAAGATATTTATAAAAAATTGAAAATTAAAGTAGCGACATCAGCTTTAAATGAAGTTGTTGCCAAAGCACAAATTCTAAATCCACCACCTAAATTTAAAGGCAATAGAATAACTATTCACTACGGAACACAAGTAGAATCTAATATTCCAACATTTGTCTTATTTACTAATGATCCTAAATATCTACACTTTAGCTATGCTAGATATATAGAAAACCAAATAAGACAAGCATTTGGTCTAGATAATGTTCCAGTCACTATCTACTATAAAGATAAGAATGCTAGAATAAGAAAATAAAAAGAGGGATTTCCCTCTTTTTATTCTTTTAAATTATTAAGTTTGACTAAATTGTCAATTCTAGAAGTTAGTTTTATATCAAGGTTGTCAATTTTTTCCAAAATTAAGTCTAATTTAGACTTCCTTTTGTTTACATTTCTTCCATTGCCTTTTATTCTAACCATACTATAGAAAATAATAATGATTGTCTTTAAATCATTATAGGTAAATGCATTTAATGGGTAATATAAAAGTTTATTAATCATAGATTAAATTATTTTTTAAATATAAATGTATGACCAGCAGTTCCAGAATTACTAGCATGACTAACTAATTCTCATCCTGACTTTTCATACTTATCTAATAGTTCTTGCATGTCCTTTATTCAGGGTTTGCACTTAACTACTTTATACATAATTACTTTGCACCCCTTTTCCTTGTAGCTTTTAATACAGCGTTAGCAAAAGCTAATGACTGTTCCTGATTAACTATTGCTAACCCTCTATCTGTATCACCTAAAAGTAAAAGAGTATCTCCGTCTTTAATTTTGAAAACTTCTCTTGCTTGTTTAGGTAAACTGATTTGACCTTTAGAAGTAACAGTTACACTTCAAATAAATTTTTGTGCTTTCATTGTTTCTTATCTTTCTTACTTTTCTTACAATTATTATATAATAAAAAAAGAGAATTTA
This sequence comes from Mycoplasmoidaceae bacterium, assembly GCA_024427125.1. The sequence goes on along the minus strand of JAKSVN010000005.1, from coordinate 51 downwards.
TGCAGTGAACCCCATTTCGGGTACTGCAAAAAAACTTAAAAGAAATTAGGA
>JAKSVN010000004.1 GCA_024427125.1 Mycoplasmoidaceae bacterium | reverse complement strand
TAGCTAATTCTTGAACATGCAAAGTGTTGCACTTCACATGTCATTCCAGCAAAAGCCCGTTAGGACTTTTTTTATTATTTAGGATATATAACTAATGAATTTGATAATTCTTTTGAAATTTCAAAATGTAAGAAATCTCTATATTCAGGATTATTTAACATCCTACAGAATTCAATCAATGCATCACGAGTGATAGATGAAAATTTGTGTCCTTTTCATTTAACAGAATCCAAACTTTCTGAATATTTAAAGTATGCCTCAAACATTCCTGATTGTCCGCTTCCCTTTTCATATATAAAGCTATTAACTACTACTGGAACTAATTTACCACTTTGGTCTCATTCTTCAGCAGTCATTCATCTACTTGGATCATAAAATGCACTAGTTCATGCAGTTCCTGGGTTATAAATTTTTATATCAGGATACATTCTGCCATCACTACCTTGGACATAATTCAAGCTGTAATCTCTATCAAGATAATCAGCTGTAGCTTCATCATTCTTTTTTAGTTTAATTTGCATACCATATCATTGATATGAACCACAAAGATATAGCATTTTGTCAGATAATTCACTACAACAGTTTACATATTGCTTTTTCTCAACAGCTGGATCAACATTGTAGTTAACTATAATGTCATGCTCACCATTTTTAAATGGAGCAGGAACTTCAAGTCTTGTGTCTAGCATGTAATCATTATTTTTATCAGAACCATAAATAAATAGTTTTCTTCCTGATAGAGAATAATCAATAATATTAGCAATCTGTCAAACCGACATAAATCCAAAATACATTGGATTTTCATATGTTTGAAGTTGATACATATCTTTTAATGATATGTTTCCTCTTTTAAATTCATTAGTAATAGAATCTATATTGATAAAAGATATAGCTGGATATGTAACAGAACTGTCTTTAGAAAGAATTTCATCCCTAAATAATGAATTAAATCCAGCTATTTGTGCCATATTAATTCAAGCACCCATTTGATCACAAATATGATCAGGCATAATGTATTCATGGCCTAGTTGCTTACCAGAAGTAAGAGGTGAATATTTAATATCTTCATCTGAAGTAGCTATAACCTCTTTTAATTTAGTATTAACATTTTGTCTTTGAGTAAAGAATGCTCCTGCTACACTAGCTTGATATTCATCTTTTGGTTTTTCCAAAAGTCTAACATATTCTTGTGCAGCGTTTTTTAATGCTTCCTCTTTTTCTACTGGATCTTTAGATTCAGGATTTTTTCCACCATAATCAATATCAACTTTTTCAACCTTAATAATTTCATCTTTTTGTTCTTGTGTTGTTGGTACGATCCATCTAGTTCCTGGTTCTTTTGTATTATCAAAAGTTAATTGTAAATCAGTATACATTCTTCCTGCAGTTGATGCTTGTCCAATAGCAATAGGTTGATTTGTATATTGATTTGTTGCAATTTGATCAACTTCTTTATGAGAGTGACCAGACAATATTGCACTAATCTTTTTAGTGTTTTTGTATCCAAGATGTTCTGGTTCATATAAATGAACTTCTTCAGCAAACTCATATGCTCTAGATTGAATTGGATCTTGTTCAGATTCCAAATGTGTTAAGAATACAAATGAATCAATCTTGTTGTATCAATCAGCACCTACAGTTTCATAACAATATCTTGTAGAATAATAGGCTGCTACTTCATATGGAACAAATGATAAACCATTTACTATTGCTTTATTTCCATCGTCCATAGCTGTAACTGTTGTTAATCCTAGTAAACATACTAGGTGTCCATTCATACTGATTAGTTTGAATGGATCTGTTCATCCGGCTTTTTGTGTTTTTCAAATATTGTAATCCCATTCATACTTAACAGGATCTTCTTCTTCATCAATACATCAATCATAGTCTTGTCATATGTTGTGTTCAATGATATTGCCACAAACGAAGTAATTACCTTGAGTCTTTTCTGTTCTTGCTAATTCATCAAACTTTAATGAGCTCATGTCTGATAATCCTCATTCAAAAGCATGATTTCCCACAGCAGAATAACGGCAATCAAGTGATTTTAATAATGGATACATGGTTTCACCATGTGTTGCAGTAGAGAATGCATCACCAGAGTTATTATCACCACATGATAACAAAATTGATCCTGGGTTATTGTGTAAAATTGGATCAAATGTTTGAGCCATTCTCATAACACCTGGATTTTTGTATGATGTATTTGGAAAATCTGTATCACCACATCCAGTAGCAGCACCGTGTAGGTCATTAAATGCCAAAATGTGTACTGTTTCTTTATCTTTTTCTGAATATTCTGTAGAAAGAGTTAAATTGTGTACAACTTCAGTATGTACTTTTCCTGATTTATCAAAATAATCAATTTCTAGGTTAAAAGTTGTTTCTGTAGATTCACCTACATAATCATAGAACGAAAGGTTTATGCTAATCATGTGTTCTTTTACAGGAAGGCGTAAACTGTTTTGGTGAGAGAATGGCATACCGCCATCTTCATACATTGTTACTAAATGTTCACCTTTTTTACTAATAACACTAACTAGTGCTTCATCATATAGTGGTTGAGTATTTATCATTGCTGTAATGTGTGCACCGCCAGTATCAGGGTCAATAATTGGTGTCATATCTGAAACCATTGCATGTGTATTCTTTTTTGGCCCACAACTAGTTGCAATAATAGGCAAAATAGCGCAAACTGGCATTATCCCAGCTAATGCGAATTTGGATACGGTTATCTTTTTCATAAAGTTTCGTCCTTAACTAAATATTTAATGATTATATAAAAAAATATTCTTTAAGAATATTTTTCTCTAATCTTCTTAAAAAAGATATTTATATCTTTTTTATCTATATAATTAACTAACTATGAAAACTAAACCACATGATATTATTTCTTGAGACGAATTCTTTATGGGATTAGCCTCAATGTCTGCTTTAAGAAGCAAAGACCCATCTAGTCAAGTTGGTGCTTGTATAGCTGCTCCTGACTATAAAGTAGTTTCTATTGGATACAATGGTATGCCAAGAAACTGCCCTGAAAATAAATTAACATGAGACAAAGATATAGGTACATTAAATAACAAATATCTTTATGTATGTCATGCTGAATTTAATGCTATTTTAAATGCCGTTGGTACAAGAGAATTAAAGGGTTGTACTATCTATGTTAATCTATTCCCTTGTAATGAATGTGCTAAAGCAATCATTCAAACTGGAATAAGTGAAGTTGTATATGAATCTGATAAATATGCACATTTAACAACAACTAAAGCTGCTAAAAAATTATTTAAACTAGCTGGGGTCAAGACAAGAAAATATACTGGCAGAACAATAATTCATACAGTGAAATAAAAAAGAGGCAGATCCTCTTTTTTTCTTAATGGCAGGGATTGTAAGAATCGAACTCACATCAGAAGTTTTGGAGACTTTTATTCTACCATTGAACTAAATCCCTATGGTTACCCGTACGGGATTTAAACCCGTGATCTTCACATTGAGAGTGTGACGTGTTAATCGCTCCACTAACGGGCAATTAGTAACAACTAGTTGTTGTTAATATTGTAACGCCAGATTTTGGTTGGCATATTAGTTTTATCATTAAATTCAATAATTACTGAATTAAATTGATAAGTGCCTTTTGCTGGTTCTAGATGGAACCTAGATACTTTACCTTTAAACATATCTACAATTTCATCAGGTTTAGCACCAATAATTGATTCCTTGGCACCACACATACCAGCATCTGTTATAAAGGCTGTGTTATTATAAATCTTTTCATCAGCAGTTTGAACATGAGTGTGTGTTCCTAAAATTGCTGATACCTTACCAGCAAAAGCCATTAAAAAGGCATTTTTCTCTGATGTTGTTTCGGCATGAAAATCAATAATATGGATTGGTTCTTTTACTTTTTTAAGTAATTCTTCACAAGCAACAAAAGGATTTGTTAGTGTGGTTCTTGCTGAGCATTGCATTGACATAAAATTTGAAATTCTTATTTTTTTGCCTGCTACATTGCAAACTATTGTGCCAACACCATAATGACTTTCTTTTACTGTGTTGTCAATATTTAAAGGTCTAATAATTTTCTTATTTTTATTTAAGACATCAAAAACTTCAGTTGTATCTCAAGTATGATTACCCATAGTAATCATATTTACACCTGCTTTAATTAGTTCGTCATAGTGTGCCTGACTTAAACTGCGACCATGCGTAGCATTTTCTGCATTAGCTATAACAAAATTAATTTTTTCTTTTCTGACTATTTTTGCTAAATTATCTACTACAGCTTTTCGACCTGGTTTAGCAAAAATATCACCTATAAATAATATTCTCATCTTTTGTATTATATATTAACTAACTACTCTCTTTATAGCGTTATGGGTAGCAACTATTGTTTTCTTTCCATAAGGCTTTTTAAAGATAACGTCAATCATTGTTCCATCAACTTTAGTTACAATACCTGAACCAAATGTTGTATGAACAATTACATCTCCTACTTTAAATTTCTCTTTGTTTGTATAAATCTTACTTAAATCAATTTCGGGAGCAAATGGCATGTTTTCAACTTTTGAATCATACCAACCTAAATCTTTGTCTGAAATAGATCTTGTTGTACGATATGCCATTTTATAGTCTTTTATTTCTCTTAAAAATCTACTTGGTGATGACTCTCTAAATCTGCCAAAACTGCTTTTGTTACAAGTAATAACTAAGTTATTAATTGCTCTAGTCATAGCAACATATGCTATTCTTCTTTCTTCTTCTAATCCTTCGGTTGTATCTAATGTTTTAGGATTAGGAATAACACCTTCATTGAAGTTATAGATGAATACTGAATCATATTCTTTTCCTTTAGCCATATGAACAGTCATTAAATGAACACACTTAGATGTTTCTACCCTAGTTTTTTCAGCAGATGTATAAAGTGTTATTTCATTTAAATAGTCAATAATTGTTCCATTTGGATTATCTTTAAAGAAATCAACTATAGCTTTGCATAAAGAATCAATATTTTCTTTTCTATCATCAATATCTGTTTCTGTTGTTTCTAAATATTCAATATATTTAATTTCATTTACAATAGTAGAAATTGCATTAGCAATGCCGTTTTCTTTTATTTTATTTTGCAAATAATCAAGATCTTGCAAGAATTTGTTTACCTTATTTTTTGTACTATCAGAAATGGTATCTACTTCTTCAATTTGATATAAAGCATTTACAAATGTTATACCTTTAGTGTTAGCTCAAGCTGAAATATTGTTTACTGAATCAATTCCTATTGCTCTTCTAGGTACATTTATTATTCTCATTGCAGAAATATCATCAGGTTTATAAATCATTTTTAAATATGAAATTAAATCTTTTATTTCTCTACGAGCATAAAAATTAACTGAACCAAAAATAACATATGGTATTTGATTATTAATTAAACTTTCTTCTATTGATTTAGAACAATAATTAGCTCTATACAATATCAAAATGTCAGAATATTTTTTACCTTGTTTAATAAAACTTTTAATTGTTGAACAAATAAAGTTAGCTTCATCTTGTAGATATTCACCAATGTATACATTGATTTCTGATTTAGTACCATTTACGGGATGCAATTCATTCTTGAAGTTGCTTCTATTATGTAATATTAAATTGTTTGCTCCATGAAGAATATCTGCAGTTGAACGGTAATTCATATTTAAGTTAATTACTTTTGTTCCACTAAAATGATCAACATAATCATCAAATACACTTGGGTAGGCACCTCTTCATGTATAAATTGTTTGATTTGGATCGCCAACGGCGAAAACGTTATTTTGTCCAGTTACTAAAAACTTAATTATTTCAAATTGCTTTAAATTAGTATCTTGAAACTCATCAACCAAAACATAATCAAATCTTTGTTGTCATTTCTTTCTGATTACTTCATTTTCTTCTAATAACTTGTGAACTAAATTAATCAAGTCTGCAAAATCTAATTGGTTTGATGCTTCCAGTCTTCTTTGATAAGTTTCAAAAACTCTTTTTGCAGCTGCTATGTCTCTTATGTCTGGTACTTCAAACATTTCCATTAATTCAAAATTAGAAAATTCATCAAAATTAATGTCTCCATCTTTGATGGCATCAACTATTTTTACAAACTTTTTAGCCTGAACACTTGTTTGTATATTCAAGTCTTTGACTATTTGTTTCATTAGTGTTAATTGATCATCTTCATCAATAACAGTAAAATTATTGTCTCATTTACGATTCAATTTATCAATGTCTTCTTTTAAAATTCTTACACATGTTGAATGATATGTTCTAATTCATTGTGCTGTTCCTTGAGGAATCATTGTATTAATTCTTTGTTTCATTTCCTCAGCGGCTTTGTTTGTAAAAGTAAAAGCTAATATTCTATTAGGGTTAATAGATAATTCAGATATTAAATAAGCAATCCTATGTGTCAAAACTGATGTTTTACCAGTTCCAGCACCAGCAATAACCAAAACAGGACCTTGTGTTGTGGTCACTGCTACTTTTTGGTTTTCATTTAATTTAGACAAATCCATGGTATCTATATATTATCTATTTCTTCTAATGATTCTTCAGAAATTTCACCTGGTGCTTTTATCTCTTCTGATTTTTTAAATGAATTCAGATCGTGATATTGTTCAGACATAACTTGTTTATGAAAAATAGAAATATTTGAATATTTATCATGAAAAGCAGGTTTCTTATTACTTATACAAATACTAATAATGATGGCTACTAAGAAAATTATGCAAATTCCATACATACATGAAAATCCTGTTCCAGCATAATAACATGCTGCATCTAATCCTTTTGGAAGTTTGCTTGTAAAAATTGCGTTTGTTCCACGAATAAATGAATCTATTTGGTGTGCGTTCAGTCCTGAAAGTGTACAACCCATAATAAATGCAATAATCACAACTATTTCCCAAATAAATAATTCATGCTTAAATAAACCAAAAATATAGTTTCCACTTTTTTTGTGATATTGAAGTCTTAATATTTTCATCCCTAGTGTTTTCTTTCAAACAATAGGAGCAATAAACATAAATGATACAAAAACTAATAACATTAATGTTACGAATAATGCATACCTTCAACCTGCAACATTAAGTTGTTCGTGTCATTTAAATTTAGGATCAGTGCAAAAAATACTAAATCCTAAGGCTAAAACTATGCATGAAATAATTATGATATCAATAACCTTAGCAAATATTCGTCTGCCTGCAGAGGCAAGGGGATATTTAACTGTTTTGTTATTTTCGTTTTGCATGTCCTTGTTCAAATAGTTTATTAGATAAAGCTCTTAATACATGAATTAACTTAGGTTTAAATTCTCTTAAATAATCCAAATATGTTGAATCATTTCTATTCTCTTTTGAATATAACCATTCATTTTTAGTTCAATTGGGAAAGTTACAATCAACAAAATCTTCCACTTTGTTTAAAATTCTACGTAAATAGAATATGTTGCTTCTATTTTTCTTATAAACAGCATAAATAAAATTTCTAAATAATGTAACAATACATAAATACTCAATTTCGGAATAGTGATCTCTATATCATTTTTGATCCATCATGTTAACAATTTCTTGACATTGTTCAAACAAATCCATTACATTGTATGAATATGTCGGTTTTGATGAACCGGAACATATTTGTCTACCTAATGAATATCATTTTGGATTATATTTTGCTAACATTACATAGTAAAGCAAAGGATAGTTTTTAAATTTTTGCTCTACTATTTTATTTTTTTGTAGATATTCAACGTTAATTAATTTGTTATCAAAAAATACTAAAGGTCTATTGCAAAAATCATCAGACATTTTTTTAATAACTAAATATGGTTCTTTAAAATACATATTTGGAACACCAAAGAAGCTAACAACATCTGCATCGTTATGTTCTTCAATGAATTGATTCAATGTTGCAACAAAATCTGGCATTAATAAAACATTACAGTCAAAGTAGTAATAATATTTAGTTTTTAAATTGTTTTTTCTAACATATTCAAATGAGTAAACGTCACCTAAATTTTCAGAAAACATAACATAATCAACTTTATTGAAATTGTTAAATTCAAATTTCTTAAATGTATCTTTTTCAGAAGCACCACAACCATTAAAAACAAAAATTAAGTTGCAGTTTTTATCGGTTTGTCTAGAAATAGCATCTAGTGCTTTTGACAATTCTGCATTCCTCTTAGAAATAGCAAAAATTAATGTAATATTAGCTTTTGTATTTTTTGTCATCTGGAACTTCGTCTTTCTTTGGTTCAGGTTTCTTTTCATCCTTCTTTAAACCTGAAAACATATCTTTTAGTTGACTAATGTCACCCATTTGATTCATTAAATCTTCAAAATTCATGTCTTTGAACATTTCACTTAGATTAGGTCCTTTAGCACAACTAATTATGATTTCCTTACAAAAATCATCAAAATTCAGTGCTTTACTTTCACCTATTGGTGACTTCTTTGCTTGTTCTCAAAACTTGCAAATTGCATCATATTCTTCTTGTGTTAATTCAAATGTAATTCTTTTATTCATAGTGATTTAAATATATTATATATAATAAATGTAATGTATTTTTATTATAAAAAATAGATTAATTTATAGGAGATATAAAATGTTAGATATTAATAAAATTCGTAAAGATTTAGATGGTGTAAAGAAAAGTCTTGGACGCAGAAGTCAAGACTGATTACCAAAACTTGATACTATTGTGAAATTAGATAAAAACTATCGTGATTTACTAGGGCAAGTTGAAGAACTAAATGCAAAAAGAAATGCAATAACTAAAGATGTTGCTAAAGCAAAAATGGAAAAAGATGAAAAGGCTGCATCTAGTTTACAAAAAGAGGTTAGTAAAATTAAAGCTGACGTTGCTGATCTACAAAAACAAGCAGATGTTCTTGCTAAACAATTAAAGGATGCAATGCTTGGCATTCCTAATTTACCACATGAATCTGTTCCAACAGGAAAAGATGAAACTGAAAACAAAGAAATTCACAAATGATCTGAACCAACTAAATTTGACTTTAAACCAAAGGCTCACTGAGATTTGGCAGTTGAAGATGGATTGGTTGACTTTGATCGTGCTGTTAAATTAACTGGAACAAGATTCACTTGTTATACAAAATATGGAGCAAAGCTACTTAGGGCATTAATTCAATATACACTTGACTCTAACTCTGAAGCTGGATTCCAAGAAATGTTACCAGCTGTTATATTAAATGCAAATAGTTTAACTGGTACAGGACAACTTCCTAAATTTGAAGAAGATTTATTTAAGTTAACTAACAATTACTATCTATCTCCTACAGCTGAAGTTCAATTAACAAATTATTATGGTAATGAAATTTTACCTGTTAAGAAACTTCCTATTAGATTTACAGCTAATACTTGTTGTTTTAGATCTGAAGCAGGTTCTGCTGGAAAAGACACTAAAGGTGTAATTAGACAACACCAATTCTACAAAACAGAAATGGTTATCTTATCTAATCCTAAAGATTCTTATGAACAACATGAATATATGACTAGACAAGCAGAAAAACTTCTAGAAGGTTTAAAATTACCTTACCGTAGAATTGTTCTATGTACAGGTGATATGGGTTTTGGTTCATGCAAGACATATGATATTGAAGTATGATTACCATCATATAACTCTTACAAAGAAATTTCTTCATGCTCTAACTGTGAAGACTTCCAAGCAAGAAGAATGATGCTTAGATTTAAAGATGAAGATGGACAAAATAAATATGTTCACACTTTAAATGGTTCAGGTCTAGCAATTGATAGATTATGAGCTGCTGTAGTTGAAAACTACCAACAAAAAGATGGTTCTATTAAAGTTCCTGAACCATTACAAAGATATATGAACGGATTAAAGGTTATTCCTCATGAAGATTGACGAAAGTAGAAAAAATCATAAAGGTTTATTTATTACTTTTGAAGGTCCTGATGGTTCTGGTAAATCCTCTGTTATTAACCAAATTTATCGTTATCTTTTAAAAAAATATCCTAATAAGGTAGTAAGAACAAGAGAGCCTGGTGGCACAAATAATCCTATTGCTGAAGATATCAGAAATATTATTTTGAATAAATTAGATTACAAAATTATTCCTATGACTGAAGCAATGTTATTTGCTGCATCAAGAGCTCAACATATTCATGATTACATCATGCCACATCTAAACAATGATGAAATTGTTTTATGTGATCGTTTTGTTCACTCCTCACTAATTTATCAAGGTGTTGCTAGAGGCCTTGGACAAGAATGTGTTAAACAATTAAATGAATATGCTCTTAATGGTTTATGACCTGATTTAACTTTTGTACTTATGGTTAGACCATCTATTGGTTTAAAACGAATTACTAAGAATAACCAAAGAGAATTTAATCGTTTAGATCGTGAAGAGTTATCTTTACATCAAAAAGTTTATCGTGGATATAAAGATATGGTTAAAAAATACCCAAAGGGTATTGTTGTTATTAATGCAGAACAACCATTTGAGAAAGTTGTTGCTGATGTTAAGAAAGCTATAAATAAAAAATTAAAAGTTTATGAAAAATAAACTGTTTACCACAAATAAAATTCCTCAAGCATTAATTGTTAGACAAGCACCATTGTCTAATTTTAATGATTGCTTGAAAGACATCCTAAAAGGTATTATTTGTGATAAACATGGTTGCGGAGAGTGCGTTTGGTGCAAAAAAATTGAAGCTAATCAATATTTTGATTTGTTTGTCTTCGAAGGCAAGCAAATGAAGAAACAAGAAGTTATTAATTTGATAGCTAGATGTAATAGAGCAGGAATTGAAGCTTGTGATATCAAAGTTTATGTTATTAAAAACATTGAATATGCTTCAAAATCTATACTTAATAGTTTATTAAAGTTTGTAGAAGAACCACCAAAAGGTGTTTATGCTATATTTACAACTAGAAACTATAATGCCGTCTTACCGACTATTAGAAGTAGATGTTTTAATGTATATTTACCAAAAGATCTTCAAGCAGTTGATTCTTATCTAAATACTAAAGAATTATCATTAATGGATAAAGAATTGATTACAAAATGTTTTTATGACCTTGAATCTATGCAAAATAGCTATGATAACTTTGTTGAATTCTATGAATTGATTAAAAAACTATCAAGTCCAGAATCTTTGCACTATGCAAATGAAGGTTTAAATAAATTTAGAAAAATGGAATATCCAGAAATAAATTTATTTCTTGAAATTTGCAAAAATGCTTTTCCTAAAATTGCAAATAAAGTAATAGATTTGCAAGATAATTTATATTTAAACAGTCCGAAAATTTTAATTTATAACCAAATATATCAATTATTGTCAGGAGTTAATAAATAATGAAAACTATAGTTGCTTTAGCAACAGCACCATTAAATTGTGCAATCCACATCATTAGAATGTCTGGTAATGATGCTTTTAAAATTATCAATAAAATTTCATCAACCAAAATTACTAAGGTCGGTTTTTCTATACAACATACAACTATTCTTGACAATACATCCCCTATTGATGATGTTTTGGTAATGAAATATGTATCTCCAAAATCATATACAGGTGAAAATATAATTGAAATTAATTGTCATGGTGGTTTATTTATTGCAAGTAAAATAATTGAATTACTTGTTAAATCTGGTGCAACATATGCAAAGCGTGGCGAATTTACTCAAAGAGCATTGCTTAATGGTAAAATAAATTTAATCAATGCATATGGTATTAACAATACAATTAATGCTACCAATTTAACTTCGTTAAAATTAGCCCAAAACTCTTTAAATAATAAATTAACTAAAAAAATTCAAGGTTTTATTGAAGAACTATTTAAATTAATTGGATCTATTGAAGTGAATATTGATTACCCAGAATATGATGGTGTAGATAATATCACAAACAATGTTTTAATTAAAAGATTATCATTATTAAACAATAAGCTAAATGAATTGCATAAATATTCAGAAGTTTCATTTAAACTATCTCAAGGTTTCAATATTGCATTAATTGGGGAGCCTAATGTTGGTAAATCAAGTTTGCTAAACAAACTATTGCATGAAAATAAAGCAATAGTTTCAAATATACCTGGAACCACACGAGATATAGTTGAAGGAAGAATTAATTATAAGGATTTAACTTTTAATTTTGTTGATACAGCAGGAATCAGAACCAAAGCAAATGTAGTAGAAGCTCTGGGAATCAAAAAAACATATCAAGAATTGAAAAAAGCTGATTTAATTTTGCTTGTTTTAGATTCATCTAAGAAAAATTCAAAAAATGAAAATATGCTTTTGAGACAAATTAAAAATAAAAATCACATTGTTATTTTAAATAAATCAGATTTACCTAGAAAAAACAAGACAAATGGTTTTTTGTTTAGCTGTAAAAAATCAAAAGCAAATACATTGATGGATTTAATAATTAAAAATGTTAAAACAATAGATTTTAATAAAACGGATATGGCATATCTTCAATCTGCGGACCAAATAGGAACTCTAGAAAAGGCCATAAAACAAATAGATCATGTAATTATTAAAGCAAAAAGACATCAACCTATTGATTTACTTGTTGAACATCTACATGATTGCTATGACTCATTAAATGAATTAATTGGAAATGGAGATTTAGATTTTCTTGATAAATTATTCTCTAACTTCTGTGTTGGAAAATAAAAAAGAGTCATTAATTACTCTTTTTTAGTTGGGTAGAGCGCTAATTATGAATTTAAGTATGATCCTCTATATTCTATCGTGTAAGGGTACTCCTTGGTAAAAACCCTTCCATGAGTTTTATATTTAATGATAATTGTGTGAGTAGCATATGCTGGCATATATCACATAGAGCTAACTATATATCATCCGGCATCAATTTCAATGGTCCATTTTGTTGCAAAAGACGGAATAAATGTTTGTCCAGAGTTTAGAGATGGCATATAAACTCGTTTTGATTCCTCGACTGACTCTGCGGGGATAAAAGTAACACTTGGATTTTCTTCTATTTCAATATGTGTCATTCAAGTAGCTATTGTTATATTGAAGATTGTCGGATATCCATCAGCATAGTCTTCTCACCCACCTTCTGGAAGATCAAACAACAAACCTTTTTCATCTAAATCAATAATTGATGTTTTAAATGTTCTTTGGTGGTTTGTACCACTAAATTGAGCATTGAATTCAACATCTATATTTTTTTCTTCGAGATCGTGTCCAGTAGCTACATAAATTTTTGCCGAATACACTTGTGATGCTTTTGTGGAATCGAGCGCGACATCTATTGTCGTCACTATACTAGAAGGAGAAAATGAGTAACCACAATTTTCTGGTATTCTTAAAGTAACTTTGTTGTCTGTTGGAAAAGTTGAATCAGTATATTCAAAGAAGACCTCACCATAGTTATAAGATGCATTTTTATCGTAATATATTCTAGGATCAACAACAAAATGTTGCTTCATAGGTTTGATCGAATGCGGTTCGTTTCAACTGCCTTGGTGTTTTTTGCCATCACTTGTTGGAGTTTCAAAATCAAACCTTAGATTAAAATTTATATTTGATTCGTAATTATATACATTTTTAAATACGACATCTGCTTCTAATTTGCCATCTTTTTCAACAAGAGTAAATTCCTTTTGTCAGGTGCCATCTTCAAAAGAGATGTATTCTTTGTAATCGGTTATTGTAATCTTTATCTTATTGTCAACTAACTTTTTCGCTGATGTTCAAGTTAATTTGCCATTTGCTTGATGATTTATCTCATCAAATTCACCAGTGGATATAAAAGAGTGTGATTGCGTATTTGTTGGTTTTAATGTGATGCCAGAAATAAATTGTTCAACTTTACGACCTGAAATAGAATATGTACAAATTACATCAAAATCTGTATTAGAAAGTCAATTTTCAAAATTAGTAAAAATCACTGGTTGTTCAACTTTGCCTTTTTTATCAACCAACACATCAACCTCTTTCGATATTTCATAACCTGCTATGAAAGATATGTCTTCATCGCCTTCCTCTTGAACAATAGTTAAATGGATTAGGTTGTGATCTGGTAACACTTTACCACTCAACCAATTGAAAGTCAAAATTCCTTTTTCGTTATCATCACATTGAATTTTCTTTTGTTTAGCGTCTATATCAACGAAAGCTTTGCATGGTTCGAGTGTTAATAAAGTTCCCTCTATTCAAGCATAACCACTTAATAAATAAGAAAATTTCAAATTAAATTGTGATCCTTTTGCTTGCTCAAAAGAATTAAAGCCTAACGTAATATTTTGATCAGTTTGGTCATTTATTTCTATTGTTTTTGTGCGAGTGGCATCTTCAAACTGAACATCGTTCGTTCCATCTATAAAAATAGATAAATTTTTATCATCTGGCAATGTCTCGTTTTGTCAATGAAATTTCAATGTTATAGTGTTCTCTACACCTACATCATAAGTTGCTTGTATATCATCAAGATATACATTTATATTCTTTAGTAAAGTAGGTAAAATAACGAAATTACTAAAATTTTGTGCATAAACTTTCCCGTCTGTTGAATCAACTCATCTAAATTCAATACCAAAATTTACTGAATCAACAACACCACTTTTAGTAATCTTGATTGGTAGTGCAAATTGCCCACTTGTTTGATTAATAAAATATTCACTATCAGGGTCATCGCTTCCATCAAAAGCAAGTATGTCACCCTCTTGAATTATGTGTGCATAAAAGCTATTCTCTATGAATGCAGGACCATTTAAAGAAAATGAAAAAGATGCTTTTGATTCTTCAACAGGCTGAGTGCTGGGGGAATTCAAAGTAATACTTTGTCCATCAGAAACTTCGTAAGCTAAGTTAAATGCTTGTGCAAAATCACATATCTTTGATTTGCCTTTTTCTTTTCAAGTAAAAACAATGTCAAATTTTTTGTTATGTGTTTTATAAAGATTTTTAATAACCTCTATTTCAACAATAAAATCTCTTTTTGATCCTATTACTTCTACTTTTTCGGTTATCAAATTAATGTCTTCAGGTTTAATTTGAGAGTCAACTTCAAAAATATTAACATTAATAACGCCTTCATCCGGTAGTTGTCCTTTAAAGTTAAACGAATAAACGGCTTTCATTTGTTCACAAGTAGCTTCAAAGGATGATACAGAAATGTTTCCTTCTTCTATACTACTACACGACACAGCTAACGGTAATGGTGCAATCAATAATCCAAGAGTGCTAAATACTAGCATTGATTTTTTGTTAATTTTCATTTTTCCACCAATCTTATAATCATTATATAAATAAAAAGAGTCATTAATGACTCTTTCCCAAATTAACATATGCTTCTTTAAAATAGTCACCTATTTGGTATGAATCATCTAATTCAATAATTCCTTTGCTTTCCTTATTAATTGATAGTTCTCTATAACTACAAAGCATTCCTTCAGATTTATTGCCTAATAATTGTCCTGCAATAATCTGTTTACCTGATGGAAGCATAGTTCCGTTTGTTGCAACTACAACTCTTAGTCCTTGTCTAGCATTTGGTGCCCCACAAACTATGTTAAGAGTTTTATCACCAATACTAACAACACATTTATGCAAATGTGTTCCAGCTATATCTTCACATTTTTCAATTAAACCTATTTTAAAACCGTTATCAAATCTTGCTGATAGATTTTGTTTAGTTGATTGAATAATAAAATCTATCAATTCTTTTGTTGGAAATAATAATCCTTCTTTTAATCAATTACTACCTAATTTTTGAGATACATTTTTAATATTTATAAAAACTACTTCATTATTACAATAACCAATTGTTACATCTTCATTTGTTTTAACGTCAGTAGTTTGGTTAGATGATACATTAATTATTAATGTATCATTTAGAGTTTTATTTTGGTAAAATATGTTTAGCATAATAAAAAAATTATAACTTAATTATGATAGGCTTAAATAATAAAAAAATTGGCTTTATAGTTGATTCATCATCTAATTTAAAAGATGGACAATTTGATGATGTAAAAGTTTTGCCTTTAGGCGTAACAGTTCAAAAAGGTTCTGAAATTAAAACGTATAAAGATGGAATAGAATTCCATGAAAAAGATTTAGAGAATGCTCTAAAAAGCAAGGAAACATCAATCAAAACATCTCAAGCAGCAATGCCTGATATGTTTAAAATTGCACAAGAAATGTGTTCAAAATATGATCAAGTTTTTGTTTTCCCAATTCATAAAAACTTATCTAGCAATGTAAATTCATGAAAAATAGTTAAAGATGATTTCCCAAATTTAAATATTGTCATGACATGTGATATCGGATATAGTTTTGCATGAACTATTGAAGAAGTTAAAAACTTCTTAAAAAATAATGAAGCAAATGAAGCTAATGTTCAAAGATTTATTAATGAACAAGTCTTACCTCACCGTGTTGGTTTTTTAATGGTTGAAGATTTAGAACAATTAAAAAAAGGTGGTAGAGTAAGCGGAATTAAAGCCGTAATAGCAAAGCTATTCAAAATTAAACCTATTATTCTTTTTGATCAAAATGGTTTAACAAACTTTACTACAGCTAAAGACTATGAAGGTTTATTTAATGTTTTAGATAAACATATATCTGAAAAATATAATAATCAAAAAATCCAAAGAGCAATTGTTTTTGTCCCTTATGGTGATGAAGATACTAAAACCAAATATTTGTCTGAATATAACAAACATTATGGTCAAATTCCTTATGATTTAGTTAACTTCCCAACAGTTGTAGTTAGTCATACTGGATTAAAACATGTTGCCATCTATGTAACACTTAAATAAAAAATTACCTTTGGTAATTTTTTTATTAATATATATAATATTTTTATGTTTTCAAAGAAAACATAAAAATGGAGACGTTATGAAATTAAAGACTAAATTATCGCCTTTAACTGGATTAGCAATACTGGGTACAACCTGTATTCCATTATCACTATCTAGTTGTAGCAAAGGCTGAGATGGAAAAGGTTATGATGTAACAAAAAGTTTCTTCCCATCTATTGAAAAATTGCCTGTAAAGTCACTAACTATACATCAATGTCTTGATAAATATACAGAACAATTGCAAAGCAAACCTGAAACATTTATTCAAGACTACTTTTGAGCAAAATCTGTAGGTGGTGCCGCTTTTGAACAATTCTACTTCTGATCTCAAGTCATGGATCCACGTCCAGAACCTGAGCCAATTGATGCAGACAAAATATTAATTGGCTATGCTAATTACACTTACAATAAATCTATTGAAACTATTTCGCATTTATCTGTATCAACTCAAGATTTAAATCTTGGTAGTGATTTATGAGTTATACCAACATTGTCTTTCACTTTGTCTTTTAGTTCTAATGTTAGCCAATCAATAATACAAACCATATATGAATATATGTATCCAGATGAACCATGAGTATCTGGTCAACTAAATGGTAGAGTGTCCGGAAAAATTTCTTTCTATAATGTTCCATTCCACATTAGATTAAGAAATATCAAGTATAGTAGTTATGGCTTTTTAACTCAATTCACTAGTGTTGAACCATATATGGATTGAATGCAAGGCAATATTGAAGGTGTAGATAATCCTTCATATTGAAGAATTAATACATCTATTCAGTCCGTTATTACTGGGGAAGTTATTTATAAAACTGGTCTAGTGCAAAGAGTTGCTGATAGTTGAATGTTTAATAGATTAGCTGATTCTAATGCTCCATCTTGGTCCTACTCTACATTCTTATCTTTAAAAGATACTATTTGCAATATGTTTACCACATCTTACTTTTTACAAAACATAACAATACAAGGGGGACAATAGTATGAAAAATATAATGAATAAAATTTTGCTTGCTCCTGTTGCATCTAGTGTCATTTTAACTCCAATAACACTTGTTTCTTGCAATGATAATTATGTTGAACCAATTAAACAAATTGAACTAAAAGATGGCTATGACCCTACAGAACATGGTATAACACCACATAGTGCTGGTGGTTCTTGAGATCCTAATGGTTTAGGTGATGAATATATTAGTGAAGTTAAGAAAAATCCAGAAATTTTTAAAAATGACATGCTAAACGGGTTCTGTCAGGCCGGATATGTTGAAGCTTTTAAAGATGCTTTAATGCCAAAATATGGATTATTAGACTCAATTAAATTTGGTGTTACTAAACCAAAATTTGGATCTACAAAAGCTTGAGAATGAGGGTTTGAAGACACTACTTACAAAACTATTTCATTTAAGTCAAAACTAACACTAGAATATTCACATCATACTCTTGATTCTCCACAATGATTCAAAAGAACAATCAACTTAAATGTTGATTATCATAATGTTATTTTCTATACTTATGAAATTCCAGGTCAATTAGGCTGAGGAATTGGTTTATCAGATCCTAATGTTCTTTATGAATCACTTTGACCATATGCACGTAACACTAAACCTTGATCTATCAATTTAGATTGCTCTTCAGTTGAAACTATTACAACTAAAATTGATGAAGATGATGAAGCTATTGTATATAAATCATCATATTACACTGAAATCATTGACACTGAAGCAAAACTTGAAGAAGTTTTGAATGCTTTATTACCACAACCAAATACAAATGCTATGGCAAAAATTGAAGCATTAATAACTGAAACAGCCTTGTTTATGGGATTCTCTTCATACTATTTAAGCTTGGTTGACAATATATTTAATGTTAAATTAAAAGAACAATTGCATGCTACATATGAGGGAGAAATAACTGAGAATGCAAAGGTCGTTTTAGAGGGTCTTGTCCTTTTGCCACCATCTGATGAACATATAAAATTACAAGAGGCATACCTTCTTTGACCAAAACAAACACATGATGTTCCACCTGATCCTAATGAGATTCTTTTCACTGAAGTAGGCGGTAATAGACAATTAATCTTTGATCCAGAGTTCCTTGGAAATTATGAGGAAATTGATAACATGAATGGTGTTAAATTAAATGAAGGTGTTCAAAAATTACCACTTGTCTGAAAGAATGTTGATTCTACTAATAATCAAACTAATGATTCTGAAATCCTATCCTTCCTAATTAATCAGTCTACCTTCCGTATTAGAATTAATTACACTATTGATGCTAATGACCCACAAAATCCAATAACAGGTCCTCAACATACAGTTACAGTGAATCTACACTATAATACAATAAATGTGGAATGAATTCATTAATAGATAAAAACTAGGCTATGCCTAGTTTTTACTTTTATCAAAACAAATAAAAAATACACTTTAGATTTTTTCAATCTAAAATGTATTAGTTAAAAGTTAACAAGTAACTATTTCTTAGCAGCTTTCTTTTCTAGTATTTTAGCTTTACGAATTTCTACTTTTTCTAGGAATTCAATATAGTCTTTCTTACTAGGCATGAATCATTCAGCTGGAGTTGTAGATTGTGCATAAGCGTTGCACTTCTTAGCTCAAGCTTTTCTTCTGATTTCATTGTCTTTTTCTTTTTGAGCTGGTCAAAATCAATCAGGGATGTTGTCCTTGTCATTGTACGTTTCTTGTTTTTGACCTCAACGCATTTTACGGAATTCTTGTCATTCCTTATCGTTGAATTTCTTAATTTGGTCTAAAGTGTAGGTTAAATTATTTTTCATTTTCTTTGTCCACCTTTATTTTTTTATATATATTATTATATTATTAGATTACCTATAGGAGGAAATTATGAGTGAATTTTTAAGATTACTTACTAAAGTAAGTAATAATTCAGCTCCAAACTGGGCTCATATCGCTATTCAGGTGTCAATGTGGGTTGCTGTTGCTAGTCAAATCTTCTTGCTTGTACCTGATATGATCTTTGTCATAAGAACTAAAGATACACGTGAAAATAAGTGGTTTAAGTGAATAGTTTGGTTTTTATGCTCAGCAGGATGAATTTGCTATGCAATCTTCTTAACTTGGGAAAATATACCAATAGAAGAGGCTGTAGGGCTTGTTGTGTCTGAAGGTGTCAACCTAATCTGTCTTGTTGTTATATATAGCATTAAAATTCATAATATTCGTATAGCTAAACGTATTGGTTTAACAGAAAGGCAATGATGTTCATTACAACATAGTTTCTATCTTGTAAAGAAAGCTATGTCTAAACCTATTAAAAAAGCATTAAAGAAAGCTTATAGACATTTAACTCCTAGACAAAGACTGGAATTGTACATAAGTGTTATTAGAACTCATCGTGTTGCTCATCAATTAAAAAGAACAATACAAAAAGCTGCTAAAAAAGTAGCTAAACAAATGATTAAGAAAGTAAGTAAAAAAAGAGGTTAACCTCTTTTTTTATCTTGAACTGTCAAAGAAGTTTAGATCATCATCTGTAACATTAAAGTCAACTTCTTCAATTGGTGGTAATTCTTTTAATGATTTAATTCCAAACAACTCAAAGAACTTTTGAGTAACTTCATATAGGAATGGATTGCCTGGTGTATCTGCTCGGCCTGTATTTTGAATTAACCCTAATTCAATTAATCTATCTACAGCAAATGTTGGGTCAATATTTCTAATTTCTTCAATCTTTGTTCTTGTGCAAGGTTGGTTGTAGGCAATAATTGCTAATGTTTCAAGCAAAGCTGGAGTTAATGGGTTTCTAGTTTTAATGTCTACTAGCTTTGCTAAAAACTCATGATTCTTCTCTTTGGTTAATAAATAATATTTATCTCCAAATACTTTTATACAAAGTCCACAATTTTCATTATCAGCCATATCTTTTGCTAGTTCTTTTAGGATATTTTTAATTTCATTAGAATTAATACCTAGAACTTTCTTCAAAGAAGAAAGTTCTACACCTTCTGATCCTACTGTATATAGTATTGATTCAATTATTGATTTGTAATTCATATTTTACCTACCTTATCACATCAAAATATATTTCTTGTTCAAAATCTTTTTGATGAATTTGTATTTGTCCATTCTTTGCTAAGTCTAATAAGCAAACAAAGCATGTAACTAAATATTGATCAGACAAATATTTTTCATCAATTAATTGAAAGAAATCTGTTAAGGAATATTTTGTTACATCTGGGTATTTTTCAAAAATCTCTTGAATTTCTTTTTCAACTTGTTCAGCCGAAACTTCTTGCACAATAATTTTCCGATTATTAAATAAATTTAATTTTCATTTATCATAAGCAGCCTGCATTGCTTTTTGCAAAGCATTAAAACTAATTTGATTTGGTATGACAAAAACTTCCTTATTGATTTTTGTGTTAAGCACCTTTTCTACATCATCTTGTTTTTTAGCAAACATCTTACCACGTTGATCATAATAATTATTTAACTTAGGAACTAAGTCTCTATATTTCTTGTATAAAATAATTTGATTAATTAGTTTTTGTCTCTCTGCATCAATTTGACTTTGTTCTTCTTCAGAAAGTTTGACTGTAAAACTTAAAATGGTTTTAGATTTAATTCAAACAAGTGTACTAGCAATTAAAAGATATTCACTTGCTTCATTAATTTCAAGATCTTTTTGTGAATAAACAAATTTAAGATATTGATCCGCGATAGTTAAAATGTTAATATTCTCAATATCCATCTTATTCTCTCTAACTAAAGTTAGAAGCAAATCTAATGGACCATCAAAATCTGTTAATCTTAAGTTTAACTCATTCATATTCTAATATCCTATGAAATTAGTTTCTTCTCTAATAAAGTATCTAATATCAAAATATTCATGTTCTTCTTTTTTTAACAATGTAAAGTCAGCAAAATTAATTGAATCAAAAATACTTTGAGTGGTAAAACCTAGTTCTTCAGTTGTATAGTCAATAATAAAGTCCACATTTTTGGCGAAACGTTCAACCATTTCTCTTGTTGACCCAATAATGTATAAATCTTCATTCTTGCCAGCAAATGTAGCAATAATATCTTTATAGTTGTTATTAACAACAACATTGTTAATATCTTTCACTTTTTTGTTGTAATAAGAAAATACAATATTAACTCTATTTGTTAGTGGCTTACGATCAAAAACTAAAAATGTTTCGACAGGATAAATAATTGTTTTATGCTCAGTTAGAGTCAATATAGATTTTCAACAACGTGTTTTAAGTTGTGCTTGAGTTTCTAAATTAGCAAGTCTTTTCTTACGATCATGCATTGTAATTAAATAAATCATTATTTAGTCACTCCTTGTTGATCTCTAGCTTTTAATTCAATATATTTATCTGTAACATTATTTTGAAGTGTAACCATTAATTGTTCTTGTTTTATGTTAATAAAATTATTTGGTTGAATTGGCTTTAGAGCAGAAACATATACTTTCTTTTTATTAAATGCTTTACGTTTATGATCAGCGCCATAAATAGTCATCGGTGCTATAGCAATAAAATTTTGAAAAGCAACTTTCAATGTTGTTGGATTGAATTCCTTAAATTGATCTCCAGGAACTCTAGTTCCTTCTGGATAAACAATAATAGAAAATCCTTTCTTAACATTTTCCATTTGTTTTTCATAGCAAGCTAATATACTTCTTCCATCATCTCTTTGAATAAAGATACCATCAATTAATTGAATAACACTTCTTGTGTATCAATGTTTAGATAATTCATTCTTACAAATAAAAGATGTTGGTCCAAGCTTGTTAGCTTCATACAAAACTTTAAACATAACCATAGGATCTAAATTGTCTTTATGGTTAGCAATATATAACATTTGCTTAGTAGGTAATTTTTCAATATCTTCAGCAATTACCTCAACTCTTTTTAAATACAAGTATTTAGAAAATAGTTTGTATGCCTTTTTTTGTCTATCTTGAAGAAAAACACTATTTGGTTCTCTTAAATATTTTTTAGCTTTTCTTTTTGCTGATAAAAGACTAAAAAATATAGCAATAAACACAAAGGGCACAGATAAGCAATATCCAATAGTTTTGAATACTTTTTTCATGTTGTCCTTAATTATTTAAATTTTCTTCTTTGCGCTTGTTTAGATTTTTCAGCTTTCTTAAGACCTGGTCTTAAGTAGTAGGTGTGTGCTTGTGCTGCTCTACGAGTTTCAGCAGAAATTCTACTGAATTTCTTCATAGCATCATTTAAATCACCGTCTTTAACGATTACTTTTTGCATAAATTCACCACCTTTCGAGATTTATGTTGTAATTATATATTTTTTTTAATCTTAAATAATATTAATATGACATATCTCAACTGTTGTTAATTCGGTTAACAATGTTGACGATTTTCTTATCAAATAAACAAACAACACCAAATAGAATTGATGCTTCTAATGGAACTTTAATTGCTTCAACAGCTATTCTAGGAATTAAATAGAACAATGAACCCATCTCAGCATATCCAGATGGAATATCCAATCCAGCAAACTTAAAAAATTCAACTGCTGTTACAGGACCAAGTGCAACAGAAAACAATAACATAATAAGAACAACTAATGAACTTGTATAAACAAAGTTTATCATGACTAAATGATCACCTTTGCCAATTTTTTTAGTTAAAGTTAAAATCATTAGAACTTCGTAAATAGTTACTAATAGTGTAATGCCTCCAATGGCAACTCATTTATAAACACGATAGAAATGAGCAAACTTATCAGATGAATGTTCAAAATCAATTGAAGGATTCAATCAAACTATCAAAATAACATATGTTAAAATTGCAAAACCGATTACTAGTATTTGATTAATAACAATGTCTAATGTAATGTTTAAGTTTTCTCTAGATTTTCTAAATCTGCATCAACCAGCAACTAATCCTGAGACAAGACCAATAATGGGTTCTTGAATAGCATATAGTCAAAACCAGATTCCACCACCTGCCATTAAAAAGCTAATAGTGTCTGTAATCATTCCTAAAAACAAACCAGCAACTGGTCCGAAATATCATCCTAGTACCATTAATGGTACTCAGGCAATTGATATTGATAATCCAAATGGTGCAATTCTAATTGTTAATAAGCCAAGAACTATTCTCAAAGCAATTAGAATGGCCATTAAAAATAGTAATCTAACTGATCTAAAACTTTTTATTGGAGAAAAAGGAAAGAAAAACTTCTTTGCATTAAATTCTAAGTTTTCCTTTTCCTTTTGATCTATCATTTATTTACTTTTTCTTTTTGTCTGTTTTTGGTTTTGATGGTTTAACATCTGTTGGTTTTTGAACATCAGCTTTTGGAGGAACAGGGTTTGTACCTGATTCAGCTGCAAATAAATCAACATATTCTCTAATCTTCTTTTCAATTATTTCAGGATCTGGTTTAGGATTACACACAGCACCAGCAATCATTGGGATTAAGACTAATGATAAACTAGCTAATATTATGATATACATAATCTTTCAACCAAAATATGCATTTAAAGCTGTTTTGCTTTGTCCTGGAGAAAAATTAAATTGATTTAATCATGTAGCCTCCATATCTGGCATAACAATTACCAATGTTAAAAGGATAAATGCAGCGATGAAACCTCATGAAAAATAATATTTAATGTTTTGGTTAAGACCGGTCAAACCTTTCAAGATTATGTATGCTGGATAGATACTAAAACCTGCTAGTAATATATACATTACACCACTACCAATAGTTCCATACTCTGAGCTTATCTTAGCAGTATCTTCACCTTTTGTAACAACCAAAGCCGATGACATAAATATAAGAATAGCTGCTATAAGTGTTGACAAGGCAATTAAAATTATGCCCGTCACGCAAATATATTTGAAAATTGGAATACTTTCAGGTTTAGTTTTATATTGATAAAACTTTCCTTGCTTCATATCATCAGTCAATTTAGCATAAGCTTTGCCAACAAGGTAAGGGTTTTCATATGGGGTTGATGCAAGAGGTATTCCACCAGCAGCAAAAGCAAAATTCCTATTAAGTTTTGCTGATTGACTATCCATATCTGATTTAGCTCTTAAATCAATTTTTGGATCAGTGGCTGTAACATTTTTACCACTTACCAAATCATCTAAATTAACTTTAAACATGTTGTTACAAAATGTAACCAAATAGTTAATTGCATCAATTAAGTCAGTTTCATCTTCATATTTAAACTTATCATCTAACTTAAATGTTTCTTTTGTTATTTTATTAAAATCCTTAACTAATGACTTAGAAGTCATCTTTGCTTCCAACTCAACTTTAGGGAATAAAGTTTCACATGCTGCTAATACATTCAACTCTTTTTTTAATGTTTCTTTAAAGTCGTTTCTATTGATGTATGGAAAAAAAGTTGATTTTTCATCTAAAATCGCTTTTAATCTTTTAGCATGTTGTATATATAATTCTTTTTCTAATTTTTTCATATTATTCAAATAGTATTTTTATTAATTGAGTATAAGGTATATTTTTTTGTTTTTTAACATTTATATCAAACTGATATAGTTTGTCTAACATTTTACTAACTTTATCAAGATTAGCATCATATGGTCTTAAGAAGTTGTAATTATTTTGTAATCAGAAAGGCATAGACATTTTCAGTGTGATGATTTCACTAGATCATTTAGAAGCCTTTGCTTGTAAAAACAATTTGATTTGCATTAACTTCAAAGCAAATATTGGGACAAAAGCTTGAATTGTTACATTTTTAGCTATTAAATCATTTAATCTTTCAATTGTTTGCTCATAATTACCATTTAATCATGAGTCTGCAATATTAAATATAGTTGCATCACCTAAATCAAAAATGATTTGCTTTATTTCATCTTCTGTAAAAGATTTTTGATTCATTAACTTTAATTTCAAAATCTCATTATGAATAAAATCAATTTGATCTGGAAGTGTCTTCACTAACATTTCTTCTGCATGATTATCTAGTGCAATTTTATTTTGATTTAATAACTTATGAACCATGGCAGCTTTTGTTTTAGGAGTAATATTTACAGATTTGACTTTGTCAATTTCTAACTCTGTGAATATTTTATTTTTTACTGTTGATGATTCATATTCAAACACAACTAAATTTGGAATTGCGTGAAGTTCTCTAATGTTTTGCAAAACTGTTTTGTCAGTAAACTTTCATTTTTCTACATTAACAACATAGACGTCTTTTTTGTTGTCATCACCAAATAAAGTAAATTGACACAATTGATTTGCTACATCTGTTGATGTTGTACCAGTAGGAAAAAACTTGATTTGTTTGTTCAAATAGTCAGAATAAACTTTTCAAGTTATAGCATCAATATTTGAGCCATAATAGACTTTAATCATTTTCTTAATTATATCTTATTGTTATAAACAATAAGATAAAGTACTTTTTCAAGGCCAAAAAATCCTAAATAATAGATAAAAACACTTCACAATGGTCAAGAATTTGAATATATAAAAATATTGCTAAAACTTATATTTCCAACTAGTACATAAGACATTATCATAATGCCATAATGAACAGTTGACATAAAAGGCATGATAGAAAAAATCACAAAATATAAAAAAATAAAAGCACTCACATATGTAAAAATGAATGAATTAATAAAAGTCAGTAAAGAAATTTTATGATTCATATCAATAATAATTGGTATAGAAATAGTTATTGCAAATAGGTTAATTGCTATTGAAGATAAGATTTTATTATTTAAATTAAGCTTATTAATCAAGTATGCTACAGTGCAAATCATAAATGAAAGTAAAAAGCCATAATCAGCAAAACATTTTGGATTTAGCAAACATAAAATTAAACCGATAAAGCCTAATTTATTAAGTCCTTTGATTCTAAACCTATAAAATAGTCAATCAAAAATCAATTTAAATCACACCCTCAAACTGGAATATGAAAAATTTAGTAAAAAAGAATAAAATCCAATTATTGTTATATTTACGTACTTTCCAATTTTTGGAATCTTAATAAAAATTCTTTTGATTAATCTTGAAATTAATGATATGTGAAATCCTGAAACACATATTAATCACACTATTCCTAGATCAACTGTTTGTTTATAAAAAATTCATGAATCCGTAGATTTAATATTAAATAATATTAGTTTAATGAAACTAGCTATTTCTTTATTGTAATGCTTGTCATAAAACGACAGGATGCTATTCCTAATAAATTTAGGTCGTCTGTTTATTAAATCTATCAAACTAAAATTAGGAGCAAAAATAGTTAATATTACAAAAACGACACAAATAAATGAAGTGCATATTCATTGCTTCCAATTTGGTCTATTTTTTAAAAGAATAAGAGGAATAAAGACAATGAATAAAAAATATCAATAATCATTAATTAACCCTAAATAAAAGACACCACAAAAAAATAATCCACCAAATAAGGGTAAATTATTATTAACAATATTATTTTGTTTGTATTTGCTTGTGTTCATTGTAAAAGTTTATAATGTTAGTGATATGCAATCCCAATATGAAATTAATAAATCTATAGTAAGGGGCACCATTATCTCCATTTCTAAAACATATGTTTTAGCTTCTTTTGATGGAAATGTAGGTATTTGTCACATATCTAATGTGTCTGACTACTTAGTTAGAAGTTTGCATAATTTCTTTTCATTGGGTGATTCATATGACTTCCTAGTAATTGGTGATGATGGATATGGACAAATAAACTTATCATTCAAAGCTATTCATCCAAAATTTCTTAAATCACATAAAGATGTTATTCCTACTCCTTCTGGTTTTGAATCATTAAAGGAAGATTTAGATCGACGATTAAAAAAACTATAATTTTGTTATGCACCATTAGCTCAATTGGATTAGAGCGTTAGACTTCGGATCTAAAGGTTGTTGGTTCGACTCCAGTATGGTGCGCCATATAAATAAAGGCTCAAGCCTTTATTTTTTAAATAAGTAGTAATAAATATTTAATTTGTCAATTATTAAATTAGTGGTTAATAGTCCTTGTGTTTGATCTACAACATCATCAATCATCATTATCGGATAATGCCTATATTCACCTTCGCCATATGGCTCAAATAGTTTGCAACTTAGATATTGGTGTTGATATTCCATTAGCAAACATTCTCTTCGGTCATGGCTTTCAATATATGTGGCACTTTTAGCATCTACAATAAATTCTTGTGTCTCAAAATTAATCATTACTGTTGTTGTAACATCTAATTTAATAAAATTAAACATCACTAGTCAAAATGTCAATAGTCCTAATATTACCAAAATTGCTATTTTAATATTTTGTTTAATCATATTCCTCCTTTTCATTAATAAAAACAACATTATGTTTTTTAATGTGGTTAATTATTTGTTTGATAATAATCATGTCCTTTGATTTGATATATTGCAAAATATCATCAATAAATATTAATTTTTGCTTTTCTGATAATAAATTTAGAAAGTTTACTATCAAATTTTCATAGAATGTTGGATTAGCTTTATTTAAATCAATATTGAAATACCTTATATATTGACTATACAATTCAGGTTTGATTTCGATTTGCTGCATTAACAATGAGATATCGGGCTTAGCTCGTTGATCAAAAACAATGATAGATTCTCATATTTGTTTGTTCATCTTAATTGATCTTTTATTCACCACTAGTTCATTGCAATCCTTTATTAAGTCTATTGTGTCTTTAGAGATATGATTGGTCTTCAATGCTTTAAATTCGATCTGTTTGTTGTTGCAAACAAAAGATATTGATTTAATTTTTTCTTTTAGGACAATAGTCCTTGAATTGTCTACATTCCCAACATGTGTAATATCCTTGTAAACTTGCCAATAAACTTTAAATTCAATTTGAATTAGAAAGTATTCAAATGTACCATCAACTGAATTTTTATACAAAGCAAAAGCAGAAATTACAAATGTTAACCTTCCTATACTTAAACTGTTGTGTTTAATTATTAAGTATGACATTAAACCAATTGCACATATTTCAAATATGCTCTTTAACATAGATTTAAAAACATATGAATTATTTTTAAATAAAATTGAATCAGAATAATTCTTATATATGTTGCTATAGTTGTTTTTTATTCTTTGAATAATGGATTTTCTTTTTGTTTGCCATAATTCATTACTTAAAGAATTAATTAAATTTCTATATTGATGTATATTTGTATTCTCGCTCCGAACAATTTTGATAAAAATATCTTTCTTTTTTTGGTAACTAAATAGAAAAAAAATGAAATCAACAATAGCATATAAGAATACGAAAATCAGTAGATAGTATTGAATTGAACCAATTATGCAAATACAAACAGCCAAGAAAATAGTATTTGTAATCAATTTATTTACTTCAACTATACAAAAGTTTGCAACATTGTAAACACATTCGTCTACTTTATAAATTCAATTTTTATCTACTTTATTAAGGAAATTTGCCTTTTTGGTTTCAAGACTCGACAGAATTTTACTAGTAAATAAGACAAGATTGTTTTTTACATTCCTTGTCATATATAAATTTGATATGTATGACAATATGTCATTAGCTAAATAAAAAAATATGAAAATGAAACATATCGTAATCAAATTAGTTAATGAACTTTTTAACACCGCTAAATCAATAATGTAATTTAAAAAACTTGCACTAATAACTGAAAGCATCAATATTAATATTGATAAACCGTTGTTTAATAAAATAAACTTCAAATCAAATAGCAATAGTGTAGATGCATTTGAAAAAGTCTTATTAAAAACTTTGTTAGCTTTCTTTCTAATCAAAATTATCACATTCATAAAAACTTTTTGTAGATCTGTGTAACTAATTTTTGACATTTTACTATTACTTGAATCATACAATTCAATATATTTTTTTCTCTTTCTAGCAATAACATAATGACTATTAGATTCATGTGTTGCTAGCAACAAAACAAAATAATTGTTAATTTTTAAATTACTAAATTCTGCATAATTTAGTTCATAACTTTCACATTCCAAACCTAATTTTTGACCAACACTTTCAAAATCAAAAATAGACATCCCATTTTCAACAATATTACTTTGTTCTAGTATTTGTTCTTTGCTAATGTAATGATGATACAAATGATTGTGTAATGCTGTCAATACACAAATACCACATTCTTGTTCATTTATTTGTTGAACTATTTTCATCCCAACTATACATTGACATTAAAAAATCATATTTAAGTTTATTTATTAATAAAAATATGATTTTTCTATGATAAAAAGTGGTATTTTAGACTTATTAATTATTTTATTTTTTTACAAAATATTAAGCCCAAATTCTTTCTGTATCTTATTGTTTATATTAGATTCAGATAATCGTTTACCTAAAATTATTGCTGTTGGTTTTAATTTCTTTATCCCATTAATGTTATTAATATCTACCAACATATATTTAACTCTATGGTCTTGCAATTCAATTAAATTATTAATAACTTGTTTTGGTCAAACTTTATATTTAGCAACATTAAAAGATAAAATAACTTGATCACGATCAATTCCATATAAATTAATTTTCTTTAAATATCTATTTAAAGATCATTCAGTACTATTTAACTGATCAATGGGGTAATAAATTAAAATTGGATATGAATGATATTTTGGATCATTAGCATACATTTCTAGTGATCTACTTGCTAAATGTCTTAATAATGTGTTAGAAACAGTAATACCAAATTGACTTGTGATGGTTTCAACATTACAAGTTAGTTTCTTTGGCCAATAATATCTTGGACATACATATAATTTTCTAGATTTATTCATTCTAAGAATTTCTAGTTCAACATTAATGTCATTTAAATTTACTTTTTGATTTAAAGTTAAAAAAGCATTATTATCATTAATTTCTTGATTAGTTAAATTTGTGTTAAATAATTGAATAATATTGTGATCATGTTCAAAATCATCATGTTTAAATGCATAATTGTTATCTTTTAATAATGAATCTAGTCTACAACTATGAACACCGTATATACTTACATAAGCATTAACTGTTGCTTTATCATTATTTAATGATGATATTTGTTGTTCAAGAAGTTTTAATTCATCATCCTCATCACGTAATTTAGTTTTGTTTCCTTGATAACATTTGTTTAAATTACTAATTTGATATTTTCTATGACACAATACTAAGCCATATGTTTCGAATGACGATTTAAAGAATAAAGCATTCTCATTTTTAAACAAATTGTATATATTGTCTAGAACTTTAGATTTGTTTTTTTCAGTTGCTTCAATATGAAAAGATACAATAAGTGCTTGACTAACATTGTTTTTTGCAATGTAATTGCTAAAATATTCATCAAGAACTGTTGGAATAAGATAATGTTGGTCTATGTATGCTCCTTGTCTAGCCATTCTAGACATATGAGTTAATCATCTATTTAAAAATCCTAGAATAATGTAATATACCACAGTGGAAACTATTGAAACTGCTGCTATTGCACAATAATAACCAGTATATTGATTAACATTGGTTAGTATTAAAGCTATAAGAAGAATGAAAGTAACTAAACAACTAATTAAAAATGTTGGTAACTTTTTTCATTTAATAAATGTTGTTATGATAGCCATTAATGCAATAATTAAAACAACAATTAATCTTATTAACCATTCGATACTATATTCTGTAAATCCATTGTATTGATACAGAATTCATAATATGGTTGGAACAATAGCGCCCATTTGCACTGATCTGTTGTAAAAAATAGTCATTGCATAAATCAATCCTAAGATTGTCAGCGGCATACCTATAGCACCTAGTGCTATGGATGATACTTGACTAACTATGAATGTAACTAAAGATAATAAAAATCCAAATATAAAAAAGTACCAAAAGTTAAACATCTTTGATTTTTGCAATCTTTTTCCTCATTTAGTTGCATTTGTAATTCCATAGTGAATGCAAGTGAACATGAACAAAAATAATAAACTAAAACCTAGTTCTATTAAAAAAATGAATAAGTTTGTTTTATTAAATGGTGTTGCGTTCATTATTTAAATATTTTCTTGCCACTTCCTAATTCAAAATGATATTTAATAATTCCTAAATCAACATTTTTACATAATGATTTATTTTTAATCATTACTTTATTATCAATTAATTCAATCATAAATCCTTGTTGATTTCTTCCAGTAGGAGCAATTAATGCCATTTTAACGCCTTTAATGAATCATTCAGGCAATTTACCTCTATTTTTAACTACTTGGTAAAATTTCTTTGATTCATGCTTATGACCTTGAGTTGTTCCATATCCTAAAGCAACAACTAAAGCTAATTTATGTTTTTTGGGTATTTGATAAGCATTTTTAACTTTGTTAAATGTTAAAGCAACTCAACAACTATTAATTCCTAATTGTTGTGCTTTTAAAACTACTTGTTCACCATAATATCCTGCTTTTTCGCCTAAATCTTTGGTTTTAGGGCCAACTATAGCTAAATAGTTTACACAGCCTGTAAAATTACATATTTTTGCTTTTAAACCACCAAATGCTTTTGGTTCATTAATTATTAATTGCATTTTTAAACCTGATTTAGCATTCAATGTTTTAATTAATGCATTTAATTCTTTTTTGTCTTTAGCATTTATTGGTTTTCCATCAAAATGTCTCACGGCATGTCTGGCATATGCTGCTTGTATTAGATTCATAATTTCTCCTATATCTTTATTATAGATATAATAAAGATACTATGAAACCTATTATTGATATTGTTAAAAAATATGGTCTTAAAACAAAAGATCTTGAATTCTTTGGAAATTATGTTGCAAAGCTAAATCCTAATAATTTACCTAAAAGAGGTGAAGGTAAATTAATTTTAGTAACAGCAACAAGTCCAACTAGTAGTGGTGAAGGCAAAACTACTATAAGTATTAATCTAGCTGATGCATTAAATAAACTAGGTAAGAAAACTATAGTTGCTTTAAGGGAACCATCAGTAGGTCCTGTATTTGGTGTTAAAGGTGGAGCAACAGGAGCAGGTAAAGCAAGTATTGTTCCAGAAAATAGAATTAACTTACACTTTACAGGTGATATTCATGCAATAACATGCGCTAACAATTTAATAGCTGCTGTTATTGATAATGAAATTTATCAAAAGAGTAAATTAAATATTGATCCAAATAAAATTGTCCATGCAAGATGTATGGATATGAATGATAGATCTTTAAGATCTATTAAGGTTGATATTAATAAAGATATTTCATACACAACTAGATTTGATATCACATCAGCTTGTGAAATTATGACAATCTTCTGTTTGTCAAAATCTAAACAAGACTTTGAAAAGAAATTAAATAATATGTTGGTTGCTTACTCTACAAAGGGTAAACCAGTATATCTAAAGCAATTAGGTATTACAAAAGCCATAATGAGTATTATGGAAGATTGCTTTAAACCTAATATTGTTCAAACATTAGAAGGCAATATGGCCTTTGTGTCTGGAGGACCTTTTGCTAATATTTCTATTGGTGTATCAACAACTATTGCTACAAAAACAGGATTAAAATTAGCTAATTATTGTGTAACAGAAGGTGGATTTGGTTCTGATTTAGGAGCTGAAAAATTCTTAAACATTGTTTGTCAAGAAAATGGTTTAAAACCATCATGTATTGTTTTAGTATCAACAATTAAATCAGTACTTGAAAAGGGAAATGGTGAATTCAAAGCTGGTTTAAAGAATCTTGAAATTCATATTAACCATTTACAACAATATAAAATTCCTCTTGTGGTTGCTATTAACCAATTTGCTTCAGACACTAAGTCTGATATGAGAAAATTAGTTAAATTCTTAGAATCTAAAAATGTAACATATAGTTTTGATACTGGTTTTGTAAATGGATCTAAAGGTGGATTAGATTTGGCTAGGAAAGTTATTCAACTAGCTAAGACACCTAAAACACCTAAGTTCTTATATACACCTAGTCAAGATTTAAAAACTAAGATTGAACAAATAGTTAATAAATGCTATAGCATTAAAGTTATTCACTATTCTGAAAAAGCTAAAAAACTTATTGCTAAATATAGTAGAAATGGTTTCTATGTATGTATGAGTAAGAAACCAGGTTCTATTTCTACTAGTTGAGAAAACGGTAGGCCAGTAATAGGTGTACAAGATGTCTTACTAAACACTGGTAGTAGATTAGCGGTTATCTTATGTGATAAAGTATTTAGAATGCCTGGTCTACCATTAATACCAAGAGCTAAAACTTGAAAATAAAAAAGAGGATGAACCTCTTTTTTACTTATTTGTAATTATGGTATGTTAAACCGGCAACAGCTCCATTAATAGCAAATGCTAATGTTGACACAATCATTGGTCCTGCTACTATTTGAGCATCTGTAAAATCATGTGTAGTGTCTACTTGAGTAAATGCTAGTGAAATACAGCCTAATAGTAACACTACCAATCCTAATATTTCCATTCAAAATTGAATCTTAACTGTATCTTTGCTAGGATATTCTTTTTTAAATGGCATAGTACATAAAAAGAATTTAATGATTGCAGCAAAGAAAGCAATGATCATAAATACTAAGTATGGTGCACAAATCGCTCAATCAAGTTTAACACCGTCTGCACCTGCTGATTTAATCATAGATCTAGCACCAATTGTTCCTAATACAAATGATACTAGTAATGATACCATCATACATATTGTTAATATAGAACTTAATCCTCTAGTATTAAGTGTTTTTGTTTGGATGTTTTGCATAATTGTTTCCCCTTTATTTATAGATTATACAAATAAAAAAGAAGGGAAACCCTTCTTTCTTATATATAGTTTATTAATTATTTGCTTTCTTTAAAAGCAATAACACTATTAACAACAGTTCCAGCTAAAACCATTGGAGCGCCAATGTTTAGTAGAGCTAAAGCAGCTCTTACCATATTTAGAACGTATGTTGCTCCCTTTTCTGCGTTTTTAGCTGAGAAAGCTGTTGGTAAGAATAATCCTGCAATAGCAATGATGGCACAAACAATAGCAAGTGCATCAATTACCATTGGAGCAGCATTCTTTGTTTGTTTGAAAGTTGGAATACCAACAAAAACCATTTTAGCTACAACTGCTAATAACATAATAATTAGTAATGTTAGGTAGTAGCCTGCTAATCCTCAATTGATAACTAAAGTAAAATCTTGTGTTACTTTTCACATTCATGTAATTGAAGTATACAATGTCGGACTATCAAGTACTGTTTCATTAACAAAACAGAATTTAACTGTCATAACAATTACACCAATAGCTGCTGCAATAATAACAGCTGTTAGTATTTGACGTAGTGTTTTATTATTTTTCATTTTAATTTTACCTTTCTGCACTATATTATATGTAAAATATTTATTGAAAAAATAGATAAATCAGCATAAAAGAAGACATAGTCTTTCTTTTATTTTATAAATTTATTAACTAACATAAGTCAAAACAAATGAATTTTTGTATAAACACTTAGTTTTAGTATTTTTTATTATTTTTTGTTTAAAAGTTTCAAAGCTTAATCTATCACCCAATAATTTGTTGTATGCCTCATACTTGGTTCAATATTTAGTAAATCACAATGATTGATTTTTAGCATTATGATAATCTTTTAACTCCTTGCCTTTTAACAATCTAGAAGCTAATGGAGAAACTATGCCAAAAGGAATAACTCTCTCTATATCTATTCCTATAGGTTGATTGTAAATAGCTATTGCTACTTTATTAAAACTGTGTGATAAACTAAAGTATTTTTTGTTACCAACTAAATATGGTTTACCGTTTTTGGTAAATTTAACTTTATTGACATCTATATATTTTGACAGCGACTGTCAAGCATATGTACTTGCTTGTCTTGTGTAAGTATCTTTATATTGATTACAGTGTTTTAATATGTGTTTAGGTAATTTACACTTAGGTAATTTACTTGGAACATTAAATACTTTAACTATTAACATTATTTTTTAATTGATTCAAAGAATTGTGCAACTTGATCAGCACAACTAGTTCCTCTTCCTCTACAATCAATTCCTTTTAATCTTTCTATAGCCCAATCAAGTGTTTGACCTTCTACTAGTTTACAAACTGCCATAGTATTGCCAGGGCAACCACCTGTTATTACTAATTTTTTAATAATGTTGTTTTCAACATCTAATTCAAATTTTTGAGAACAAACACCTTTTGGTGTAAATGTGTATTTCATAATTACTCCTTACTTAATTTATCTAATTTTCTAACTAAATGATTTAATCCTGGTTTAGTTATTTTAATATTATGTGTTTCTTTCATTAATCTTACTAATTCAGATAATGAACTAGATGGATGAGATAATCTTAGTTCACAAAAAGCTTTAAACTTTTTAGTTTGTTTATTTCATAAAGAAGATTTCATTAACTTTTTAATCTTCTCAACTTGTTTAACACCACTTACAGTAGACTTGTTAATATTACTAATATCTAGATTGTTTCATCTTGTAACTGACATGTTGGCATCCTTAGATATTTTCATATCTTCAAATGCCAGCATACAATTTCCCGCACCAACCAATTTAAGAAAATCAGAAATTTGATTTACTTTCTTTAAATAAAGAATAAATTGTTTTTTTGAATGTTTTGTTAAAACAGGATAAATGCCAAAACTAATTAGCATCTTTTGTTGAGAGAATAAATATTCTCAATCACTACTTCTTATTTCTAAGTGATAAGATTTAGATTCTAATGAGTTTATAGATCCCCCAGCTAAGAACGCTCCAGCTATGTAAGCTCTTTTGCAGCATTCTAATGGACAAACATTATTACTATATTTATCATTTAATCCTAAATCACTTTCAATTTGTTCAAAGTTTCCTACAACATCAATATAGTTTGTTTGACCATTAATGTTTGTTGCATCTTTCGCTATCTTAGTTGTAATCTTTACATCATATAGATTTTTAAATGCATTAGCAATGAATTCAATAATAAAAGGAAACTGACTAGTTAATCTTCAAGTATATTCATTAGCTTTTAAAACAACAGTTAGTTTATTAGTAATAAAAGATGAAAGCAATGCTTTTAAGCAGTGGTCTTCAAATATAAGACTACATATTTCTCTTTTTACTTGTTCACTAAATGTTTGTTTTTTCATTATCAATTTTTAGATTTTATATATTTTATTGCTGATTCTGCAGCTATAGCTGCTTGTTGCATAGCAGGTTGTATCATCTTAGTATCATTATTAATACAGTCTCCACAACCAAATACTCCTTCAAAGTATGGACTTGCCATTTTACCATCAACAATTAATTGCTTCTTATCATCTAGTTCAATGTCAGAAGGTAAAAAGTCTAAATTAGATTCATATCCATTTTCAACAAAGATAAAATCATAATTTGCTTTAGAACCATCATTTTTTAATAATCCTGTAACTTTTGATCCATCTCCTTCAATTGATTTGATATCAGAAGATTGATATACATCAACCTTACTAGCAAACTTCTTTAAATGTTCTAGGTTGTGTGTTTGCCCAATAAGTGCTGCAGTTTTACCTTTTGCAATAACAGCATCACACATTACACAATAGCTTAAACCATGATTAAAATATTTGTCTTCACCATCAACATTTAATTTCTTTATTCCTGAACCTGTGGCAATGATTATTGCTTTAGCTTCTCATGTTTGTCCATCAGCTGTGAACAAATAAAACAAACCATTCTTTGGTTTAATAGATTGAACATCACCATAAACATAATTTGTCTTTACTTCTTCAGTTGCTTGTTTAAATACTGATAATCCTAAATCTTTACCAGATATTCCTGGTTGAGAAAAATTATGAATAGTATCAATATGCATTAGTTTTCCACCTGGAACATCTTTCTCTAGAAAACAAGATTTTAATCCAGCTTGTGTAACAAGAGTACTAGCTGTCATACCAGCTATTCCTCCTCCTATACAAATAACATCAAATTTATTAGTTTCACCAACTACTTCTACTTCTAATCCCATAATCTATCAAGCTCCAAAATATATCATTTCATGTGGTTGTCTTACACAATCCGCATATTGTCTATCTTTATATTTAATATTCTTTTCAGTATGTCAACCACAATCAATCATACTAAATACTTCTTTAGGTCCATACTTAAATAAAGTATGTCATATCTTTTTATCTCTTACTTTAGCTATAACTAAGTGGTTTAACAAGATAAAGATAACACCGAATGCCACAAACAATGCAGAAACAACAATAGTCACTACAGAGAAATATGTTTGATCTCTTAGGGGTTCTAATCCTAATCTAAATGCTCCATATCATACAAAGTATGCGGCAGCCATATCTCCCGCTTTCCTTTGTCTAATAAATTCAACACCAAAATAAAGAACAAAAAACATTACAGCATTACCAATGCCTTCCCACAAGAATAATGGTTGTTTTCAATTCCCATCCTGATACATATTTGGCAAATTATGATATAGTCATCATGCGAAATGTTCATCAGTTATATTACCACCAAATACTTCACCATTAAAATAATTACCCCATCTTCCAATAAATTGTGCTATTAAGATACATGGAATGATAGCATCAGCATACATTCAAAAGCTAATTTTTTTAACTTGATGATCTAAATTGAATTCGTCTTTAACTCGATATTTAGGTAATTTAAGAACTAGTGGAAAATATATAGCACCAGCTATAACAACAAAGATAATTCCTCACTCTATGGCTAGTCCACTACCAAATGATGAAAAAAATTCAGATCATGGTTTCCCTGGATTTTGTCCTGATGGCAACCCGTTGTCAAGAACACACGATCCAAAATTTGCTCCGACTATTGCTAATGGCACACCAATTAAAATAAATCAATAAAATGGTTCAGTAGATATTTTATATCTCTTTCACATTTTTAGACATGATGCAACTATAGCAACAATAAATCCAATCATGATAAAGATTGCATATCATTTAATATTGCCAAATGCTACATCAAAGTCTGTTGGCAAAACAGGCGCTGGTGGCATTTCTCTCACTAATCTACCAATCACTATCTTCTTGCTCCTTTAGTAATTACCTTGTCATAATTTTCTAGATAAGTTTCAGCAGAGTTGTATCCTGATTTCTTTAGTTTAAAATCAACTACAGCTGACTCAATTAAACTAGCTGTTGGTCTACCTGCTGTAACAGGAATAAAATATTTAGGTAAATAAACACCACGGATCTTTTCTTTAGCTTGCTCAGTACCTAATCTTTCAAAATCATTTAATTTCTTTTTACCTAATTCAGGGTTCACTAAGTGAACAATCATATGAATTTGTGTTTCTTCTAATGTTTTTTGTCAACCAAACATTCTACTAACATCTAATATACCTAAACCTCTTACTTCCATAAATTGTTTAGCTATATCAGATGGACGTCCATAGATTGCTTGTCCAAAATTATAAACTTCTATAGCATCATCACCAACAAACATTCTTCCTTGTTTTAATAATTCCATTGCTGCTTCAGATTTTCCTGTACCTGAATCACCAGTAATTAAAACACCAATACCGTAAATAGACATTAATGTTCCATGAACAATTGAACTAGGTGCAATTTTCTTTGCAACTCATGGAGATAATTCAAAGTAAATATCTTCAGAAGACATCTTTACAGATGCTATAGTAATGTCTGTTCTGCCAAAAGCTTTTAATATTGTTTTAACATCATCTGCTTTAAAAGCAGAGTTAAGAATAATAATAGGAGGGTTAAGTTTTTTAACTCTTCTTGCCATTCTTCTTAGTTCAAACATAGAACATTGTTTAAAATAGTTAAGTTCAGAAGTTCCAAAGCAAACAATATTAGTTTGTTTCTTGTAAGCAGGTTTAATGTTGGTAGATAATTCAATACCTATTCTGGCTACACCAGAAGAAGTAATGTATCTACTACTTGGTCTTCCTTTATTAACAACATTAACATCAAAGTTGTTTAATAGTTCTTTAACTGTTATTTTTTTAGGCATGATTAACTCCTTACAATTTTTACTTTAGAATTTTTCTTAACTAATCTAATATTGTCTGCTAATCTTAAGCTATTATTAGACTTTTTAGAGACTATATAGTCTCTAACTAACTTAATTTTATTATAGTTAATGTTAATAATCATACTATTTTTTAAATACACATAAATTAGACTATTTTGTAAGTTAGATTTTACTGTTTTAAAATATTGAACTGAAAAACCTGTTTTTGATCATTGTTTTAGATATGAAAGCACTTGTTTTTCAATTTTTTCTTGTTTCTTGTTTCTTGCAACAAATTTTGTATAAAGTTTTAATAATTCAGTTCTAGTCAACTTAGATAATTGTTTTCTAATTCTGTTTCTTTCATAAATATCTAATGCATTAGATGAATCAATAGCATAGCTAATTCCATGCTTTTGACAATATTTTTCTAAATCATTTTTAAATTCATTAATTAGTGGTCTGTAAATATTTAATGACTCAAATTTATTTGTTGATTTAATTCCATAAAAGAAATTTAAACTGTTGCGATTTTCTTGCATAATCGCAGTCTCTAAAAAATCGTTTAAATTGTGAGCAATTAGCATATTATTACACTTAAAATCTTTACCACATTGAACAAAGAATTGGTATCTAATTTGTCTGGCAAAATTTTGAAAATTCTTTGTATCTTTATATACCTTTTTGTCTACATCACAGATAGCTAATTTAATCTTGTGTTTTTTGCAATAATCAGATACTATTTTTGTATCAAAATTGCTATCGCTTCTCTTGTGATAGTTTACATGACAAACACCAATAATAACATTGTGATATTTATCTAATAAAGCCATTGAATCTGGACCACCAGATACAGCAGCAATGTAGCATTTCTTATTTAATTGCATAACCATATTATAAATATTGCATACTAATTTATTAACATTTTAAATGTTAATAAATATAATTAGACTATGCTACATTCTGAAAAATGAACAAATGAAGTACTATGAACCTGCATGGTTCTACTTATTATCATTATCATTTGAATTAACCTAGCCGTTATCTATTATTTTGTTAGAGTTGCACGTTATAGTATTAAACGTAAAAAAGCTAAACAATCACAAATTTTTAAAGATAAAAAGAAAAAAATAGTTAATGTCGATGAAATATCCATGTTCATTACTAATTTTGCTACTGCATTAGCAAGACTAAGTAGCAATAAAGTTGGTGCTTTAATAGTTGTTGAAAATAAAGATAACTTAGAGAGATATGTTCAATTAGGTAACAAAGTTGATAGTCCATTCTTCCCTGAATTTGTTTATTCTATCTTCTATAACCATGAATCTGCCTTACATGACGGTGCTATGATTTTAAGAAATCTACGTATTACTGGTTTATCAAGTTATTTACCAGTAAGTAAAAGATTACTACCAGTAAGATATGGTGCAAGACATAGAGCTGCGTTTGGTATTGCTGAAAGAACTGATGCATTAGCATTTGTTGTATCAGAAACAACTGGAACAATTAGTTTCATGCATGGACCAGAGCATATGACTCTACCAACTGATAGTATGCAAATTGCCAATATATTGGTAGATATCTTCTTTGATCACTACCATCCATTAACAAATGCTAGAACACCTATGGTGGTTCAAAAGATTAAAGAAAGATTAAGTTAATAAGATAAAATAATAAATACTTATTATTGGAAACGTACTCAAGTGGTTAAGAGGACACCCTGCTAAGGTGTTAGATCGGGTTTCCGGTGCATGGGTTCGACTCCCATCGTTTCCGCCATTTAAAAAACTAGGTTTGAATGCCTAGTTTTTTTATTTATGGATTTTCTGGTGGCATGAAATCTTCATAATCATATTTATTAAATAATCTCTTATGATAGATTGAATCAATGATTCTTAATTGTCATCTTGCATTTATTAATCTTTGTTTAAATTCTTTTGCAAGTATTTTATCTCCACCAAATTTGCTAGTTATATTGTAATGATCAAGACTAGTGAACATTTCATTCATGAATCTATAATTTCAGAATGAATAGAATAATTCATTATTATCATATGCTCCATCAAAGATGGATTTATTTAAATAAATCCTTGGATTATATCTTTGACCTAATAAATCTAGAATAGTTGGAACAACTACTGTTGGTCATGTTGGTTTGTTAAATTTATGATTTTGACTTGGGTACATTTGTTCGAACTTTTGATTTAATAATGGATGATAAAAGCCCAATATTGATGAATATGATTTAATATTGTTGTTATCATATATGTGTCTAACTGCTTGGCCAAAGTGATGTTTTCCTGTTGTTCTCTCATACCATGAATGGTCAGCACACACAACTAATAATGTATTGTTTCAGTATGGATCATTGCTTCCATACAATTTATCCATTATCATTCCTAAACCTGTGTCAAAGTCCATAGATTTTAGTGCAAATAATCTACATCTTTTGTTATTAGATGTTTTGGGTTTAAATGGATTTACTCACTTAGCTGGATCATTTAATGTATCACCATATGCTTCTTCTTCAGCAGCAAATACATCTTTATTTCATTTTGTTTTCTTTTGATCCATATGCATATGAACAGTTAAATAATGCATATAGAATGGTTTAGTCTTATCTACAGATGCGTCCAATTTTTTAAGTAAACCATCAATGAATACACTATCTTGTGTAAAGTCAGATCTATCATATCTTCATGGTCTAACACTAGGTATGATTTCTTTGTGAAATCAACATTCATCAAATCCTAATCCTCTGATACCAGCCATTCTATGATAAATATCGTTTGCTGATGCTAAGTCGTGAGCAAAATATGTTTGATAATTGTTATTATCATCATTTCCTAATATGGTTGGTAGTCCAAATGGTGTTTTTGT
Organism: Mycoplasmoidaceae bacterium; assembly: GCA_024427125.1. The sequence continues at coordinate 9,846 of JAKSVN010000004.1, read as the reverse complement.
TTGTCTTCATTCATCAAAATGTTTTTGTGGATAATTGCCTGTTATAGCTATTGCATCAGTGACATTAGTGTGGTTATATGAATAGTTTTGATTACAATAAATTCCGTGTGTGAATATTTCATCTAAATTAGGTGTTGTATCAGGATCATAGATGAAACTATCACCTGTTTCTACCATAACAACCATAACATTGGCTGGAAGATTGGTTTCAGTGTCGTTAGACAATAAACCAGTAAAATCATCATTTAAATATGTACCTTTAGTCAGATAGTTCTTTATAGTTGAGACAGATTCGCCTTTATCAGCCATAAATTGTCTAACTTCTTGAATATAATAACCCATTAAACCTAATTCTTTAAAATGTGTGTAAGGTGAATAGTTAACATAATCTATATCCCTTACTTTATGCTTTCTTTCAACAGCACATCATATTTGTAGTGATGTTTCAAAGCAAGCAATGCTACCAAACATAGCAGTTAAAGCAAAAGCAACTTTTCTATGTCTTCTTAATTTTAATTCACCACTAGATTCTTCGAATCTTCATAAGGCATTGTAAAGAATAATACCTAATGAGAAAACAAGAGCTAACAAGATGTTAGTAATAATAATTCATCAGTTAAGACTATCTGGGTGTAAACCTACTTGTTCAGCATTTTCTAATGCCCAAATTAAATCTTTAAGCGGGAATGGTGCACCAAAATAACTAAAGAATAAGTTATTCATTGCATAACCTGCAGTTAAGAAGACTATAACAATAGGTAAATAAATTCTATCAAACATGGTCTTCTTAAAGAAGAAGATTGGTGAAATGAAGAAAATGATCATGAAGAAGTCAAGAATAAAGAATGTTGGAACAAAGATACCAAACATTCAACAATAGTTTGTTCCACCAATAATAAAGAATGCTAAAGCAAATATTAAAGCATTAATTGTTTTATTCTTGGTGTATGCTGATCGCTTTGATATTCAATGACCAACATCTGATCATCATTGAACAAAACGATTTTTCTTTTTAGACTTAATTTGTTTTTGAGACATATTTATATATTATAGTGATAAAAAATAAAAACTAGTTCATACTAGTTTTTATAAATTATAAATTTATACTTTTGGTGGGTAATGACTATGTCAGTACATTGGAGTTCCTAAACATCCCATAGCAACAATGAAACATACAATTGCTACTAAAGCACAAATTCAGAACATAAAGTGATACATTCTAGATTTAGCAACTTCATTAATTCCAATAAACCATGTTGTTACTAAATAGATTAATGGAATTAAGCAAGGGAATAAGCTAATTCAAGCAAACACTAAACCTACTTTTAATGGCTTTTGAACTGAATCAAGAATAAATGGACCTTCTCAACCTTTTTTAACACCTGAATATTTAGATAGAATACCAATGAATGTTGCAGATATAGCAATAATAATTACCATAACTAACATTTCAATTATTCAAGTTAAAGCAAGGCCTTTCTTGGTTCTAAGCATAATAGATACTTTTTCACCAAATTTAGTCTTAGCTGCTTTTTCAGCTCTTTTAGTTTTACTAAATCTTTCAAAATTAATCTTTTCTTGAGCAGCTTTTTCAACTACTTTAGCATCAACATCAAGTTTAACTTCTGGTGCTTGATTTTGTTGTGGCTCAACTTTTGTTGGACCAAAAGAGCCCAAGTTTTTATTAATATCATCATGACCAGCAGCACCAAATTCTGCTGATTGTTCTTGAGCTTTCTTAGTTAAAGAGTCAAAAGGTTGGTCCTTTTGATTTTGTGGATTATTTGTATTTGTTTTTTTGTCATCCATAGTTTTTTAATTATATTTATTATTTATGTTATTTGTTATCTTTTTTATGAATATCATGAATTAACTTCTCAATTTCTAATGATTGATCAATAGAAACATCTTTTTCAAAGAATAATTCAGGAATTTTTCTTATTTCTAATTGATTTGCTAAAGCAGTTTTAAATACACCTTTAGCTTTTGTTAAGGCTTCTACAACTTGATCAATGTTTTTTCGATCATATGTATCTACCAATATTCTTGCTTCAGAATAATCATTTGTTAATTTAAGATCAGTAAATGTAGCTAGTTTCACTACTGGATCATAAATTTCATCTCTTAATGTATTGCACATGATAATTAACATTGTTTGTTGAATTCTATCATGGTTATAGTTTTTACGATGGTTTTGCATAACAACCACCTTTCTTTATTATTATAAAAGTTATTTTTTTGCTTCTGCTATATCTTTAGCAGACTTGTCTACTGTTTTGTAGATTTGTATAATATCTCCAACTTTAACATCATTAAAATTTTTAATAACGATTCCACATTCATGCCCAGATGTTACTTCATTAATAGTTTCTTTGCCATGACGTAGGGAAGCTATTTCATTGTGGTAAACTTCTTTACCATCACGAATAACTCTTGCCATTGCGTTTCTTGTAACTTTTCCTGACGTTACAGCTACACCAGCAATAGTTCCTACAGCAGAGTGCTTTCAAGTTTGTTTAACTTCACATTCACCTAAATCTTCATCTACTGAGATTGGATCTAAAGATCCATATAGCATGTTTATAACATCTTCTTTAAGTTTGTAAATGACATTGTAGAAGTAGAATTTAACCATTTGTTCATGTGCTAAGTCTTTGATGTCTTTGCTTGGTCTAACATTAAATCCAATAATGTGTGCTTTAGAAGCTTTAGCTAATTGAATATCTGATTCAGAGATAGCACCAATTGCAGCTCTTACAATATCAATTGTTGCACCTTCAATCTTAACTTTTTCTAGCATTCCTTTAATTGCTTCTAATGAACCTTGGACATCACATTTAATAACAAGGTTAAGTCTCTTACTAGTATCATTAGGATCAATTTGTTTTATTTGACTTCTAAAGATGTTGACATTTTTCTCTTTTACTTTTTTAGCAAGTTCTTTTGCTAAATTTTCATCCTTAATTACTATTCACTTGCTTCCGGGAACTGGAACTTCTGATAATCCAGTTATTTTAACTGGTTGCCCAGGAATAGCAAATTTTAATTCTTTTCCTAGGTCGTTAAAGATTGCTCTAACTCTACCATATACTTCTCCTAACACGATAAAGTCACCTTTTCTAATGGTACCATTTTGTACTAGTAATGTGGTAACAGGTCCAAGACCTTTATCCATATTAGCTTCAATACAAGTTCCCATACCATCTCTATTAGGATTGGCTTTTAATTCTTGCATTTCTGTTAAAGTTAGAATCGCATCTAGTAATTCAGGAATACCTTGTCCTTTTAAAGCAGATCCTTTAACTACTAAAGTATCTCCACCTCATTCTTCAGCAACTAAGCCTTTTTCTGATAAATCTGATAAGGCTTTATCTGCTTTAGCATCTGGTTTATCCATTTTATTAATAAACACAATGATTGGTACTTTAGCTGCTTTAGCATGGTCAATAGCTTCTTCTGTTTGTGGTTTAATACCATCATCAGCAGCTACTACTAAAACTACTACATCAGTAATGCTTGCTCCTCTAGCACGCATTTCTGTAAAGGCCTCATGGCCTGGAGTATCTATAAAGGTAATAGGATTACCGTTTCTTTCTATTTGGTAAGCACCAATATGTTGAGTAATACCACCGAATTCAGAAGCGGTCACATGACTTTTTCTAATATTGTCTAATAATGTTGTTTTACCATGGTCTACATGGCCCATGATAGTTACAACAGGAGCTCTTTTTACTTTATCTTCTTCTTTATCTTCAACAATAAGATTATCAATTACATTTGTTTCATCAAGTTGTAATTTCTTTTCAAAGTCTAGGTCAAATTCTAAACAAATTTCACCCATTTCTTCTTCAGTAAGTAACTTTGTTAAAGGGTAAGCTTTACCCTTCATAAAGAAATACTTAATAATTTCAGTTGCTGGTTTGTTTAGCTTGCTAGCAAATTCTGCTACAGTTAATGGACCAGTAAAAACAAATACACCATTTTGGACTCCTGTCTTAATGGTTTTCATTTGTTTTTTAATATCAACTGATTTTCTGGTATCTTGTTGTTTTTTCTTATTTGGTTTAGCCATGATAAACCTCCTAAATTTTATTTATTTGTGAAATGTAATACTAAGTTTGCAACACCTAATGCTGCAGAAATAATACTAAAAGTGGATGCTATTAATCAAGCTTTTAGATTAAACTTGTAATCCTTTTTCTTTTTATTTTCCTTTTTCATATGTTAATCCTTATTTCTTCTTAACATCTTTTGTTAGTTCGTCTAGTGCTGCTAAATCTTCAGCGTAAGAACTAAGTTCTTCATTACTGATTTCAATTGGTTGTTCATCTTCTTCTACAACTTCTTCAACCGGAACTGCTTTAGTTGCATCATCAACAACTTCATTTGTTTTGTTAATTGATTCAAGAATATCAGCATTTGAAGATTTATATTTATCAATTGTTGAACTAAATTTGTTAACTGGTTTTTCTTTCTTAGTTGCATCAACAGCAGTTGGTGTAACAATTCTTTCAACCTTAACATAGTCAACAGCTTCTTCTTTAGCTGTATCAACAGAAATAACATCAATGTCTGCTTCTAATAATTGAGATAAGATCTTAACATTTTTACCTTTTAATCCAATTAATAGAGCAACTCTATAATCATCAGATGTTATTAATGTAATTTTTCTTCCTGATACTTCTTTTTTCTTACCAGTTTCAGAATCTTCTTCAAATACTGGTTCATCAATATGATAACCATATACTGGAACTGGATTACAGATGTTAACAATGAATTTACCAATTTCTTCATCTCAGTTAGCAAATTCAATCTTTTCAGAACCCATTTCTTGTAGAATTGGTCTAATTCTATCAGCTCTTGCACCAATACAAGCACCTATAGCATCAATTCCTGGTTGGTTAGATTTAACTGCTACTTTTGTCTTATATCCAGCAACTCTACCAACTTTCTTAATTTCTACTACACCTGTTTGAATTTCAGGAATGTTAGTGTGTAATAAATCTGAAACGATTAACCCACTAGCTCTTGATAATTCAACTGGTCATCCTTTAGTTTGTTCTTTAACATCTTTAATAACAAACTTATATTTTGCACCAGGTAATAGTCTTTCATCTGGATTAGCATCCAATCTTCTTACTACTCCATATGTCTTACCCAAGTTTACTTGGATAAGTTTACTCTTTGGGTCTATCTTTTCTACTTCAGCATAAATAATAGTACCAATCTTTGGTGCTCATTCTTTATAGATGTTCTTATTTGATTCAATAGATACACCTTGTTTAAAGACTAATAACATATGTGTAACAACACGTTTAGGTAATGTGTTGATATCAATATATTCTTTAACAATGTCTCCAACCTTAGCGTTCTTATCCATTTTCTTAGCTTCAGATAATAACTTTTGGTTGTAGTCATTGTAGTCTTTTTCTTTTTCTCCAGTATCTGGATCAATTCATTCAGGTACTGAGGCATCATCAATAACTGTGAAAAGACGATATAAAGAAATCTTTCCTGTTTCTTTATCAATCTTTACTTCACACTTATCGCCAGCATATGCTTCATGATTTTCATCAATAGATGCAGTTTCTTTTTCATATGCTTTCTTCATTGCTGTTTCTAAAGAAGCAATAACAACTTCTTCTGTTACTTCTCTAGCATCAGCAATTTCCTTGATTATTTCAAGTAATTGATTATTCTTTTCCATATTTTATCCTTTATAAATAAAAGCACTCAAGACAGCCGTTCCGTCTTGAGTGGTATATGTATTATATAGATAAATGGTATTTTTTACAAATTTTTATAAAACATATAGAACAATGTCATTGAAACCTATTTTATGTTCTTTACCATTCATGTCAAATGAGAAGTCTAAATTTAGGTTGTATACTGACAAAGGTGAATATGTAACATCAAATGTAATATCAATGCCTAATCAATGTCTATATGGTTGAATTTGGTATTGTGACATTGTTATTTCTGATTTTGTACTCCCAATCATTGTGTAGCCAGTACATTTAAAAGTTCTAGGTTCGGGTGTTTCCTTGGAATTTCAATTAAAAGATATAACTGATTCAACAGTGTTTTCACTCTGTTGTACACCCACAACTATGCTACTTGCTTCAGTAATAATTGGAGTAACCTTGTTAGATCTTGAACTTAGTGCTACAGCTGTTGGGACAATAATAACTGTTGCAGCCATAGTGCATGCACCTGCTAATAAAGCAATCTTACCTTTTGTCATATTTAACCTCTATATCATTATTATAAATAACAACTCTGTTTATTTATATATAATGTATTCATTAAGGAGAAAATCATGCCATACATTACGAATAAAAAAAGAGCACATTTAGCTAAACAAACTAGCCAAAGTTATGTGCTTAGAAAAGTTATTATTTCTATTGCTGTAGTATCGCTAATTGTATTAGTAGCATTTGCTATTGTTTGTATTGCTACATATGTACCTATATTAATGGAAAAGAAATGAGGAGAGGGTGGTACTGCTAAAGATTTATTAAAAGAATTAGCAACAGCTCCTCTTCCTCTAGTTATTTATTGAGAAAAAGGTGATGACTGAGGAACTAAACTATCAGCATTCTCATATTTCATGATTATCTGAACAGTTATAACTCTAGGCCTATCAATTGCTTCAATGGTATTGATGCTAACTATGAGATCACCAAAAGCTACTAAAAAAGGTATTAGTACAATGCAAGGAGCTGCATTATCAGGTAAAAAACTTGGTAAAAATGCTACTCAAATTTATAGAGAAAGAGCAACTAACCCTAAGAAACTTAAAAAAGGTAAAGTTAGCAAATAAAGATAGCATAGCTATCTTTTTTGTTTTACTATATAATAGTTATGGATTTATCATGTTAACTCTGATAAAAAAGAGGCAGTCGTTAGCTGTCTCTTTTTCTTTACCAATTGTTTGGTAGTTAGTGTGCTATACCACACATACTATTGCTAATATGAGTGCAAATAACGCTATAGCGCCACTTACTGGATTTATCATACTTAAACTCCTTTCTATGGGCATAACCCAAGGATGAGCAACGCCCATCGGAGCAGAGTATTTTAAATCTTAGTGATTATACTATAATATAAAAATTTATAAATAAATTTTTATATTATATTATTAAGAAGAAAAACAAAAAACTGAGCTATTAACTCAGTTTTTTCATTATGGTGGAGATGGTGGGAATCGAACCCACTTCCATCTAACACCCAAAATAAGCTTCTACAGTTTAGTTTGAATTTCTAGCTTCATCTATACTCTTGTGTAATCAAACTAACACGGTATAGATTAAGATAAAAAAACACTGTCTAATATTAGTATAAATTAAAAACTAATGCATATATGTAAATTCATGCAACAGTATAATTGTTAATTTAGCAAACTTTTAATGTTTTTTTGACAAGAACAATTGTATAATTCTTGTAAATATATATTTGTATAAAGAGTGTGTTGTATGCCTTTTATAACTAATAAAAAACGTCAAGATTTAATTGGAAAAGTTAATAAGAAATACTTCTTTAGAAAGTTTGTCATTATTCTATCGGTTGTTTTGCTTTTCCTTTTGCTAATTTCAGTTTTATCAATTTCTGTTTGTTGGATTCTTAATTTCAACAAATTACTTGCACAAAAATTAACACAACAAGAGGTGTGATTAAAAATGTGTCAAAAATGATGATCACCATTCGTAATTACAAATAAAGATAATGTCCAAAAGGGTGAACCTTTATTAATTTCTTTGTCATGATTAAGTTATCTTTTTATCGCTTTTGGCTCAGTTGCTTTCGTTGGTGTTGTAATGTCGATTATATTAACCATCACAACAAAATCTCCAAAACAAGTTCAAGATTGCATCGAAGTTCTAGAAAACTCTCCACTTCCTGGACAACTTACATCTAACATTTCACCTACTGAAGTTGTTAGAAAACGTAGAAAACCATTAAGTTTAAATAAAAAGAAAAAATAAGAGGCGTTGTATGAAACATATAAAGAATTTGTTTAAATTTGCTGTCATAGCATTTGTTCCAGCTATGATTACACCAGCAATTACTGCATGCACCATTGGTAAGGTCGATCCTGTCGACCCCATCATTACCACACCAAAGGTAACTTTTGATCCTAACGGTGGAAAAATAGGTGATTTGGACGAACCTAGCTCTATATATGTTGAATTGAATATTACTTTTGATAAAATCGCTTGTCCGACACCAACAAGAGATGGATATAAATTCACTGGTTGATTAAATCAACAAGGCGAATTAATGGTAGATCAACAAATTGTTGAAGATATCGAATTAAAGGCTAGGTGAGAGCCTCTTGCACCAGAAATTGGTGACAAGGTAATTTGCACTATTGAAGGTAATAAATGAATCGCTGATATGGATTCATTATGTTCCGAAAGTGCTCAAATATCATTAACCTCTTTAGTTGGTGGTGAACAATTAACAATAGATAGAGATAAATTTAATGCAAATTCAATTGAGATTGGTGAAGATATATCAGAGCTCCCAAATTTGTTCATGTATAAATGTTCAGATTTCACTGGTACAGTAACTTTTAATAATAATAATCCACAATTAAGGGACATTGGTGAAAGCTTTATGTCTGGTTGCTCCAAATTCAATTCGAAATTGGTGTTACCATCAAGCATAAGAACTATTTTATCTGGTTTTATGTTTGGTTGTAGTTCATTTAATAGTCCATTAGATTTAGGGCCGGTAAAAATTATAGGTCAAGATTTTATGGGTTTGTGTTCGTCTTTTGCACAAAAATTAATAATCTCTGATCAAGTAGAATACTTAGCTGTTGCTTTTATGTGGGAATGTAGAAATTTTACACAATTAGAAATTAATTGTCCACCACACGCTTTAAATAGTGATGATAATTCAACATTAATCGTCACAACACAAGATTGTCCTGCTTATAAAGGGGTTTACATAAGTGGTACATGCAAATCAACTTTTGTTGGTCAGTTTGGACCAATTAGCACAGATAGTAGTTGACGTAGCTTAAAGTTGGCGTAACTTAATTGAAGCAAAATAATTTTAATGGGAACTCCAGCGCCCGATAAAGATGGAAATAAGGAAAAAAGGAAAAAAGGAAAAAAATATGAAATTAAAAAATAAAAAATTTAGAATTTTTTCAGCAATCGCTTCTATGAGCGCAGTTGCAACACTTGCTAGTGTTTCAATTACATCATGCGCTAAAAATGCTAATGCTGAAACAAACACTTCAGCTAACACCGCTGATGAAAGAGATAATGGTGTTTATTCAACCGTTACATTTAATGGTAATGAAGGAATAATAAAAGGTGATGTCAGTGTAAAAGTAAGAACTGGCAAACCTTTTGGTTCAATCAAAGCTCCAATCGCAACAAGAGATGGTTATGCTTTTGATGGATGATTTAATGCAGCAATTGGTGGTACAAAAATGTTACCAACAACACCAATTACTGATTCATTAACAGTTTATGCTCACTGAACAAATGTACAAACTAAAATATTAAACTTTATAGCAGGTGAAACTGGTGCAACATTGGTTGGTCCAACATCTGTTGAAATCGTCGCTGGACAAAACTTTTCACAAGTTTCTAGACCAGATGCTGTTTTAGCTAATAGAGATTTTAAAGGATGAGCATATGATGGAGACTTCATTGAAGAAGAAGCAGCATTAACATATGATCTAATAGATCCAGCGAAATCATTTACTCCAGTGTTCTATGAACCAAAAGCATATGAGATTCAAATTACAGCTGATGACAAAGCATCAGATGATACAATCGCACTTCAATATACTTCACAATTAACTGCTAAAGTTATTGGTCAAAC
>JAKSVN010000003.1 GCA_024427125.1 Mycoplasmoidaceae bacterium | reverse complement strand
GACATTCTTAAGTGAGAAATTGTTAAACCACCAGATTTCTTTGAATCATATTCAAAGTAACCTTGAATGTATTTTTGAGTGTTTTGACCAATAATCTTGATTGATGATTTGTTAGCTGAAATTGTACCATCAGATCCAAGACCTCAGAATTTACATTCATAGTAATCATTGTCTAGATTTACTTCTTTATCTAAAGCTGGTAATGATAAATGAGTTACATCATCATTAATACCAACTGTAAATCTAGGAATTGGTTTATCACTAACCATGTTGTTGTAAATTTGATATACACAACTTGGAGTGAATTCTTTACCACCTAGACCAAATCTACCAGCTAATACTTTAATATCATTTCTGTTCATTTGGTTTAGAGCCATTACTACATCTAGATATAATGGTTCACCATTTGATCCTGGTTCTTTTGTTCTATCTAGAACAGTTAATCTCTTAACTGTCTTAGGTAGTTTTTCAACAAAGGCTTTAGAATTGAATGGACGGTATAAGTGAACTTTTAGTACACCATACTTCTTTCCTTCTTTTCTAATTAGGGTATCAAGAGATTCATGAATTGCATCAGCTCCTGAACCCATTACCACAACTACATCTGTTGCATCTGGTGCACCATAGTAGTTGAATGGAGCATATTTTCTTCCTGTTAATTCTGCAAGTTTGTTCATTGCATTTTCAACAGCAGTATATGCATCATCATAATTCTTATTGTTTGCTTCACGGTTTTGGAAGTATGTATCACCATTTTCACATGGACCCATTAGTTTAGGGTGAGCAGGGTTGTGTCCTGATTTCTTATAAGCATTAATCTTCTCCATTGGAAGCATTTGCTTAATAACGTCATATGAAATTTCTTCAATCTTGTTGATTTCATGACTTGTTCTGAAACCATCAAAGAAATGAAGGAATGGTAAAGATGAGTTTAGTGCAGCGATGTGTGCTACTAAAGCCATATCATGAGCTTCTTGTACGTTATTTGAAGCTAACATACAGAAGCCTGTTTGTCTTGTTGCCATAACGTCTTGGTGGTCACCAAAGATGTTAATAGCTTGGGCAGCTAGAGTTCTAGCTGATACATGGAAGACTACTGGCAAACATTCTGCAGCAATCTTGTACATGTTAGGGATCATAAGTAATAATCCTTGGCTAGCTGTATATGTAGTTGTTAATGCACCTACTGAAGCTGAACCATGAACTGCACCAGCAGCTCCACCTTCAGATTGCATTTCGGTTACTTTTACAGTATTACCAAAAACATTCTTTTGTCCTTTTGCAGCTCATTCATCACACAATTCAGCCATTGGTGTTGAAGGAGTAATAGGGAAAATACAAGCAACATCACTTAGGGCATAACCTATCATGGCTGCTGCAGTGTTTCCATCTACTGAAATATATTTTTTATCTGTCGACATATATATCTTCTTTCGTTTAATAAAATGTACATCCTATGGATGTACATATATTATATATCTATTCAACAATAAGTTACAAGTAACTTATTGTTGATTACTTGTCGTCTTCTAACTCTTGTTCTGGAGTCTTTTGTTTTGTCTCAGCAATAGTGATAGTTTTATTACCGTCTGTTGCCGTTTCTAACTTAGTTTCAGTCTTCTTTTCAATTGATGCTTTTTTGTCTGAATTAGTGATAGTAATTTTTTGATTTCCATCTACCTTTGTTTCCAAGTTTACTTCTTCAGTTTTTTCAATCTTTGTTTCAACTTTTGGTTTAACATCAACTTTAGTTGCGGTTGGCTTAACTTCAGTTTTAGGATTTACTGGTTTTGCTTCCTTCTTAACTTCTGGTTTAGTTTCAACTTTAGGTTCTGTTTTTGTTGCAACTGTAGTAGCTTTTTTAGCTCCTGGTTGATCTACCTTAACAGATCTTGGGAAGTCTCCAAAACTCATGTAACCGCTCCTAGTAAATGTACCATGACGCAAACCTGGTTGGTCTGGTTGAGGATTGAAATTTGTTCTTCTTGGTTGAACTCTTGGACCAACGGATGCTTTAGGTAATTCTCTAGCACCACTCTTATCAATAGATTCTTTAAGAGTTTTGTGTTTAGATGTTTTAGCATATGCTTGAACAAATGATCTACCAACAGCAGCATTGTGGTTTAAACTTTCTGGACCACAAACACATCCACCTTCACAAGCCATACCTTCAATAAAATTATATTTGCTTGTTCCAGCAGCTAATGATTCAATAGCTTTAATACATTCTTTCATTCCACTACAAGCTAAAGATGAAAGTTGGAAATCTTTAAGATTTACCTCTTTTAAAGCTTCTACAACAGCTTCAGATACACCACCAATTTTTGCAAATATTCTACCAAATGGAGAAGCATCTTCTAGGGCAATTCCTTTTAGTTTTTCTACTTCAATGTCTCTAGCGGCAAACATTGCTCTTAATTCTGTAAATGTTAAAACATAGTCAACATATGGTCTTACATCTGGTAAAGATCTTTCATCTTTCTTTGCAGTACATGGACCAATAAAGATTGTTAAAGCATCAGGATGTTTAGCCTTGATAAGTTTTCCTGTTTGAGCCATAGGGCTAACATTATGACTTATCTTATTTTTTAATTCTGGGTGGAATTTTTTAATGTATGCAACAAATGCAGGACAACATGAAGTTGTTAAAATTTTCTTTTCAACTAATTCTTTTGCTTCGTTTTCAGCAACAACGTCAGCACCTAATGCAGCTTCTACTACATTAGTAAATCCAAGTTGCATAATTCCTTCAATTACTTGTTCAAGTTTAATCCCACTAAATTGTGTTGCTATAGCAGGAGCAACAATTGCATAAATTGGACGTTTCTTAGTTGCTAAAATATTATTTCTAATATGGTCAATTACAAATGTAATAAATGTCTTAGCAGCAATAGCACCGAATGGACATTTTTGTGTACAACTTCCACAAACAATACATTTAGAATAGTCAATCTTTGCAGATAAGTTTTCATCCATGGTAATAGCACCAGTTGGACAAGCCTTTTGACATGGTCTTCTAAAGTTATAAATTGCACCAAATGGACAAGCTTTTGAACATAGACCACAGTTAACACATTTTTCTTTATCAATGTGTGCACGGTGGTGACCATCAACAGAAATAGCACCTTTAGGACATGCTTGTTTACAAGCGTGGCCGATACAACCACGGCAAGATTCAGTTACAGTGTAACCACCCATTGGACATTGGTCACAAGCAATAGGAATAACATCAATAATGTTGAAGTCATCTCATTCACCACCACGGGTAATTTTGACTCTTTCAGCCATAATTGCACGTTCCATATATACACAGCAACGATAATTAGCTTTTCTTCCAGGAACTAAAATTTCAGGAAGTTTAGCTTCGATATCTTTAAAATTACCAGCGTAACATGCTCTGGCTACTTCTCTTAAAACGTCGAACTTTATCTTCTCGACATATGTTTCAAATTTTCAGTCCATATATTAAAAATATATTAGTCTATCATATTATACATAAAATACTATTTTTTACATACTATATTAGACAAATAAGCCTTTGCTTCCTCAAATTCTGGTGTTGTTAACATCACTTTATCTTTAAATGGATAGTCAATTCCTAGTTTTTGATATTTTTCATCTGCCAAGTTATGATATGACAATAATTCATATCTTTGACAATACTTTAAAGGTTTAATAAATTGACCTAATTTATCTAAATGTGGATGATCAGCATTAACACCTTTGATAATTACTTGCCTTATTCAATATGGTTTATGATGTTCTTCCAAAAATTTAATAAACTCAATTCCTGTTAATTGGTTTGAACCGGTAATGAATTCGTGCTCTTGTGGATCAACAGCTTTAATATCAACAATCCATAAATCCACAAAATCAAGTAAATCAATATAAGCTTGTTTATTTGTTAAGAAATTACAAGCAGAAGTATCAATTGCTAAATGTATATTTCTTGTTTTAGTTTCATTGCTAAAAAGCTTGATAAAATCAGCACTTAGCATTGGTTCACCACCTGAAAAAGTGATGCCACCTTTTTTGTAAAAAGGCTTGTTTTGTTCATACAAAGAAAGGATGTCATTTACTGACATTTCCTTAGCATTTTCATAATCCATATTTCAACTTTCTGGATTATGACAATACTTACATCTAAAGCTGCAACCTTGTAAAAAGATTACTAATCTTATACTAGGTCCATCTACAGCTCCAAATGATTCAACTTTGAATACTTTAGCTGTATCTTTCATCTATACTCTTTCGTGGAATGTTCTAGCAATAACTTCATCTTGATGTTTCTTAGACAATTTAACAAAGTTAACTGCATAACCAGAAACTCTAATTGTTAATTGAGGGTAAAGTTCTGGGTGGCTTTGTGCATCAATTAATGTTTCTCTCATTAAAACGTTAACATTCAAGTGTTGTGCACCTTTTTCAAAGTAACCATCTAACATTGTTACTAAGTTGTCTCTTTGTTCATCTCTTCAGTAACCTAAAGCTGTAGGAACAATAGAGAATGTGTTTGAAATACCATCTTGAGCAAAATCAAATGGAAGTTTTGCTACTGATGATAAACTTGCAACTGCACCAGAACAATCTCTGCCATGCATTGGGTTAGCACCTGGAGCAAATGGAACACCAACTTTTCTACCATCTGGTGTAGCACCTGTTGCACCACCATACATTACATTAGATGTAATAGTTAAGATAGACATAGTGTGTTCACCATTTCTATAAGCTGGGTGTTTTCTTAATGCTTCAGAGAAATATTTAACAACTGCTTGAGCAATTTCATCTACTTTATTATCATCATTTCCATATTTAGGGAAATCACCTTCAATTTTGAAATCAACAGCAATGTTGTTGTTTCAAGTAGGTGTTACTTTAGCATATTTAATTGCTGATAAACTATCAGCTACAACTGATAACCCTGCAATACCTGTTGCAAAGAATCTTTTTACATTAACATCATGTAAAGCAAATTCTAATGCTTCATAATATCAATGATCATGGTTATAGTGAATAATGTTTAAAGCATTTACATATAAACCAGCTAATCAATCCATTACTTTTTTGTAACGTTCTCACACTTCATCATAATTTAATGGTTTATTATGATCAAGTTCACCTAGATCTGGTCCCATTCTATAACTTTGGTGTAATTCATCTCTACCATTATTAATAGCATAAAGCAAAGCTTTAGCAAGGTTTGCTCTTGCACCAAATTGTTGAGTTTCTTTTCCAACTGCCATTGGAGAAACGCAACAAGCAATAGCATAGTCATCACCGTGGGTTGGTCTCATTAGTTCATCTGATTCATATTGAATTGATGAGAATAAGATTGAATATGTTGCACAGAATTTTTTAAAGTTTTCTGGTAATTTGTGAGATCATAGAACTGTTAAGTTTGGTTCAGGAGCTGGCCCCATATTCTTAAGTGTATGTAATACACGGTAAGATGATTTAGTTACTAAACTTCTACCATCTTTTCCCATACCAGCAATTGTTTCGGTTGCTCAAACAGGATCTCCACCAAAGATTTCATTGTAACTTGCAATTCTAGCAAATTTAATGATTCTTAGTTTCATTACATAGTGGTCAATCATTTCTTGAGCTTGTTGTTCAGTTAAACCACCTTTTTTTATATCTCTTTGGATGTAGATATCAAAGAAAGTTGTGTTACGACCAATTGACATAGCTGCACCATTTTGATCTTTAACAGCACCTAGATATCCAAAGTATGTTCATTGAATAGCTTCTTTTGCTGTAGCAGCAGGCTTGCCAATATCATAACCATACTTTTCAGCCATTTCTTTTAATTGCTTTAAAGCTTTAATTTGTTGAGTGATTTCATATCTTGTTCTGATTTTTTCATCAGTCATGTCACCATTGATTAGACTTTGTTGTTCTAATCTTTCTTTGATTAGATAATCAACACCATATAAAGCAATTCTACGGTAGTCACCAATTACTCTACCACGAGCATATGTGTCAGGAAGACCTGTTAAAATGTGACAGTGTCTTGCATTCATAATTTCTTTTGTGTAGCAATCAAAAACTGCTTGGTTGTGAGTTACAGCATGTTTAGTATAAGATTCAACAGCAGCTGGATCAGTTTTAAATCCATATTGTTCTGAGGCTTGTACTGCCATTTTAATTCCACCACGAGGCATAAAAGCACGAATTAATGGTCTTTCAGTTTGCAAGCCAACAATCTGTTCTAGGTCTTTGTTAATATAACCAGCACCATAAGCATTAATAAAACTTGGTCTAGGATCTACACCTAAAACACCACCATTTTTCTTTTCTTGTGCCATTAGATCACAAATACTTTCTCATAAATGCTTAGTTGCATCTGTTGGACCAACTAAAAACTTTTCATCACCAGTATATTCTTCATAGTTTTGTTGAATGAAATCTCTAGTATCTACACCTTCCATTCATTTTCCAGGCTTGAAACCTTCTCATTCTTTAAAATTAGCTTTTTCCATACTATTCACCTCACAATGATAAGTTCATAAATTAATAATTTATGGTAAGTTCATTATAAATTAAATAAAAAAATATTTTATGAAAATGCGAAAAATAAAAAAGAGTTTTTCTCTTTTTTACCGGTCTATTTTTGACAAAATATATTTTATTTTATATGGTAAAATAATAGTATAGGAGAAAAATATGTTAATTGATACAAGAGAAAAATCAGTTAATCCAGAAGGTTTTAATCCAAATGTACAAAACCAAGTAATTCCTGCTAAAAGAACTACCGGCGGTTTAGTAGCATTCATTATCTTCTGTATATTAACGATTGGTTTATTAGCAATTTATTTAGTTGTTAAAAAGAACTACTTTAACAGAAAACAAATGCAAATTAACCAAGCAGCTAGTGGTATTGAAGTACAACTAGCTCAAAGAAGAGATACCTTAGTTAAATTAGTTGATGCAACTAAATCATCAATGAAATTTGAACAAGATCTATTAAAAGATGTTGTTAACTTAAGAGGTATGAACATCAATAAATCAAATGCTGTTGAAGCAAATGATAAGATTGAAAGAAGTTTTGGTAGATTATTGGCTGTCTTTGAAAGATACCCAGAAGTTAAATCTATCCAAACAGTACAAAACTTAATGTCTAGTGCTGATTATCAAGAAAGAGAAATTGCTGCTGCAAGAAGACTATACAACTCTCAAGTAACAGCTTTCAACCAAGAAATTTTCACATGACCTGCTTGCATTCCTGCAACAAGTCTAAAATTAACTACTTTTGCTTTGTTTGCTGCTACAGAAGAACAAAAGCAAGATGTTAGTCTTAAATTAAATTAATCTTAATTAATGACATCCAATCCAAAATGTTCATCTTTGCATGAACTTGATGCTTTATGTAAAGAGATCAATGAAAAGACTGAAAAGGAATTTGATGCATTAGTAAAAAAGTGCAACATTAACCTTGGAAGTAATAAGCAATGAGCTAATGAATATTATTCATTAGTTAAATCTAATACTAAGCTACAAAAGCAAATAAAAGGATTAAAGATTGGTAGATGATTCCTTATCATCTTCTTAATCTTCCCTTTTTTCTTAATGACTAATGCTGCTAAGAAAAAGCAAAAAATATTAGATGAAGGTTTGAAGAAAGAAAAAGATGTCAAAGATAAACTTGACAAACAATTGCAAGAATTTGTTAGTCTTTTATCTTATGACTTAATGTTTAAAAGAATCATTGAACCAATCTGAAAAGATGTTAGTCTTGATATTTATCAAGATGCAAATAGTTATTCATCATGATTACCTCTAGTAAACAAAATGATAACTAAAGATACTTGCTATTTGGAATTAGTATCTGGTAAATTATTTAATAACCCATTCATGCTTTATAACTTCAAGGAACAATCTTGATATATGCATGTTTATAGTGGTAGTATTGCTGTTCCATATACTACACGTGATTCAGAAGGACACACTGTAACAAGAACTGAAATTGTTGTTGCCACAGAAACACTGCCTGCACCACAATGAACAATCGGAACAGAACTAGCTTATCACTTTGATCGTCCATCAAAACTTTGTTTTGTAAATAATGCAACCAAGAGACAACTTAAAAAATTGAATAAGAAAAATATTCAATCTCCAATGGAAAATAGCGAATTCGATAAACTATTCCCTGCAACTAGAACTGATGAAAAAGATTATCGTGTTGTCTTTACACCATTAGCTCAAGAAAACTATGTAAAACTATTTAAAGAACAAAACTATCAAGTAGTAAAAGATGAAGATGTTACTTTAATTCGTTTGCCTGAAGCTGGTGCATTATTAGATACAACAGATAATGAAGCTGCTAACTACGATATTGAAACATGAAAAGATAAATATTGTAAATGAGTATCTAACTTTGTTCACACTATTGGATTATTAAGTTTACCAATTGCAGCTATTCCGCTTTATACACAATTTGAAACACAAATTAAATCAAGCAATAGTGGAAAGCAAGTTGCTAGTGATGCACAAGTTCAAGAAAATATGACACATATGTTTAATATGTTAGATATGTGATCTAAATTTGATACCGATGTTATTTTCCATCCAACACAAACTAAAAATGTACAAATTAATAAGACAAATTTCTCTATAACTGCTGTTCGATGTGATTATTTCTATCCTGAACACAAAGTTATTATGAAACCTGGATTTAGTGTTCATCGTGGAACAGTAATGGTTCCTATTCATGTTATCTATTATCGTGAGAGACACAAAGATCTATATATGTGTCAATCAGTTAACCTAAATAACAACAACTTTGAAGGTAGATTGAACAATTGCGTAGTTCATCGTGGTCAAATAATAACATTATTAAATAAACCTAATCTTGATGCTAAAGAAACAGACACAATCAAGAAAATATTGCAAAAAATAAAGAAGGATTAACCTTCTTTTTTATTTATATTTCTTATCACACTTTTGTTGTTTTCTTCAAACTCACATTACAAATCTATGTGGAAATAATTTAACAGCAAATGCCTGAAGTTTTGATTTGCAACCATAAATAGATAGTTCTTTACGCTTTATCGCATCCTTCATTGCTTTGTTAATAACCTTTTCAGGATCATACATTGTTGCAAAGTGAGTGATAGCTTCTTGCTTACAGTTAGTTTTCTTAGCCACATTAAAGAAATTTGTTTTTGTTCAATATGGACAAACGCATGTAACTGAAATACCCTTTGGTTTTAATTCTTGTCTTAATGCTCTAGCATAGCTAAGAGTAAAAGCTTTTGTTGCTCCATATGTTGCCATATAAGCCGTTGGTTGAAAAGCAGCCATAGAAGCAATATGCACAATTCTTGCACCTTCTTTCATATATGGCAATGTAAATTCAGTTGTTTTAACATATGCTTTGCAGTTTAAATCAATCATTCCTTGTGTTTGATTAATACATATTTCACTAACTGATCCAAACTTTCCAAAACCAGCACAACAGCATAACCATGCTACATTTGGTTTTTCTGTATCTAATAAGTCTCTTAAAGCAACAAAAGCTTCTTCTTGCGTTAAATCTAAACAAAGTGGAACAATTTTTGTTTTACATTCATTTAGAAGAGATGTTAATAATTCTTTATCACGAGCTATGGCTCAGATTTCATCTAAACCTTGATCATCAAGCTTTTTAACAAATTGTCTACCCATGCCAGAACTGGCACCGGTAATAATAGCAATATTTTTCATCTTAACTCCTATTTAGTCTTACTTGTTGCTTTTGATAACATAGCACTAATATAAATTGATAAAGCAAATGTTATTTCAGCAGGGTAATAGAAAAGATGGCAGTCAATATGGTGTGTATCAATTGGGAAGTAACCAGATTGTCCAAAGTGGTCAAATAATAATAAGAAGTCAGAAATCATAAATAAAAGTGATCCAATAAGAATAACTAAATTCATTTTATTTCTTTCTCTAACAAAGTTAGATATTGCTTTACCACCCATTAAACATATTAATAGAGCATAAGCGCAAGCAAATATTTGCATAACTGTATTTTTAAACTCAAATATTGGGTTAAAGCAAATAACCAATATTACAACAATAGCAGGGACAATTCCACAAACTAAATCTAACCAATGAACTCTTAATAGGAAGCAGAAAGCACAGATAAATAGAATATGCGATAGTCCAAATATTGCACCACCAGCCATAAAATTATATTCAAGAACAATATCAGCTGTCATGGCAGACAATAAAGCTGCTGCTAACAGTATTGGTGTAACAATGTTTTTACTTTTCTTTACAAATGTAAAAACTAAATTTAATATCGCTGTTGCAGCAAAGCTAGCACTTGCTACAGCTTTATATACAATTGGGGTTTTTGCTAATCGTGGTGTTACATAATTACATGCTATTAAATTTATTGCTAACATTAATGTAACAAGAGCCATTACAATGTTGGCTGCTAGAAATCCTTTGTTTAATTTTGTTTGTTTGTCCATATTATTCATCCTCATTTAATATTTTAATAAATACATCTTGTGGTACTTCAACATTTCCTATAGCTTTTAGTTTTTTCTTTCCTTCTTTTTGTTGAGCTAAAAGCTTTTTCTTTCTGGAAACATCACCACCATAGCACTTTGCAAGAACATTCTTATACATTGCTCTAATGTTTTCTCTGGCAATAATTTTACTACCTATGGCTGCTTGTATAGGAACTTCAAATTGTTGTCTTGGAATGTTTTCTTTAAGCTTTAAACATATTCTTTGTGCTTTATGATAAGCTTGTGTTCTATGACATATAAAACTCAAAGCATCAGTTTTCTTTCCATTTAGTAGAATGTCAACTTTCACTAAATCAGAAGGTTGATATCCTATTAATTCATATTCCATAGTTGCATAACCACGACTTACTGATTTTAATCTATCAAAGAAGTTATATATAACTTCAATTAATGGAATTTCATAAACAATACATTTACGATTATTGTCAATTGTTTCTAGATCAATGTATTTTCCTCTAGCATTCTGACATAATGCCATTAGATCACCAATATAGTCATCTGGTGTAAAGATTGATACTTTAACATAAGGTTCTTTAATTTGATCAATTCTTGTTCTTTCAGGAAATTTAGCTGGGTTGTCAACTTCAACAGTTGTTCTATTTGTTAAATCAATTAAGAATTTAACAGATGGTGCAGTAACAATTAAATCAATTTTATATTCACGACTTATTCTTTCTTGAATAATGTCCATGTGTAATAACCCTAAGAAACCACATCTAACACCAAATCCTAATGATTGAGATGTTTCATATTCATAAACTAAAGCAGCATCAGATAGACTTATCTTTTCAATGGCAATCTTTAATTCTTCATACTTAGAATTGTCAATAGGATAAAAACCACAATATACCATAGGTAAAACTTTTTTGTAACCTGGTAATGGTTCCTTAGCAGGATTATCAACAGTTGTAATAGTATCACCTACAGCAACATCTTTAATTGTCTTAATACTTGCTGCCACTCATCCTACTTCTCCAGCATTAAGTTGTTTCTTTTCTTCAACTAATGGTGTTTTAACACCTAATGATGTAACAATAAATGTTGCACCAGATGCCATCATTTTGATTTTGTCACCAACTTTTATACTTCCATTTTTTACTCTAATATAACAAACAGCACCTAAATATGAATCATAATAACTATCAAAGATTAATGCTTGCAATGGTTTATTATCATCATCTTCTACTGGTGCTGGTATTTTATCAATAACAGATTCAACAATATCATAGATATTCTGACCAGTTTTAGCAGATACACATGGTGCATCTGATGCATCAATACCCAATATGTCTTTAATTTGTTTTTTACATTTATCAACATCCGCAGATGGTAAATCTATTTTGTTAATAACTGGAAAAACTGATAGATTGTTATCTAAAGCTAAATATAGATTTGAAATTGTCTGTGCTTGCACGCCTTGTGTCGCATCAACAACTAATATAGCACCTTCACATGCAGCCAAACTTCTAGAAACTTCATATGTAAAGTCTACATGTCCTGGTGTGTCAATTAAATGAAAAACAAAATCATCATTATGCTTTTTAGAATGATATTTAAGTTGAATTGCATTCAACTTAATTGTTATTCCTCTTTCTCTTTCAAGTTCCATACTATCAAGAACTTGATCTTGCATATTATGAATTTTGTTCCCACTTGCGCATTCAATAATACGATCTGATAAAGTTGATTTACCATGATCGATATGAGCAATAATACAAAAATTTCTAATGTTTTGCTTGTTCATTGTTAATAATTATAATTATTTATCTTCGATAAATAATTAAAAAAGCATTAAAGTGCTTTCTTCAATGCTTTTGCAACCTTAATATCTATCATTTGACTTAGTTCTTGAATTGTTGCCTTTTTGATGTTATCTGTTGTTCTATATTTTTCCAACAATAATTCTTTCTTAGCTTTAGATAGACCAGGAATGTCAGGAATGATAGTTGTATCAAACAGAGATTTTTCTCTTTTCTTTCTATGGAAAGAGATAGCTGTATTATGTACTTCATTTTGAATATTAGCTAGGAAGTTATATAAATTTGATTCTCTATCTAACTTAATAACCCTATTTTTGTAAACAATACCATTAGTTTGGTGGTTACTATTCTTGACAAGACCAATAATTGTTGGTGGTGTCACTTGTTTTTGAGCAAATGTTTCAATTGCTGCATTAACTTGTATTTTGCCACCATCCATAATAATTAAATCAGGAAGTTCGTCTTTATGATGTTCAATAAATCTACCAATGATATGTTTCATACAATCATAATCAGATGTTAATGTTTCATCGTCAATAATGTAACGGCGATATTTAGATTTAACAAAATCACCATTGTTCAAATATACCATACCAGCTACTTTATTGGTTGAGAATAAATTAGAGATATCAAATGAGACCATTGTTTTAATTTTTTTAACATTAAGAATGTCCATTAATTGATAGATAGCTGACAGTTTTGCTTTTTTAGCGTGTTGATATACCAAATAATTAGTTTTTAAGTATTCGATTGCATTGTCAATTGCTGTCATTAGAATTTCATATTTCTTGCCTTTTATTGGCTTGACAATTTCAAATCCTAAAGTATGGTTTAATACTTTAAAGTCTTTTGATGGAAGCGACACAAATAATTGTTTTGGTTTATTTTTGCTACGAATATAGTATTGATATAGTCATGAAGAAACAACTGAATTTAAATCATCATAAAATTCATGTATTTCTTGGATCTTAGCAACAAGTTTTCCATTAACATAACTGAATAAAATAAGTGAAATCAAATTGTCCTTTGTAGCAAACCCTAAAAAATCAATATTTTCATTTGAATTAAATTGAACATTTTGGTTTTCTTTAATTTCGTCTAATGCCAATCTCAATCGTTTGTAATAATCTGCTTCTTCAAATTTAAGCATATCAGCAGATTGTTTTTCTCTATTTCTCAGTTGTTTTTCAACATCTGTTGTCTTTCCGCTGAAGAATTGTTTTATATTGTTTTTAATTGAATCATATTGTTCTTCAGAAACTTTATTGATACAGGGTCCTAAACATTGTCCAATATCATAATATAAACATTTATGTTTAGGTAATTGATCGCATTTACGTAAAGGAAATAAAACACCTAATAATGTTAGCAATTCTTTTTTAAAAAAGTTTTTACTAGCAAATGGTCCATAGTATGTTCCTTTATATTTACTATTACTATGTGTATATTTAATTCTTGGATTTTTTTCATTAGTAACTACTATATAAGGATATCCAGATGAATCCTTTAGCATTATGTTGTATTTTGGTCTATGCTTTTTAATTAAGTTATTTTCTAAGATTAAAGCTTCATTCTCATTTTTTACAACAAAAAACTCGACATCAGCAATGTTTGATACAAGCTGTGTTGTCTTGTAATCGTGTACTTTATTAAAATATTGATTTACTCGATTAAATAAATTAATTGCTTTACCAACATAGATAATTTCACCAGAATCATCTTTTCATAGATAACAGCCTGGTTTCTTAGGTGCAGATTTTAATTTAAACTTAAGTTTATCTGTCATATTAATTAAATTTAATCTTGCTTCTTTTTAATACTCTTCCTAGAGATTCAACAATTTCACGATTATTATTACTGTCAATATATATTTGTCTTCCGCTTTTTAAATTGATAAAAAATTTGTATTTCAAATATTGGTAGCTTTTTATTGTCTTGTAATCTATAGAAATAATATCTAATTGTTTAGCAATTATGATTCTTTGAGTGGTGATATACATTTCTGGATTATTAATAATTTGAGCATTGCCATCTTTATCTATTTGCTTAAAAGCATTTAAATCATATCTATAGAATACTAATTCATTGTCATTAATAGAAAAATCAACAATAAGTTGTTTTAGATTTCGATTCTTTGCAAAAACAATTGCTTCAACATTTTTAATATATTGTTGCTCAAAGCTATTTAATTCATTGGTTAGAAATAACTTATCTATCATATTTGAACATGCAACAACATATTCTTTTGTATATTCTTTATTGTTTTTGATTCAATGACGCAACATATCAAAACGATAAGCTAAAAAGTCTTTTTCGTACTTTGGATTATATAAATCCAAAATCTGACCTTTAGTCAAACTATCCAAATTACCAGTATTCATTTTTGTAGAAATAGCTGGAACAAATGATTCTTTATATTCAGTTGATGTTGGTCTTTGAAAAAAGTTTTTCATATTGTTATTATAATTATTTTATGGAAAGACTAAGAACCAAAAAAGAAACTAAGTATTATGAAAAACTAGCAAAAAATGTGTTTGCTAGAAAAACTAAGTACTTCCGTAGGAATGTCCATTTAAATCATAAAGAGACATATTTAAAAATATTAAGAATTAAAAGTGCAGATGATTTTTTAAATGAAATCGAAGGTTTTAATAGTATTCCTATTGATATTTGTTTCTTAATTCACCATGTCAACCCATTAACTAATAAAAACAAATATTATTCTGTAAAAAATAGTGATTACATTATCACTGATTACAGAACTAATAAAGTTATTTCAATTAACTCTAAATTAAAAAACTATCCAGACTTTTTTAATATCTGAATAGTTAGAGCTAAAACTGTAAACTTTTTAAAGATTAAACTAAATGACATCTTGTTTACAAGATAAACTATTTAAAGTCTGTTCGTTTGTAAACAATTATTGATCCTGTAAATAAACAGCATGAAATTACTGTTCAAATAGCAATAATGTTATTTATTGTATAGAAGCTTGTTACCTTATATGTATATAGGTTTGCATATGTTTCAGCATATGCCATATTAGATGTAACTAATCTACTATATTCTGTTGGTTGACTAAATGTATCTACATTAATAGCAATACCTGAATTATATAATTGAGTGTTAAAACTATTCTTTAAATAATAGTCTTGTTGTCTTCCGGCATGTTCCCTAAATCATCCCTTAACTGCTTTACTCTTGAATGGAAATGAATCGGTTGTTGCCACTGATGATTCAATTTGACTTCTTTGATCTTGTTGGGCTTCTATTGCTCAAATTAAATGAATTTTAGAAGTGATGTTATATTGATCTATTGGTGCCAAGTCATCTCAAGTTCTACCACCTAAGAACTTATCAGCTGTTACAATTATGTCATGACAGTAAACCGGGAAGTCTGGAGCTGATGATTCTTCAGAATAACCATTCTTAGCTATTTGATATAACTCACTAGCTTGAATTAGTTGTTCTTCTGTCATGATCAAGTCTCTCATTCTATTTCAAGGCTTGTTTCCATATTTTGTTCAAATAGATTGATCCATACTTATATCATTAGCTTCATACGAAGCATAATTAATAGATTCAAAGTCTAATTTGAAAATAGTTGAGTATAGGTATCAGTTTGATGTTGTTAAAGTCATATCACCACCAAGGATATACATTACAGGGTATTCTTTACCAAGTTGTTCAACCATTGTATAGTAAGCAATAGGGTACTTACCTGAATCAATATTGTCAGGTTCAGCAATATGTGTATTCTTATCAATGTAATAATTGTATGAATTGTTTGTTCCAATAACAAGCTTGCTTGCTTCTTTTAATTTTGATTCATCTAGACCAAAGGCACTATATAAGCTTGATAATTGCTTACCAAAGTCAATATAGTTAGCAGTTTTTCTACCTGCTTCTTTTTCAGCAATGTCTCAATACTGCTTTGTATCATAGTGGTATTCTTCATCACCGGCATCATCAGTTATACATTGTATAGTTGCAAAGTTAAGTGGTTCAGCATTAGGATCATTCAATTGTTCAACAGTGTTACAACTATAACTTAGTATTTCTGTATCATACTTGTCAGATAGAACATCTAATGAAGACTTCATTACTTGTGGAAATAAAAAGTTCATTAAACACATAACAAACACTATAGCAATTGTTAGAATAATTGTTATGACTTGTCCACCAACCATTGTGATAAATACTGAAATGCCACCAAAGAATAGCATATTCACAATGTTACCAACTAATACAGAAAGAACTAAGCCACGATATTTTTCGATGGTAATTCCAGTAATATTTGTAATCTCATTAAATTCACCAAAGATTGGTTTAACTAATGCAACTATACCTGTTGTTAAAAGACAGATGATCAACATTATTAATAGATAAACTGCTGTTTTAATTAAAACAGTTGAATTCTTTGTTAAAGGTTTAGCTGATATATTTAAATCAGATCCGTCATCTCTACCAGTTCTGAATACTGCAACAGCTATACTTGCTGCCGATCCAGCAATAAAGAATAAGTTAAAGATAGGCATGTTAAAGCCACCAACATTCCATATAAATAATGGTTCAAACTTTAATGCGGCTGGAACTATTACTAAAATAACAGATAAATAAACAATATATAAAATCGCAATAATATAGCCAAATGGTCTTTTTAAGAACATTTGGAATAAATAGCCCATGTAGGCTGCTCTTGGCGATCTAAATTTTTGTTTATTTAAACTTTCCATTATTTCCTTTCCATAGTATCTACTGAACCGAATTTAATTAGTTTTTTGTAAATATCATCTAATTTATTACCAACTTCGTTGAATGATAATAATTGAATATTTGTTTTTTGAACTAATTGTAAAAAGTCCATTTCTTGTTTCTTTGTTTGGAAATTAATTAAGAAATTTTCAGAAATATCTTCAATCTTGTAATCAATTCCTTTATTTTTCAAGAATGCTTTTAGTTTTGCAGGGTTAGAAACACTAACACTTAATTTTCTATCAGCATATTTTTCAAATAGTTGTTTTGTTGTCCCAGTGAAGACAATCTTTCCACCATCTAGGATGGTTGCAGCATTAGCATATCTGTCTAATTCAGCAAGAACGTGACTAGAGATAAATATTGCTTTACCTTCTTTTGTTAATTTACCCAAAGTGTCAAATAATTCCAATCTAGCTTTAGGGTCTAAGTTTGCAGCAGGTTCATCCATTACTAGTACATGTGGATTATTAATTAATGCTTGAGCAAGTAATACTTTCTTCTTTTGACCAGAAGAGAATGTATTTGGTGACTTACCTCTAAGATTTCACATATTCAATTCAGTTAATCTCGTTTTAGCAAAACGTTTTGCTTCATATCCAGATAATCCAGATAACTTAGCCATTCATACTAAGTATGAGTAACAGCTCATTCTTTGAGGGAATCTCGCATTTTCTGGAATATATCCAAGGGATCTCTTAGCTTCAATTGATGTATTTTTCTTTCCATTAATTAAAACTGTTCCTGATCATCTTGCATATGCACCAATTATTGATTTAATGGCTGTTGTTTTACCTGCACCATTAGCGCCAATAAATGCATGGAATTGTCCCGGATAAACATTAAAAGATATGTTGTTAATAGCAGGTGATTTTTTTCTAGGATATCTCTTGTAAAGATTTTCAACATAAAGGATTGGTTTTGGTTCACCAATCATTCTAAAATGGTCAAGACCACTTTTAGTATTTTGTTTACTTAAGTATTTTGTCTTGTATGTTTTGTTATACGTATGTATATTTTTTTGATTTTGTTTAATAATTTTATTTGCTTTATTCATAATCTTTACCTCTATTTAACATCATATTTGTTGTATATAACGACACCTGCTGCAAACAATCCTAATGATATTGCACCTCATATTACTCCAAACATTCAATATTGTATTGTTGGCACAGTGTTATAGAAGAAATATTGCATGTTTTGACCAAGTGGCATATTAATATCTATACCAAGATATTGTTCTATATATTCAGCTAACTCACCATGTAGATTAGGAAATCAGTTATCAGTCACTGTATACATCGTGCCTGAATATTTAGCTGTTCTATTAGGGGAAGTCATGTCAACATATAAATAAACTTCCGAACCATCACACACTGTTTTAAAGATACTAGCTGCTTTTTCTAATCTAGCAAGAGCACAATGAGTTAATAAATCAATTTGTTCATCTGATGATAATGACGAAATTGCTTCTTTCTCATATTCGTAAGCAAGATTAATTAAGTTAATATCAATTGTTTGTGTGTTAATTGGTAATAACCCTTCATCATCATTAGCCCTCATTAATCAAGTACCAGATGGGTTACTTGTACGAAGATAACTAGATAATCATCCAAACAAGGTTTCATTTCTTGCCTCATCTCTAGCAATAGTTTCATAAGACCCATCACCATCATATGTTTCACCATTTAATACTGATTGTTCTTCAGCTAGTGCTTTCCAATAACAGTAATGTTTAAATTGAATAAATCTATCATTTAAATCATTTACATTAGTAATATCAAATGAAGTGTTGTCATATTCAGATAATGGATATGCATCTCAAACTTCTTGAGCAACTTCATATGTTTGTTGTTGAGCAGTTGGCCTTGCTTTACCCATTAAACATCCTCAAACTAGATTGTAGTAACGTAAAATGTTTCCGTTTCCAACACTAAATAACATTGGGTAGTCTACGGCTAAATATGCCTCACTTGGTTTAGTGTAATTTCTATAATCGAAAATTGCATCATATAAAACATCAAATCCTGCTTTATATTTATTTCAATCTTTTGATTCAAAGAATATTTCTCTAGCTGATAATACGTCTTTAGACTTAACAGAACCAATTGGAATTTTATCAGCATATCCTCTAAGTTTAGTTCCTGTTAGTGGCATAATACCTGCAAAACCTAATGTCGATGGGAAATATAAATTAGCCCCAATATCAGTTAAAGGAATAGTTCTATATCCTGTGTATATTCAATCTATTGATTTGTTTGAATTATTATCAATAATTTCAGGACTAGCTGGAGTTGTTAGTTGATAATCATAGAATCTTGTCAAAGCAAATAGTCTGTTTGCTTGACGGTGAGCAAATTCATCTGTCTTATATGACATATAAGTTAAAGATAATTGACTTGCTAGATCAGTAACATTCAATAATGGAGTAACATCTTTAGACTTAATAGTCTTTTCCCAGAATTCTTTCATCTCTTGTCAATTAGTTGCTTGGCAAGGATGTTCTTTGCCTTCAGCTACAGCTGATGGTACAAATTTAACAACTTCTTGTTCTTTATAGTCACCAGTCTCAGTGTTTCTATCAAATAATATGTAAGTCGAAGCTGACATACTGTTTTTATCAAGAATAACAGCAGGCGTAGAGAAAACAAACAATGTAAGTGTTTGATAGATTAAGAATACTAATGAAATAATGATGTTAGTTACAATAACACCAACCTTAACAAACTTAACTGTTAATAGAATAGAAATAGATCCAAATAGTGCAAAGGTAACTGCGTTACCTATAAACATAGAAACCAATAGGCCTAAATAAAATCTAGATTCTGTTCTTGGCAAGAAAGCAGTAAAACAAGTTAATAGAACTGTTGTTATATTAACTAATAAACAAATAAATCCAAACAATAAGAATTTAGTCAAAACAATTTTAAATCTTGATATTGGTTTTGAAATAATGATTAATTCAGTACCATCATCGTTTGTATCTTTAAAAATATTAATTGCTAATACAGACGTAAATAGTGCAGCAACCATTCCCATTAATGTTTGGCAAATAGACATTGTTGTATTTGCTCAAACTTGCAACGTGTTCATTGTTGCAGCAAATGGAAGAATAATGATAAAACAAGTACAAGTAAAAAGGAAAAGAATCCATGTGATTCACACAGATTTTCTTTTGATAGTATTTATAAATAGAAATTTGAAATATACAAAACTCATACTTATATTTGATTATCTATTATATAGATAAATAATTTATATGTAAAAAAAATAATAATTAAAAATAAAGGCATTTCGCCTTTATTTTATAGTAAATTGTGAACTACAGATTGAATGTCATCATCATCTTCACAAGAATCTAAGAATCTTTCCAATTTTTCTAGCAATTTTTCATCTGTAATATCTTTTTTATCTTGAGCTACCAATTTTACTTCGCCACTATGAATATTAAAGCCTGCATCTATTAATGTTTT
Organism: Mycoplasmoidaceae bacterium; assembly: GCA_024427125.1. Next base: position 38,972 of record JAKSVN010000003.1, on the reverse strand, counting down.
TTTAGCATCATAGAATTGTTCAGGATCAACTAAAACTTCGTAGTTATCTTCATGCTCTTTAATGTCTACGACATTAAAAGCAAGCAATGATTCAAGAATAGAATCTTCATTTGTTTTGGCATTTTTAAGTAATATAAATTCAGAATAATTATTGAAGAAAATCTTAACTGAATTAGGTCTAGCAATTTGACCATTTATTTTACCCAAATAACCTCTTAAATTACTTGCAGTCCTATTTGTGTTATCAGTTAATGCTGTTACTATGAACTGTGTTCCATTAGGACCATAACATTCATAAACAACACTCGTCATATTAGCAGGATCTTTTGCAGCTCCTGATATGTTTCTTTCAATAGATTCTCTTGATAAGTTATTAGCAAGAGCCTTATCAACCGCTGCCTTTAATCTTGGGTTGGCATCTATATTAGGACCACCCACTTTTGCAGCAGCTTTTATTTCCTTTGCAAGCTTAAGTCATATTTTTGCTTGCATTTGTTGCTTTTTGTTTGTTTGACTTGCAACTAAGTGTTTACGTGGCATTATTTAATTTCCTTTAACACTAATAATATAGTCTTTCATCAATCATTCAATGATTTGACTTCCACTCTTTCAGCAGGAGAGTGGCAATCATACATTCTTGGGCCTACAGCAACAGCATGATTAAGTAAGTGAGGACTTATTTCAATAATAGCTGCTGGTTCAATGCCACCTGGGTCTTTAGCTGGGAAAGTATACTTGCCAGTAACTTTTGTATAACATTTACTTCATGTTTGAGCAATTTCAACATTTTCTGGGTGTTCAGTCAATCAAGGATTACATATTTTATGTTCTTGAAAATTTTTAAATCCAAGTCTTGCACCAAAATATCTCAATCTATTGTATTGATATGCTAAACCTTCATTGAAGAAACAACGAGGCATCATTGTTGTCTTAATAACATTGTTTTCAGTTTTAACTAAACCAACATTGCTTGCAGCAAAGATATGTTTCATTGTAATGTCCATCTTTTCAATTCCTGTTGGAACATAAGCATAGAATCATAATATTTGTTCAGTTTCATCATAATCACATGCTTGCTTAACTTGTGTTTCAGCAAGTTTAACCATGATTCTTCCTTCTTTGTCTAGACCTTGAGCCATCTTTGTGGCAACATCTAATGCGTGTCTTAAATGTTTCTTTAGTTCTGGTAAATCCTTTGGATCTGCTTGAACAATCATGTCTGCTTTTCTTGGGATTGCATTAGCTGCATTACCACCGTCTATGCTAACTAATGATACTTTACTATGTTCTTGAGTGAAAGAATATACTGCATCACATAAGAAAGTTATTGCATTATTTAAGGGGTTGTGAACAGCTAAAGCAGAGTGCCCACCATCTAAATGTGAAACTTGTACTAAATATGTTTTTGTTCCTTTGTGAACTGGTTTTAATTTTAATGGTCTATCACAATAAACCTTCTGCGCACCATTACTTGATGTATACATTCTATCAGGTGATTCAATATCAAAGTTAAGTAAATGTTTTGCCTTAAAGAATCTTTTTGGCACAGAACTCATGCAATAAACAATATCAGTTTCTTCTGTAACAGATAAAAATACTTCTAATGGACCATGTTGGTATTTATTGGATGTCATTATTTCCATAATGGCAGCAACACCAACACCATCATCAGCTCCTAATGTTGTACCGTCACATTTAATATAACCATCCGTTGTATCATAGAATGGTTTAATTGGTGTTGTATTAAGATCAATTTTTACATCAGCCGTTTTTGTTAACACCATGTCCATATGTGCTTGTAATAAAACCATTGGTTTCTTTTCATAACCTTTAGTTGCTGCCTTTCTTGCATATATAGCACCTGAACTAAATTGCTTAACATAACATCCGGCTTTATTTAGTTCATGTTTTAGCATATCAGCTAAAGCTGCTTCATTGTATGAACCATGTGGAATAGCACAGATTCTTTTAAACCAAGTTAATAGTCCTCTTGGCTCTAATTTTTCAAAATCAAATTTCTTTGACATAAATCCTCCTATTGATTTAATTTAGATAATGTTAATTTTAATACTTTTCAGAATTTAACTGTATCTGGAACACTAATACCTTCTGTTGGTGAGTGACAGTTAAATAAAGATGTGTTAACACTAATAGTGTTTTGTGTCATTTCAGGATTCTTTAAACAAACAATGGCACATTCAAGTCCGGCAGGACAAGTATGTTTAAGAAGTTGCTTGCCTGTAACTTGTTCATAACATTCAGAATATACATCTGCACAATAATTGTTTTTAATGTCATTCATAAATGAATAAATTTGACCTTGTTGAATAAAATCTTTAAATCCTAGCAATTCACCTAAAGTTTTAATCTTTCTAACTTTTCTTTGGATTTCACCATCCATAAAACTTCTAATTTTAAAGTCGATTTTTAAGTGTCCACCTTCAATACTTACAAAACCTAAGTTTGATGATGAGAACATCATGTCTCCCTTTTTAGTCATTGTAAATACTTTGTTTGGAGCTAATGCTGCAAATAACAATATCTTTTTAGATAGATCAAAAGAATATGTTTTCTTTGGAGCTTCAATCTTTTCAAATTCTAATATTGCATTTTCTTCATTACCTTGTGCAACTCTTTTAGCAACTAACAATTGGTTAATTAGGAATCTTTTAAACTTATCAAAAAGTTTTGGTTCCATAATAACATCCAACTTAGCATAAGTTGGTAAAGCATTGTTAATAGGTCCACCTTCAAATTTAGATAGAGTGAATTCAACTTGGTTTAATCAAGCAAAGTCATATGCACATTGTGCCATAAATTCAATTGGGTTAATGTGTGGTCTTGAAATGTTAACTCCAGAGTGACCTCCAGTTAATCCAGATAATGAAACTGAATAAGCATTTTCACTAGTGTTGTTCTTTTGTTCAATTGGACAATCATATTTCATAGTTGTACAACCGGCACCACCATAAAGTAATTCACCAAATGATTCAGCATCAATGTTGATGTAATATTTAGCAGTAATTTCGCCTGCTTTCAAATCATCTACAACACATTTACCAGGGCAGTCTTCTTCATTTATTGTAAATAAATGTTCGATAGGTCCATGAATGATGGTTGGGTTATGCATAATTGCAAGTTGACTTGCAACTCCTATACCATCATCGCCACCTAGCGTTGTGTCAAATGCTCTAATTTGTCCAGATTCAGTATCATAGTATGGTTCAATTGGTTCTTTTAATAAGTCTTTAGTACACTTGTCAGTTTTGGCTAAAACCATATCCATGTGTGACTGAAGTAATACAACTGGTCAGTCTTCACAACCTTTAGTTGCTTTTTGTTTTGCTAAGATCATGCCAGATGGATATACAGTAACATCACATCCTGCTTTTTTGCATTCTTCAGCTAATCATTTAGAGATAGCTTCTTCATGATAAGAACCATGTGGAATAGCACATAGTTTCTTAAATCATGATAGAACTTCTTTTGGTTCAATATTTTCTATTTCACGTATTTCCATAAATAATCCTTTCAGATTCTAGATAGTTACATATTTATTATAAAAAAATAAAAGTATTCTTAAGAATACTTTTATTAGTTTTTAATTCATCAATTAGAACAATTTACCCATTGGCACTAAACAAGGGATTGCTAATAAAATTAATCCTACAAGTAATAGAGCGCCTAATTGTTTTCATGATGCTTTAAAGTAATCGCCCATATCCATCTTACTTACTTCCAAGAATGGTAATAACATACCAGCTGGAGTAATGATGTTCATTCAACCCATTGCAGAAGCAAATGTTGTTACAGAACCAGATAGAGAGATTGTTGAAGTTGTTACACTACCAACAGCTTGTCCAATCATTGGCATCATCGCAGATGATAGACCTGAAGATGATGGAATGAAGATTGTTAATAGAGCAATAACTATAAAGATCATGAACATTGCACCTACGGCAGGCATTACCTTAATAGCTTCACCTAATCCATTAGCAATAACATTGTTTAAACCAGAGTCAGTTAGAGTAATAGCTAAACCTTTACCTACTGATAGAATGAAGGCAACTGGAATAAAGTCACCACATCCTTTAACTCATGTTCCAATGAAGTGTCCACAACCTTGTCAGTTAATTACACCGATAATTACTGATCCAATGAAGAATAACATTCCTGCTTCAACCATTCCTCAGCTACCAATTGGAGCTAAAGTTGTTAAGAATGGGAATGATTTATTTAACATTGCAGATAATTGTTCAAATCCTGTTCAACCAGTAATTGCTTTTCAGTCAATTAAACCAACAATCAATAATAAGAATACAATACCAAACACAATAAGTGTTCATTTACGTTTTTGTGTCATTGGTGGCAATGCATCTTTATCAAATGAATATTTGTTTTTGAAATCACTATCAGACATGTATACACATGACTTTTGTGGATTTTTCTTAACTTTTAATGCATAGAATACTGTACAAAGAATTGATGTTGCAGTTAATGCAATAAACATAATCAATCTTCAAACAATACCATCCATCATCTTAACACCAAATTCAGATGGAATAGCACTAGTTGCTATACCAATTAAAACTGGGTTAACAGTTGATCCCATAACACCTACACCAGCAGAACAGAAGACAAGAATGAATCCTGTCATTGCATCAAATCCTGCTGCAAACATTATTGGAATTACAACTAAGAATAATGGTAATAGTTGTTCACACATGTTAAATGTAGAACCACAAATAGCTAAGATAAACATTAAGATTGGAATAAGAATAATTTCTTTTCCATGCATTTTCTTTAATAATGCACCAATTCCTGCTTCAATAGCATGTACGTCGTTAACTAATGTCATTGTACCATTGAATAATAACAAGAAGATTGCAATAGAAGCAACACCATTAACGGTTACATCAACCATTGGGGTTTGAGATGAACCGTGTTTAGTATATCCAGCAAATCCACGTAGTGGGTTTAAGAAAATATCTATAAATCCTGGAATGCTTTGTCCTTCTTCAGCAATTGGTACAATAACACCAGCTATGTACAATAATCAAATTAAGAATACTGCACCAACTAAAGCAGCAAAGATAATAACCATTGAGCTTGGTAAGAACATCTTTGGTTTTTTAAAGTCTGGGTGCTCTTTTAATTTAAGAGCATAATCCATCTTTAATTCTTTACTTTTTCAGATTTTGTCAAAGACAATACCTAAAATTGGTACCCAGAAGAACCATCTAGTTAGTTTAGAGAACGTTTGTTCTAATGGTTCCTCTCCACGATAAGTAAGCAGTAAAGAATACGTTAAACCACCTGCTAAACCAGCAGCTAGCACTAGTGCAGAAACAACTATGTTTCCAGATATTTTTGATCAATCTAATGCACCAGATGGAGTTTGAAATACATCCATGCAGGTTAGTGAGCAAATTAACATTGCTACACCTAGCGTTAAGAAAATGTTGTAAACAAAGAATTTGTTTAAAAACTTCCTTAATGGTAGTTTTGTTCTTTCAGGCTTACCTAATGTTTTAACTTTTTTAGTTTTTTTCATTATTTAATACCTAAATTTTTTAAATGGTGCTCGAAAAGGGACTTGAACCCATAAGAAGTTACCTTCAATAGATTTTGAGTCTATCGCGTCTGCCATTCCGCCACTCGAGCATTTATTTGTTTGTGGCTAATATCTAATAAGCTAAAATCGATTTTATTTTGCGCAAAAAACTTATTAACTTATTAATCTATCTATTATTTATTATATAAATAATAGTATCTATATGAAAAACATATTTTTATACGATGTTCATACTCATACCAATATGAAACCAATGATAAATGAATTGGACAATATTGTTGCTATTTGTAAGGATAGAAACATCATCTGAAATGCTGTAGGGACAAATGTAGAAGATTCAATAATTGCTATTGAGCAAGCCAAAAAATATAAAGGGCAAATTTATGCAACTGTTGGCATACATCCAGATAATTGCAGAGACATAAATGACGTCCAAAAACTAGAGGATCTTTATTTGAAAAATAAGGATGTAGTTGTTGCTTGAGGTGAAATTGGATTAGATTACCATTATGAAAACTTTGACAAAGAAAAACAAATCCTTTTCTTTAAAAAGCAACTTGAGATGGTAAATAAATATGATCTGCCGGTTTGTATTCACGTTAGACAAGCAGAAAAAGATTGTTTTGAAATATTAAAAATGGTAAAGAATCCATCCAAAATTTGAATTCATTGCTTTGCAATGGGATCAGATTGAGCTAAAAAATATGTTGATGCGGGATATATGATTTCTATTCCTGGAATTGTAACTTTTAAAAATGCAAAACCTTTGCATGAAGCAATAAAATCTATACCATTAGACAGAATGATGATTGAAACAGATGGTCCATGATTATCACCTGAACCATATCGTGGTAAAACAAATTATCCTCATTATGTTCAATTTGTAATGGAGAACATAGCAAATAAATTGCAAATATCTAAAGAAGATTTGTCAAAAAAATTAACAGCTAATGCTGTTAACTTCTTTAGAATTAAATAAATTTTTTAATTTCTCTTTGTGCATCTTTTTTCTTTTTTGTTTCGCGTTTGTCAGCAGAATTTTTACGTTTTGCAATAGCAATAGTTAATTTTATCTTGCCATGTTCTAAATGAATATTTAAAGGTACAACTGTTGCTTTATTCTTTTTAACATAATTTTGAATTTTAAGAATTTCATTTTTATGTAATAAAAGTTTTCTTGTTCTAACAGCATCATCACCTTTTAAGTTAGATTGTTTTCAAGGTGTTACATGCATGTTAATAACAAATGCTTCATTGTTTCTAAAAACAATAAATGCTTCATCTAAATTTGCTTGAGCATCAATAATGGATTTAACTTCTGATCCTCATAAAGAAATGCCGCATTCATATTTATCTTGAATGTTGTAATTAAACAAAGCTTTTTTGTTATTAACAAGAATCTTCATCATTAAATCCTTCTAACTACTTCAAACTCTATTCTTCTTTCATTCATATCAGCATTAATACATTTTGCTCTAAATCTAGTTCCTAATGTAATGATATTATTAGATTTTTTTCCTATTAATTGAAAGTTTCTTTCATCGTATGTATAAAAGTCATCTTTTAGGTTAGCTAATTTAATAAGTCCTTCAATTGTATTAGACAATTCAACAAAACAACCAAACTTTGTTACTGCAGAAACCCTAACATCAAATTCTTCACCTATGTGATCTTTCATATATTGGGCAAACTTAAGAGCATTAACATCTCTTTCAGTTTGAATTGCTCTAAGTTCAGCTTCATTTGACTTGTCACAATATTCTTTTAGCATTTCTACTAATTTTTTACGATCATCATCTGTATATGCTTTTCTATTGAAAAGATACATTCAATATAAACGATGAACAACTAAATCTGGATATCTACGAATTGGTGAAGTAAAGTGTGTGTAGTTTTTACTTGCTAAACCAAAGTGTCCAATATTCTTAGTGTCATATTCAGCCTTTGCCATTGTTCTTAGCATTAATATGCTAACTAAGTCTAAGTTAGGATTGTCAGCATTGTTTGTTAATCAATTAGACATAGCTTTGGGTGTAATTGATAAATCACCAGCAGGTAGTTTAAAGTTTAATTTTTTAGCTTCCACTTTAAACATTTCTACTCTTTCAGCTTTTGGTTCACCATGAACACGATACACAAAAGGTCATTTCACTTTGATAGCTTCTATTGTTACAGCTTCATTCGCTGCCACCATGAAGTCTTCAATCATAGATTGAGCTGTACCAGTTTCTCTTAATTTAATTTCAATTGGTTCGCACTTTTCATTAACAATAATCTTAACTTCGGGTATTTCTAATTCTACATACCCTCTGTTCTTTTTCATGGTGTATAAGATGTCATGTAATTTTCTAGATGTTTGTAACATCTTTCTAATTTCTGGTGTATCTTTTTCAAGTTTATCTTTTCCTTCAAAGAAAGCATTAACTTCATCATAGCTAAATCTTCTATGTGATTTAATAATTGATGGATATGTTTTAATATCTAAGAAAGAACCTTTCTTGTCAATAATCATTTCACAAGTTAATGCTAATCTTGGTACATTAGGATTTAATGAACATAAATCATCTGATAGGTTGTGTGGAAGCATTGGAATAACTCTATCTACTAAATAAGTAGAACATCCTCTTTTCAAAGCTTCTAAATCTAAACATGAATTCATTTTGACATAATGACTTACATCAGCAATAGAAACATATAGTTTATATGTTCCATCTTCTAATTGTTCACAATAAACAGCATCATCAAAGTCTTTAGATGTGGCTGGGTCAATAGTAACAATATCTAAATTAGTTAAATCTTTTCTTAGCGCCTTTTCTTCTTCATTAATATCAAGCTTTAGCTTATTTGCATAATCAATAACTTCTTCAGGGAATTCAGGTTCAATTCCATTGTCATAAACAATAGATAGAATGTCAGTTCCAACATCATTAATATGTCCAATGATTTTTGCAACTTTACAAATTGCTTCAGTTTCAGTAAACTTAACCACAGTGTATAAGAACTTAGTTCCATTGGTTAAACCAGAAGTATCTTCCAATTTTATTGGAAGGTACATTTTTTTGTCATCTGTTTCAACTTGGTAATGTTCACCATCAGATTTAAAACATCCAACATAAAAACCTTTGGCATGCTTAAGTACTTTAAGTACTTTAGCATCTTTTAAATCCTTATTAGGACTTTCTATTTTTAATAAAGCAAACTCAACAGTGTCACCATCAAGCGCACCACCTAAATTTGTTTTATGAACAAAATATCCAGATTCTTCTTTACCCTCTTCTGTAATAAATCCTGCTAGTTTAGAATTAATTCTAATTACGCCTTTGTAGATGTTGGTCATATCTACATCTGCTTTAGGATATCCTAAAACTAACTTACCATTTCTTAATTTAACAAGTTGTGCTGAATTAATTAAAGATTGGATGTTTTTAAAGAAAACATTCTTATCAACACCAGGTTCTTTGTTTGATAATTTACGAAGAATAATACCAATAGGTATTGGTCTTTTACCTTCCTTGGCAACTATTTCTAAAATTTGTTTATAGTAATCAGGCTTCTTGTTTTGCATAAATTATATGAATAATAATGCAATACCTAAACCTAATAATATTAATGTAACGATAAACATTATGATTTGTAAAATCTTTACAAATCCTCTATCTTTTGTTTTCTTGAATAGTTCAAGGTCTTGACCCGCTTGAGCATTAAGTCCTGCCCCTGTACCACTACCAGATAATAATAGCCCTACTAGTAGTGCTATTCCACCAAACACAAACATTACTATTGCAATGGGAGTCATTATTAATCCTTTTCTAAATGTATATATATTATACATATTAAAAAAATAAAGAACTATATAGTTCTTTTTTTCTTTTTAGCAAAGTATGTACCATTATTGTCTGTGATATATTGCTTTAAGTGTGTAATTAATGGAATAAAGTGGTCTTCATATTGGTCCATCTTTTCATATTGATCTTTGAATAAGTGATAAACAAGTTTAGAAAATTCTAAACTAAATAAATGTACTTTATCCTTTTCATAACATTGTCCACATAATAATCCATGCTTTTGAAATGAGATTGTTTTAATGTGATGATTGTGACAAATTACACAATCATTAACATGTAAATCAATTCCTGTTAATTTACAATAGTTTCTTAAAACTATTAGTTCAGCTTTTGCATCACTAAAGTTCGTATCTATTGCATACTTTCTCATTTGTTCATAGAATTCATAATTCTTAACATTAGGATAAATCAATTGATCTGCTAGAGAATTTAATGTAATTAAACTTTGTCTAAAATTAGGTCATCCAACTTTATCTATAGCATTAACTTTCATTAGTTTAGAAATTTTGTCTTCATTTCTTGCTAAGAAAAATTGGAACTCACAATAATTTCCTAATTGCATATGTCTTGCATTATGACTTTCAATCTTTTTTGTTCCTTGAGCTAAGCATACGAATTTGTTACCAAATTCATTAATAAAGGTTATGACCTCATCAAACATTTGATAGTCATTTCTTGCAATTAAATATCCTTTAGTAATTATTTCAGCCATATTATTTCTTGAAATAACCTACAGATGATAAGAACTGTTCATCATTTCTTCAGTCTTGTTTAACCTTAACAAATAGTTTAAGCATTATTCTACAATCAAAGAACTTTAAAAGTTCTTGTCTTGCTTTAGTTCCTATTAACTTAATCATTTTACCACCAGCACCAATAACAATTGGTTTTTGGCTTTCTTTTTCTACAATCAATGAACAATTAATAGTGAATAAGTTTTGTTCTTTATCAAAATTTTTGTTGTCTACAACAACTGCCAAAGAATGTGGAACTTCTTGTTTCAAAATGTGTAGAGCTTGTTCTCTAACTATTTCTTGAATTAAGAAATCATCTGTCATATCATTAGGTTCAAAATATCCATCTTGTGGTGCAATATCATAAATAAATGAAATAACATTATTCACATCTTGAACTGAGTTATTATCTATAGCCATTTTATGCTTAATACCATTTAAACCATAAAGGTTTAGTTTATCTATTACTTGTAGTTCACGTACTAAATCTTTGTGAGTAAATATAACAATAAGGTCTTTGACCTTATAACTATTAATCACATCAATCAAAATTTTGTTTCCTTCAACATCATCTTTAGATGCATCAATTAATAAGAGAACAATATCTGCTTGTTTAAAGCTTTGCTTTACTTGAGAATTTAAGAAACTATCAAGCTTGTTTTTTGGTTGATGAAATCCAGGAGTGTCTACAAAACAAATACGAATTCTGTCATCCTCATAAACGGATTTAATTTGATTTCTAGTAGTTTGCGGTTTGTAGCTAACTATAGCTACCTTTTGTTTCATTACTTTATTTAAAAAGGTTGATTTGCCGGCATTAGGCAATCCGACAATAGCTACAGTACATTGCTTTTTCATTATAGAGCCACCACATGGAGCACTACAAGTAGTGCTCTAATTAAAACCATTAAGCTAATAATGATTGACATTATTGATAAAATCAACATTGCTGCCGCAGCAACATCTTTTATCTTTTTAGCATTATAGCTAAACTTAAACGACACCATGTCCGTTAGATTCTCAATAGCAGTATTAATTAATTCCCCTGCCATTAAAACAAACATACATATTACTAAGATTATTCAATCATAGTAATGCATACCATTATGTAAAATACCACCAAGAATAAATACAACAGCAGTACATATAAAATGTACTACTAATGAAGATTCTTCTCTTAAGCTAGATCCTATACCTCTAAAAGCATATAAGAACTTTCTAAAGAAAGCTCCTTTGGTTTTTCTTTTTTTAAGATTTTCGTTTTCCATCTTACTTAATTATATATTTAGGATTGATTTGTGCTTTGTTAATTATCTTTTTAGATAAAGACATCATTTCTTTTTCTTGTTTAGATGTTTGGTGATCAAAACCTAATAAATGTAATAACCCATGTGTAAATAAAAAGATAAGCTCGCGTTGTAAGCTATGTTTATATTCATGTGCTTGTTTTTTAGCTTGATCTAGACAAATAAAAATTTCACCAAGCAATGGAACTAAAACTTTGCTGTTATCTCTATTAGCAAAGCTAATAACATCTGTTACTTTATTTGTTTTTCTATATTTATTATTAATATTCTTAATTTGTGCTGGTGTAACAATGTTGACATCAAAAACTACATTCTCACAAAGTTTTAGTTCTTTGAAAGTTGATTCACATATTGAGTTAAATGCATTTTTAACGCCTGTCACGGGCAAAGAGCCATATAGTCTATATCTAACCATTACTTAACCCTCTTGCTTTCAACCACGGTGTTGTAAACTAATGAAGCTTGCAAATTATTTTGTCTTGCAACTTCCTTAGCTGCTTGCTTTAAACTTAATTTATTTTTCTTTATTAATATATTGACTTGATCAATAATATCTTGTTTAGAAAAGAATGATTGTTTTTCTGTTTTTTGTTTTTGAACAATAACAACAAATTCACCTTTATCAATGATATCATTGATAATTTCATCATATTTACCACGATAGATTGTTTCATTTAACTTTGTTAATTCACGACAAACAACAAAGTATGGATCTTTAAAAATATCTTTGATATCTGCTAGTGATTGTTTAATTCTATGAACTGATTCAAAGAACACAACAGGAACATTTAAAGAACTAAGTTCTTTAAGCTTTTCAATTCTTTGACTTTTGCTTGCAGGCAAGAAACCATTAAAATAAAAGTTATTTAGATTTAATCCTGATACTACTACTGAATGTAGTACTGAACTAGGACCATTTAAAATTTCAACTGCTATACCATTTTCATAGCACTTGTTTACAAGTGCATATCCTGGGTCTGATAAACAAGGATACCCAGCATCAGAACATAAAATTGTTTTTTTACTTTTTATTTTATTTAAGGCTAGTTCAACTTTATCATTCTCATTAAATTTTTGATAGCTAATTAATTCTTTGCCATGAATATTTAGCTTTGCTAATAATTTGGAAGTTACTCTTGTATCTTCACATAAAATACATTCACATGCTTTTAGAGCGTTGATTGCTCTAAATGTGATTTCATCTAAATTACCAATTGGCGTAGCCAATATTTGTAACTTAGTTTTTGCTTCTGGTACTTTAACTATCATAAGTGTTAATATTATTTTATAATATTAAAAGCGTTTAGAGGTAATAACTATGAACATGAATCAAATAATGGCTCAAGCACAAAAAATGCAAAGAGAAATGCAAAAGAAACTTGAGGAACTATATAAACAAGAGTTTACATATGACTATCAAAATGGTTCAGTAATGGTAACCATTACTGGTAAAGGTGTAATTAAGTCTATTGAAATCAATAAGACACTTATTGATCCAGAAGATCCTATTACTTTACAAGAAATGGTAACTGAAGCTATTAACTCTGCAATTGAACAAGTAACAGCTAAAGCTGATGCTATACAACAATCATTAATGCCTAGTGGCATGGGTGGATTATTTTAATGAGACCTAAAGAGTTTGAATTTTTAGTAGATGCTATTAAATCTCTACCTTCGGTAGGATCTAAAGCTGCTGAAAGAATTGCTTATCACTTAATTCATCAAGACCAACAATATATTGATGAATTTATAAAAAGAATAACTAATGCTAAAAATAGCATTAAGTTTTGTAAACAATGTGGTAACTTTGCTTTAGATGATTTATGTACTATCTGTTCAAACCCAGAAAGAGATAATTCTAAACTTTGTATTGTAAATACAATTGATGAATTAAATAAGATTGAATCAACTGGATGTTTTAATGGAATCTATTTTGTTTTAAATGATGAGATCAATGTTAAAGCAAAAAAGAAAATTGATTCAGAAATTATTAAGAAGTTAATGAATTATTGCGCTAATAAAGATTTCAAAGAAATCATTATTGCTACTAACTTAACTATTAATGGTGAAGCCACAAATATTTATTTAAATAAATTATTAAAAGATATATTGCCCTCATGTGTAACATATAAACTAGCTATCGGGCTTCCAGTCAATTCTGCTCTTGACTATGCAGATGAAAATACTTTAAAGTTTGCAATCAAGAATAAAACCAAAATCTAATATATATCCTATATATAAGTAAATTAACCTATTTTTTAGCTTTACATATAGTTATGTAACTCCACATGTGTGTAGTTCCTATTAAGTTATGCATATGTATATGTGTGTATTACATGTACAAAAAAATAATATAGGTCCGGAATTAAACCATATATTATTAAATATATCTAATGTTAAAGATAATGTGGTTGTTTACATATAGTTATGTAAATTAATCTCACAAAATTCTCCACACAGCTACAACATTTTCATCCTCAAAATCATTAGCAAAATTTAAATGGATAGCTAACGTATCAGTACAGGGTGTTCATTTTCCTTTATCATCTTTTGTTGGAGGATTAAGCCCTTTGTACATTCCCATGGTATCTTCTACGAAATAATCATAATCGTTAACTAGTTTTACTCCGTTTCATCAAATAGATGCGCTATTGATTCCAACTCCCCCATTATCATCATGCAATTCTAATTGTCAGCCATCATACCACATGTTTGGTCATTCATCATACTTTGTTCAGTCAGACATTTGTATAGTAAGTTTTACAGTTTCATTTTTCTTTATGTTAAATTTTCCTGATGATAAATATGAATCATTGTCACTACCGCTATGAAATTGATTTAATTGGATATATTTAGTAGGTTTAGTACAAGATGTCATTAGAGCTGGTGAAGCAGCTAATGTTCCTGATATACCAATAATTGGTAATAATTTAGTTAATTTCATAAAATCTCCTTTGTTATTTATATTATATATAAATATTGCAAAATAAAAAGCACCACACACGTGCTTTAACTTAGTGCTGCTCTATTTCTAGCCTAACACGGTTCGTACCACACGTTGTGATGCTTTACAATTATACATTATGCGATATGATATTTTGTTTTTTTGTGTGCTTTATAATTTTTAATTTTATTATTAAGTCTTTGCAGTTCTGCTTTAGCATCTTCTAGTTCTTGATCTTTATACCTGCCTTGACCAATATCATACTTAATTTGACTAACCATAATTTCATCATAACAAGCGTTAATATGTCCAACTAATGCAACACATTTTGTTTTGTTGCTTCTGATAGAAATTGAATATGATTGATTTGCTTGAATTTCATCAATTGCACTTAAAGCAAACTTATAAGCACCTTCACTAATCTTTTTATTTTTATATAGATTATTAACTAATTTATTTTCTTGATCTATTAAATCTTTTGGAGCAAAATCGTTGGTTGCCAATGATTTAATAATGTAGAAGTAATCCTGAATTTCTTGAATGTTAATTTTTTCTGGAGACTTACATTCAATTTCATCATAACTATCTTCAGCTAAACTAGGATCTACTAATAATAATTGAATCAATTTTCTAAAACTATTGATCATATTATTAACAACTGTAGGATAAACTACTTTTGTTTTTTTCTTGGTTGTTGCAAGTTCGTCATAACCATAAACAGGTCTAATTGATTCATAAGTGCGCTTTAAATCGCTAACAGCTAGTTTGGTAATAGAAGATATCAAGTGGATGTATGAATCAGTGTAGGAAGGGTTATTTTCTGTTCTTATAACTTTCAACACGTCTTTAATCTTGCTGTCCAAGTTAAGGTTTGTTAAATCTTTTAATGTGTGTGTAATATAGTAAGTAACAAATCTTGGATTGTCAGCTGATTGAAGAATTTGTAAAACTTTTTCTTTTCCTTCTTTTACAAGAATCTCATTTACATCTTTATATGTAGTTGTATTATTTACAACTAGCATGTTTTTGTGCAAAGAAAGAAGTTGTAAACCATTCTTTAAAGTTGAAGCTTTACCAGCTTCATCATTATCAAATCATAAAAGAATATTATCAATACAACGTGTGTTAAGAATCATATTCTTATGATTTTGAGTGAATGCAGTTCCCATTAATGCAACAGCACCATATTGATTTTCATTCATTCCTGCTTCATATAATGACATTAGATCAACATTACCTTCTAACACTATTAGTGTTTTTGGTTTATCTAACATGACTCTATCAAAATTGTAAAGTGTGTTAGATTTGCTAAACAAATTTGTTTCACGCGTTGTGAGATATTTGAGTTCAGACTCTTTTTTAATATCACGCGCTATGAAGGCAATAATAAAACCGTTTCTATCTTTGATAGGGAATGTAATTCTATTATGAAAGTAATCTGAAATTTCTGAAGTCTTTTCATTAATATTTATTAATGAAGCTTTCAATAAGTCATCTTCATTTCAAACTTGCTTGTGGGGTAAGGATGTATCTGTTAACAAATCATAAATGATTCTTTTCTCAGAGCCTTTACCAGCAAAACCTATTTCAAACTTTCTGATTGTTGCATCAGATAATTTACGATCATATAGGTATTGAAGGTATGACTTATTGTCATCATTAAAAAGTAATGTTCTAAACAAATCATTCGCATCCGCGTTGAGATCAAATAATCTCATATTAGCGGGCGAATAGTTCTTGTTTTGTTTTGATAAGTAATTGTTGATATCAGCATCAGAATAGCCTGCCATCTTCGCAACTTCTTTAATTGCCTCACCATAGCTTATCTTTTTGTACTTTTGTACAAAGTTAATTACATTACCACTTGCTCCACATGAAAAACATCTAAAGATTTTTTTCTTAGGTGAAACAGACATACTAGGGTTTTGATCAGGGTGAAAAGGACAAAGTCCAAAAAAATTGGCACCTGATTTGTGTAAAGACACAAACCTACCAATAATATCGACTATGTCTGCTTTTTCTAATAATTCATCAACAAAACTACTCATTAGTCTACCCTGCTCATATATTTACCTAAAAAATTTAAAATTTCAGAAATTTTTATTCTTTCTTGCTTCATTGTGTCACGGTTTCTAATTGTTACACAATTATCTTTTTCAGAATCAAAATCATATGTTATGCAGAAGTAAGTACCAATTGCATCTTGTCTTCTATATCTTTTTCCAATTGATCCAGTAACATCATAAACAGATGGAACTTGTGCTGCTATAAGCTTATCAAAAACTTTCTTAGCATTATCATTAAGTTTATTACTTAATGGTAGTACTGCTACTTTATAAGGACATAAAGCATATGGTAGTCCTAATACTTCTCTTGTTTCATTGTCTTTAATATTTTCAATCCTATATGCATCACAAATAATTGCATAGAACAAACGTTCTACACCAACAGATGGTTCAACAACGTAAGGAATAAATCTTTCATTGGTTTCTGGATCTAAATAACCTAAAGTTGAACCTGATAGCTTTTGATGATTTGATAAATCAAAATCTGTTCTATTAGCTAAACCTCATAGTTCAGCTCAGCCATGAGGAAAGTTATATTGAAAGTCAACCGTTCTAGCTGAATAGTGACTTAAGTCAGCCTTATCATGTTCAGACATTCTAATATTTTCTTTTTTAATTTTTAAAATATTAAATAAGAAGTTTTCAATTTGTTTAATGTATTCATCAAATTTCTTTGGTGCATCCTTTGGATAATTAAAGAATTCAATTTCCATTTGTTCAAATTCTCTGGTTCTAAAAATAAAGTTACCTGGAGTAATTTCATTTCTAAATGCTTTACCAATTTGTCCAACACCAAAAGGAACTTTTAATCTCAAGGCTCTTTGAATGTTAGCAAAGTTAATGAAAATACCTTGTGCTGTTTCGGGTCTTAAATATAATTCATTTGCCTTATCTTCGATAACTGATTGACTCGTTTTGAACATTAAATTAAAACTTCTAATATCAGTTCAGTTTGCTTTGCCACAATTAGGACAAACAATTTTTTTGTCTTTAATTATTTTTAATAATTCTGACTTATCAGTATTTTCATTTATCTTAATATCAGGATATTTTTCTTCAATAAGTTTGTCAGCTCTAAACCTTTGGTGACATTCCTTACAATCAATTAATGGGTCAGCAAAGTTTGTTAGGTGTCCAGATGCTTTTCAAACTGTTGGATTAAGAATGATTGATGAATCTAAACCAACCATATTTGGTTGACTTGTAATAAAATAATTTCATCATAAATTTTTGATATTGTTTTTTAAAGCAACACCTAATGGTCCATAGTCTCATGCATTTGCTAAACCACCATAAATTTCGCTACTAGCAAACACAAAGCCGTAGTTTTTTAAATAATTTACTATTGTTGCTTGATCAAACTTATTGTTCATAGTATTTTAATTATAAAAAATATATTAATTATTGACTATATATTATAAAAAAGAAAAGAGGGTATACCCTCTTATTCTTTTAATCTTATCTTATAGACTTACGATACCAGTTTTTTCGTCTCTTGCCTTTTTAGGTTCTTCTGGTTGAACTGGAGTTTCTGGGACCTTTGGTTGATCAACAGGACCACCAAAAGCAACCATAGCATCTTGTTGTGCAAAAGACTTGAATGTAAATTTATTTCTAATTCAGAAGTAAATTCCAATACCAGAGATAGCAATTAATAATATTGTGTGAATTGCAGGTAAAGCAAATACTCCATTATTTCCAGCTTCAAGTTTGCTCTTAAGAGCAAGAACCAGAATAAAGAAGATAATGTGTGCTAGAGTTAATCCTCCAAACAATCATGCTCTCTTTTTATAATCTTGTCTTTCATTTAGTGCAAGTAGAACAACCAAAGCAATTAATGCTAGTGATAGGAATGTATCAACAATAGCACCAAATGCTAATGCAGCATTATTTGGAACTGCAAATCCTACTCATGTTGCAATAATGCAAAGTATAGCCAAAGCTCATACTGCTAGCATTGTTGACTTGTAATATGTATAAGGAACTTTTAATGACATGTTTTTGCCTTTCTTATATGTAAATTATAAATAAAAAAGAGTGCTTTGCACTCTTATTTACTCTTTATAGGTTTTTTAGCTTCAGCTTTTTCTTTCTTTTCTTGCTCTAAAACTTTCTTCTTTTCAAGTGCTTCTGGAGGAAGTTTAAGTTCTTTGTGGATGTAATCAATTTGGTTCTTAACAATTGTTTCTAACAATAACAATGTTTCAACAATTAAATCAAGTTCTTTTCCGTTATGTTTAATTACATCTTTAGCTTTAACATATTCAGATTGAATAATTTGTTCAATTTCTTTATCAATCTTTTGGTTTGTAGCTTCGCTAAAGCTCTTAGGAGCATAAGCTGGAGTTGTTCCTTCAGTTGGAATGAATTGTGTCATACCAACATCAGACATACCTAATTGTGTAACCATAGATTTAACTATGTTAGTTACTTTATATAGGTCATTGCTTGCACCCGTAGAGATAGAATCTTTACCATAGATTACTTCTTCAGCAGCTCTACCACCTAATGTTGTTCTAACAATAGCTAATAGATCTGATTTCTTATGAATAGCAAGTTCTTGCTTTTCAGGAGTAGATAATGTATAGCCTGCAGCAACACCACGTGGAATGATTGTAATCTTTTCAACTACATCTCCTCCCTTAGTGTGAAGACCAACAAGCGCATGACCAGCTTCGTGGTAAGCAATTTGTTTCTTTTCTTCTTCTGTAATTACTCTTGACTTCTTAGCTGGACCAGCAATTACACGGTCAATAGCTTCGTCAATTTCAGACATACCAATTGCAGTTTTTCCTAATCTTACTGCAAGTAATGTTGCTTCGTTTAATACGTTTTCTAGTTGTGCACCAGAGAAACCAGGAGTTCTTCTTGCAACATCTGTTAGACTTACTTTACTTGATAAGTTTTTGTTTCTTGCATGAATCTTTAAAATAGCTTCACGTTCTTTAATATCAGGTAAGTTAACTTGAATGTGTCTATCAAATCTACCTGGTCTTAGAATAGCTTCATCTAGAGAATCTAGACGGTTAGTTGCTGCCATGATAACAACACCAGTTCTAGTATTGAAACCATCCATTTCAGCAAGCAATTGGTTAATTGTTTGATCAGCAATTCCGCCGCCGCCACCAGCTATATCGTTTCTTCCACGCTTGCCAGCAACTGAATCGATTTCATCGATAAAGATGATTGATGGAGCTGCTTTCTTAGCTCTCAAGAATAAGTCTCTTACTCTCTTAGCACCAACACCAACTAGCATATCATCAAAGCTAGATCCTGATGCTTGGAAGAATGGAACTGATGCTTCACCAGCAACAGCTTTAGCAAGTAATGTTTTACCTGTTCCAGGAGGACCATATAGAATTACACCTCTAGGTGTTCTAGCACCCATAGCTGCATATTTTTCTGGATTCTTTAAATAATCAACGATTTCAATTAATTCGTTCTTTTCTTCTTCAATACCAGCAACATCACTAAACTTAACATTGCTCTTAGCAATTTTTGCAGAAGATTTTCCCATGCCAAAGATTGAGTCTTCACCTTGACCCATCATACCAGACATCTTTGTAATTTTTGTAAAGTATCAAATGATTACAACTAAGAAGATGATAGTTGGTAACATGTTTAACAAAACAATACCAATGTTTGTTCCACCAGATTCAACTGTTGCTTGACTTGCTATTCTTTGTGCTCAAGCAAACATTTGTTCTTGTGAATCTTCTTCAATTACTACATTTCCTAAATAATATGTGTAAATAGGTTTACCAGTAGAAGGATCTTGAGTAATGACTTCTGACATAGTAAATGCAATTTCTTTAGCTCCATTTGTTGGGTCAGCATGAACTGAATAAACAGTTTTGTTGCCACCAGTAACATAGAAGAATGCTCAAGACTTGCTTGGCTTATCCATGTTGATAGTATATTTACCATCATTAGTGTCAAGCACTAATTTAGAAGTGTCATCATCTTTTACTTGCGCATTTTTAACCTTAACAGAATTGTATCTTGGCGTACAACCTCAAACGATTAAAAAGATAAATAAACCAATTATTAAAAGAGCAATAACTCATCTAATAATAGATTTTTTTCTTCTTGCTTTCGTTTCAGGATCTGTTGATTGCTTTTGATAAACAACTTTATCATCTGGACTCGTTCCAGATGGTTGAATTACTTCATCATCAGCCTGCGCAGCATTTATATGTAATTTTTCTTTTTGCATAGGATTCCTCCTTAATTTGCTTATATATTATAGTTTATTCAGATATTTCTTATCAAATTCTGCAATGTATGGTAAGTTTCTTGCAGCTTCCTTAATGTCTAATCCATAACCGATTAAGAATGGATTACCTTTTAAGGTAAAACATGCATAATCTGCTTTGAAAGGAACGGCTCTCATATCAACCTTGTCAACCAATACCATAGTTTTAACTGAACTTGGCTTTCTTGATTTAAGATACTTAATTAAGACAGATAATGTTCTTGCTGAATCAAGTACATCTTCAACAACAATAATGTCTCTTCCACGAATGTCACTAATTACATCAGTAACAATCTTAGGATTGCCAACTGCCTTCATTTGTCCACGGAATGAACTTAAAACTATG
This sequence comes from Mycoplasmoidaceae bacterium, assembly GCA_024427125.1. The sequence continues at coordinate 17,900 of JAKSVN010000003.1, read as the reverse complement.
AAATCAAAATGAATATCCCTTTTGATTTGCATTGCCAATTCTCCATAAAATGGAATAGCACCTTTTAGGATAGCTAATAAAATTGGTGTTTTTTTAGCATTAGCATATTTCTTGTTAATTCAGTTAGCAGCTTTTGTAATACCTGCTTTTACTTCTTTTGGACTTACCAAAATTCTTTTAACATATTTTGGTTTGTATACTGTACTTGCCATATTATTTTCCTTTCATCAAAATTATTGCATCACATTCGATTAGATTTAAATCTTGTTCAAATCTTGTTGCTTTAACATTGATTTTGTTTGTTTTTAAAAGTTTGTTTAAGCTTTTAGCTATATATTTACGAATTGGTTGAATCATTATCTTGTCACATACAATTGTTAAATCCAAATTTACAATTGATAATCCTTTGCTTTTAGCTAATGCTAAAGCATAATTAAGAATTAATTGTGAATCCATATTTTTACATTTAATGTCTGTGTCTGGAAAAGCAATTCCAATGTCGCCACCTTGACAAGCGCCTAATATTGCATCAGCTATTGCGTGTAATACCAAATCACCATCTGAAACGGCAACAATTTTGTAATTACTTTTACATTCATAACCACCTAAAACAATGCTTGTTTTAGCTTTTTGTAACTTATGAATATCTTTTCCAAATCCTACAAAATTCATAATAAATATAGGTATTTATTATATAGGTATTACTTTTTTTACATAAATAATATAAATTAATAAAAAGAAAAATAGGGAAACCCTATTTTTGTTTGGATTAAAGTTTTAGCAAACTATGAACTTTTATTCCAACTCTTTCTATTTTCTTAGGGCCTTCTGGTAATTCACCTAGATAACCCAAAACTAATAGATGTTCACATTTAGCTTTTAATTGATTCATCATCTTTTTAACTGCTAGAATTGTTCCACCTGTAGCAACAATGTCATCTACTACTAAAACTCTAGATCCTGGTTTAATGTCATATTTATGAACTTCCATTGTATCTTTACCATATTCAAGAGCATAACTTGCTGAAACAGTTGTTCTTGGTAGTTTTCCTTTTTTTCTAATAGGAACAAAAGGAATATTCAATATTTCAGCAATTGGTAGTGCAAATCAAAAACCTCTAGATTCCAAACCAACAACTATATCGAATTTTTGACCTTTAACTGTTTTTAACATTTCTTTAAGTGTTAATTTTAAAACAGCAGGTTTAGTAAAGATAGGTGTTATGTCTTTGAAACTAATACCTTTCTTTGGAAAGTTAGGAACAACTTTCATTGTGTTTTTAATAATAGTTAAATTCTTGGTCATCCTATTCTCCTTGTTTTGGCTGACTTACTGGAATTTTCTTTGTAAATTTATTGATACCTTCAATTCCTTGTTCATCAATGTCATCATAGTTAACAACAACTTTATTCTTACTCTTTTCAACTCTCTTGCTAAGAGCAAAGTTTCTAACTTTCATAAATTGATAAAGAATGAAAGATACAACAAATGGTGTAATTATAATTGTTACAATACATCCAATTATTAATAAACCGATTGTTGAATTGGTACTTGGACCAACAGGTGCTGACAAACCATAAATTAGAATGAACAAACCATAAACTAACAATGTATTTCAAATGTATGTTCAGTTATTTGTTAATGAAACATTAAGAATGTATCTAAATTCTTCATTAGTGAATGCTTCTTTTCTACTTCATGATTCATTGATGCTACCAGCAATATTCATTGCAAAGATAGTATTAGCTATGGCTACAAGTGCAAATGTAATTGCAACAAATTGATCAAATTTAACTTGGCAAATTGCTGACATACCAATAATTAATAATGGAATACCAAATGCTCCAGCAATCATTGGAACAATAGCAATTCAGTTATGTCTAATTCCGGCATACAATGCTGAAACTAGTGTTGCAACAATTATTGAAATTAATGCAAGGTTTAAAATATCTCTATTAGTTGAACCAAAGATTGATTGACATTGAACTGAAATTCCATATTCTAAACCAGCATCAGTTGCAATTTGTTGCGCTATAGAAGAAGCATTTGACATATTAGTGTAGAAGAATCATCAATCACCACTATGTTTATAAGAAACATAACTTAAGCCATGAAGATCAAGGTCTTTAAATATATTTCCATCATATTGAATAGCAACACAAGTTGTTGTATGGAATAATGTTGGACTAGTAAATCCTAAAACACTAAAGACAATAATTCCTGCTAATAACAAACCACCAACAACACAAATGGCAATTAGTGCTTTCTTATTTGTAGCATCAATCTTTTTTCTGCTTATGCTACTGTAATATGGAATATCTAATTTTGTTGCATCTAATGATGCAGGTATTGCATTATTGCTTTGAGCTAAAGCTTCATTGGCTATATTAGATGGTTTGCCAAAGAATTGATATTTGTTAATCATTATTCTATTGTTAAAGAACAGTGCATGTAACAAGCCATTTATCAGATAAACACTTATAAATGTCATGAATGCACCACTAACCAAAACTAATCCAAATGCATTTAATGCAATAGGAGCAATGTATGTGAAACATATACCAAAGATTAATGTAATAATAGATACATCTACTACTGGTAATAATGATGTTTTAAATGCCTTCTTAATCATCACTTGTGTGTCTTCACGAGATTTTAATCTTCGTTTCAATCTACCACAAATTGCTAGGCTTGCTAAGAAGCCAACAATAGACATTGTAAATAAACCAAATATTAAAGACATACCAATGGCAGTTGATCCGATAGTTGCAATTAATCCTGTCATAGATAGAGCAAACATCATGCATATTCAACTAATAACACCTGTAGTTCTATATAAACATGCAAGAATAACTAGAAGAACAATTAAGAAAATTAAGAATCCTAAACTCAATACACCAACTAAGTTACTTCCACCAAATATTGTTTCAGTAAATGTTGGTTGAATTCTTTGAGACATAATGTCTTTGGTAGTAATTTGTTCAAAGACTTTTTTTGCCCCATCTTCACCAAAATAAGTTCCGGTATCAAATTCCAACCCTTGAATGGTAGCTTCCTTAAAACCATAGTTTATTTGATTGTTTAAATAAGCTGTTGCAGAATGTTTAGATGTTGTTGAATATCAGAAATAATCAACATCTGGGTTTTCTTCATCATTAAAATTATTCTTGTAATGATCAGTGATTTTTTCTGGCATGAATTTATCAAAATCATTAATAGTGACAATCTTATCTATGTATTTATTTGTAAAAGCAATTTCAGCATTTCCTGGAGTTGCTTTATCTAGATAATTGAAAATATCAAAGTTTGGTAATTCAACTGCTGAATCATGATTCAATCCATTACCTAATTTAAAAGTTTTGTTTGCATCAGTGGTTGATCTTTTGTCATCATCTGTATTGCCTTTGAATGTATATGTTTTGTAGTTATCTGCAAATGTTGCGTAATCAGTGCCATTGTATCATGGTGTGTATTCTTCATCATCTTTACCTTGATCATGATATCATCAATTTGATAAATGGTAGTTAGCTTCATTGAATAAACCTTGAATATTATTTACAATATACAATCTTGGTTGTTGTCAAACATTATCAATCTTGTTACTTGGTTCTGGTTCAGGTTCTTGATTATCTTTTTTAGCTTGATTTAAATCTTTATAAATTTCTGATAACTTATCAGAATTAGCTTGTAAAACAACTCCATTTTGTCCATCTTTATCAACTAGTGTACGTGCTTGATGTTCTTGTTTTTCGGTTGTTTTAGGTAAGTCAAAAATTTCTCTAAAAGGAATAACTGAATATTTAGGTTCGGCACTTTCTTCTTCAGAGTTTTTTATATATCAACGATAAACAAATGTTTTTTCATTAGAATTAAAAGCGTTGTTACTGAAAAAAGATAGATAAGGATCGCTATCAATTTTTTGCTTTTCATCTTCTTCTGTACGTGGATCTTTATTTGCAATTTTACTTAATTCAAATTGAGCATTTAAGTAGCAATCAAAAACGTTATTTTCTCTCGCATAACATTCGGCTGTTACATCATAATGTGCTTGTCCTCTGTCTTTTAACCAACGAGATAATTTCTTTGCACATTCATTAGTAATTCTTTTAGCCTCTTCTAATGATTCATCACCTTGATGATTAGCAAATGGATCAATTTTCATTCTTCCATTAACTGTCTTAGTAAAATCGGGGCTTTCTGTGTAGTTTTTAGATATTTGCCAAATACCGACTGCAGAACCTGCTAAAGTTCCTCCAGCCAATAAACCAGATAAAATGATCGGAACAACAGATCACTTAGATTTTGTTAAACCAAAACCACTATTTTTTCTATCAGTATTTGTCATAGTTTTTTAATTATATACATAATTAAGTTTCTATTGTAAATATTTAATATATTTTTTAATTTATAATAATAACTAATTTACGGAGATGCTATGAATTTAACAAAACCTAGAGGAACTCAAGATTACATTTATGAATTAGAACCTGGTTTTGACATTGTATGTCAAACTTGCCGTACTATCGCTAAATTAAATGGTTATTACCAAATCAAAACGCCAACCTTTGAATACAAAGAATTATTTATTAGAACTGTAGGTGATACATCTGATATTGTTAATAAAGAATTCTACGAATTCAAGGATAAAGGTGACAGGGATATGGTTTTAAGACCAGAGCTTACAGCCAGTGTTTGTCGTACTGTGGTGGAAAATAAACTATTACAAAGAATGGCACATCCAATAAAGTTCTTCTATATTGAACCAATGTATAGATACGAAAGACCACAAAGCGGTCGTCTAAGACTATTCCACCAATTTGGTGTTGAATGTATAGCAACCAATTCTTATCATGATGATGTTGATATGATTTTGTTAGCAACATCCATCTTAAACGCATTTAATTTAACAGACTATGTTATTAAAATCAATAACATTTGTTCGTCACAAACTAGAGCTAAATGAATTGAAGCTCTAAAGCTTTATTTTAAAGATTTCAAAGACCAATTAACAGAAGATTCACAAGCAAGGTTAGACAGAAATCCTCTAAGGATTCTTGATGACAAGATTGATGGAAAAAAGGATTTTGTTAAACTTGCTCCAAAAATTACAAACTTTGCAACTAATGAAGAAATTGAATACTTCAAACATATTACAGATACATTAACTGAATTACAAATTCCTTTTGTTGTTGATGACACACTGGTTAGAGGACTAGACTATTACTGTAACTTTATTTTCGAAATTGAATCTACATCAGATTTATTAAAAGGTCAACCAACTTTAGTTGGTGGTGGTAGATACAACACTATGATTAAAGAATTGGGTGGCGATGATGCTAACTGTGTTGGCTTTGCTTTAGGAATTGAAAGATTATTAGTTGCTCTAACAGGTAATAATGTTTTGAAAAAAGCTATAGATGATTACAAACAAGTTGATGTTGTTGTTGCTAACTTAGCTGAAGAAACAAATCTAATTAGCACAATGATCTGCAAAATGTTGCGTATAGCTGGTTTTAGTTGTACAACTAACCGCAACACAACTAAGCTTGATAAACACTTTAAATATGCTGAATCACAAGGTGCAAAATATGTAATTATTGTTGGACCAAAAGATGTTAAAAAACAATCTGTTCTTGTTAAGAACCAATTAACAATGAAACAAGAAGAAGTTAAAGTAGAAAAGTTAGTTGACTACTTTATTAAGAAAAAAGGTAAAGAAGAATAATATGGAAAAATTATATTGTGGACGTGTAACCGAAGAATGTATTAACAAAGAAGTTAATATTAAGGGTTGAGTTAAAAAAATAAGAAAGATGGGTTCCATCACTTTCTTAGATGTTGCTGATAGATATGGACTAGTTCAAGTAATTGCAGATGAATCAATTAAAATTGATGGTTTAACTAGAGAATCAGTGGTTGATGTTAAAGGTTTAGTTGTTGCTAGAAAAACTCCAAACGATAAATTACCAACTGGTAAGATTGAAATTAAGTGTAAAACGCTTGATATCTTATCTCTTGCTAAAACAACGCCTATGATTGTTGAAGATGTTACTGATGCACTAGAAGATATTAGGTTAAAACATAGATATTTAGATTTAAGAAGAGATACTATCAGAAACAAAATAATCTTCCGTTCTAAATTCATAAATGAATTGAGAAATTATTTAGCTAAACAAGATTTTATTGAAGTTGAAACTCCTTGCCTAGCTAAGCCAACTCCTGAAGGAGCAAGAGACTATGTTGTTCCAACAAGAAATGCTCCAAACCATTTTTGAGCATTACCACAAAGTCCTCAAATTTTTAAACAACTTCTAATGGTTTCAGGTTTCCTAAAATATTTCCAAATCGCTAAATGTTTTAGAGATGAAGATTTAAGAGCTGACCGTCAACCAGAATTTACACAACTAGACATTGAAATGTCATTTATTAAAGAAAAAGACATTATGAAAGTTGTTGAAAAGATGTTTAAGAAGGCAATTAAAAAGACTCTTAACGTTGACATAAAAACTCCATTCAAAGTGATGAAATATGATGAATGTATGAATGAGTATGGAGTTGATAAACCAGACTTAAGATATGATCTTAAGTTAGTTGATGTATCTGATTGCTTTAATGGAACTAATTTCCAAATATTTGCCAACATTTTAAAAGACAATGGTGTAATCAAAGCATTTGCAATTGATAAAACAATTGTTGATAAAAAAGATTTCGAAACAATTCAAAAATTTGCCACTGACAAAGGTTTACAAATTGCATATTTAACATTTAATGAAGGTAAAAAAACTGGTGGATCTATTACTAATGTAATAGAAGAAGAAAAAGCAAATCAAGCGTTTGCTAAATTTAATTTCACAACAGGAACAATGATTCTATGTGGTGGTAAATTAAATAAAGTTAATGAAACATTAGGTGCAGCAAGAATAGCATGTAATAACATTTATAAGTTTGCTAACCCAGATGAATTAGCATTTACATGAGTAATTGATTGACCATTATTTGAATATGATGAAGAAACTGGTAAATATGCTGCAGCTCATCACCCATTCACTTCTCCTGCAATTAAAAGTCTGAAAGACTTTGATACTAAAAAAGACAAGGCAAAAGCTAGAGCTTATGATATTGTCTTAAATGGTTATGAAGTTGGTGGTGGTTCTATAAGAATTACTAACACTGAAGTACAAAAGCGTATGTTTAAAGCTATTGGATTAACTGATGAACAAGCTCAAGCTAAGTTTGGTTATCTATTAAATGCATTTGATTATGGAGTTCCCCCACATGGTGGAATCGCTATAGGTCTAGATCGTTTATTAATGATTCTAACTAAAGCAGAAACAATTAGAGATGTCATTGCTTTCCCTAAGAACTCTCATGGTGTTGATTTAATGCTAGATGCACCAAGTGCAGCAAGCGCTGAAGGATTAGATGACTTATACCTTCAAGTAAAAGAAAAGTAGGCAATGCCTACTTTTTATTTTCCTTATTTACAATTTTTGTTTTTCTTGCAACTATTGGTTCGTGATTCCAATTTAGTTTTTTGATAATTAAGAAATTCGGACGTTGTTTTAATATTTTCTCTCCAGGATTTATTATATACATCAAAGCTGATGTGAACGAACATAATAAGATTGCAGTAATGACATCAAAAATGTAGTGTTGCTTAATAAATAGAGTAGATAGCATTATGATAACACTAATAATTAATCAATTGATTCTGTGATATATTTTAATTTCTTTTCTATTGAAAAAACCATATCAAATAAAGAATGCATTTATACAATGAAAAGATGGAAACATGCTGTGTCCAATTGCTCCAGAATCTTTGTGATAAATTCATTTTAATCAATCTCAAGATCAACCATGTTTATTTTTAATAAACTCAAATACATTACCAATACCAGGCATATTAGTTCTGTCCATAGATGATGGAACAAAACAGAAGAAGAAGAAGCCTATTACTTGTGCTGATATATAAGCTAAAGCATAATTAATTAAGTGCTCTCTGCTTATAGTAGATACTATCAATGGTGCAATAAACATTGGTATTTTAAATAAAATATAAACTTGCACCCAAAAATAAGGAACTAATGGTATTCTTGCATCGACATCTTGTATCACTGGTTGTATGGCTCAAGTGTGTGATCATCCTTTAAATACATATCCAGAGCAACGATATAAAAGAAAATCTAAGAAAATAAATAATGCAGAAAAAACATATCCATATCATGGAACTCTTTTAATTTGATACCACATCAACTTAAAAATGTTTTTAGTTTTTGTCTGCTTATTTGATTTCATCTAATTTTTTCTTATATTCTGACTTTGTTGTATCCTTAGCTTCTTTGGCTTGAGATACATCTTTCTTATTTAAATGTCTTGCAGTTAAGAATAAAGGATTATTTAAAATAATCTTTTCACCTGGGTGTCAAATATAACAAATGAATACATATGGGATTGCTGCAACACCAACACCACCTAAAATATCTACAAAGTAGTGTTGTTTAACAAATACTGTAGCCATACATACTAATATTGCCATTACACCAAATCCTATTTGTGTACCAATATGATGTTCTTTCCTTCTAAGAACACCAAAAGCACAAATAGCAGAAGCCATACAGTGGTATGAAGGACATAGGTTTCAACCTATATCGCCTGTATCCATTTCTATAATAGATTGCATTAAAAATCTAGAAATTGGTGTTTTGATGGCTGCCGCCTTATTAATTAAATTTTCACCAGCAACACCTCATATTTCATGATCAGTTCTATTCATTCATGTTGGCATTAAGAACATTCAAAAGAACCCAATGAAAGAAGCAATAGTTGAAAAAATCATAAAGTTGATGAAATTTTCTTTATTCTTTGATGTTGAAATTCATAGAGGTGCTATGAATCAAAACCCATATGCTAAGAAATATATTTCTATAAAGAAATATGGGCAATATGGTATTGCGTTATCTATTGCATTAATTTTAGGATTAACTTTTCAATGATTAGCAATGTTTTGTGCAAAAAAACATGCTAATTTATATAAACCTATTTGGAAAACAATAAAAATAATTGCTCCAACTCATCCATATCACGGAATTGCTTTGAATGGATTTCTGGTTTTTTTACCAGCTTTTTGTTCAATCGTTTTCATATCTTATTATTATATTTAAGCAAAACAAGAATATGGAACATAGATTTATAAAAGTGTCAAAGACACTTTTATATTTATTTTTTGTAAATATTATGATACTATATATAAGATATATATACGATGAAGAACTTAATCAAAAACGTCGTTCGATCGTTTAAAAATAATAAATTATCTATCGTTGGACTGGTTTTATTGTTATTTTTTGGTCTTGGCGTTTTTTGTGTTATGTCAAATACTACATCTAACATCAAAAACGAATATACATCATTAGCCAAAAAGGGTAAGCTACATGATTTAACTGTAGCTGAATTGTATGATGTTGGAAAAGCTGAGTATCGTGCTGATGATACTAAAGCTGTTATGTATACAGTAGAAGAAGGGGTAGCTTCTGACTTTACTTTAGTTAATGAAGATGAATTAAATGTTCCAGTAAGTCAATTCTATTTTGGCTCTGGCATTTCAACAGATGATGGAACATTCTATGTTCCAATGCCAACTCAAACAATCAATTTTGATCCTAACACTGAACATTATTTCTGTTGAAGAACATATCATATCGCTCTAGATGCTAACTTCTCTACAGGTTTATACAAGAACTATGCTGAAGATCATGCAGGTACTGGTTTTGTTGAATTTGACTATAAAACGCCAACTGAGGAATACGCTACTCAAAGTAGTATTCCTGCAAATGCTTGATTATTGTTTGATGCTCAATCTGACTGATCATCTGCAAACCTTGAAGATTTAGCTACCGAAAGTGTATATGCTGAAGATTACCATGACTTTAATATCTTTGTGTCTGAAAAGACATCAAGTATTTATTCAGCAATGACTACTGGTAACACTCCTTTAGCTAAATACCTAGATACTAATTACAAAGATCAATTAACATATCGTTACTTCAAATCAATTAATGTTACAGCATCAACTGATAACATCTTCTATAAGATTATTAACTCTAACCCTGAAGATACTATTGATAAAATGGTCTTATTTAAAGACCCTAATGGTAGATATGGTAATAACTTATATTCAGTTGATGACTGAACTCCATATGATTCTAAAATTGAATTTATTGATGAAGATGAATCAATTATTGCTCCAGGAACAGAAATCTGGCCTTTGGGTCAAGGATCAGAATTATCATTCATAGTTCCTAGTAATTTTAATGAGCTTGCTGAATTACCATTGTATTCAATAGGTACAATGAATTCTTGAACATCTCAAGCTCAGTTTATCTACTCGCAAATAATTCAAATAAGATTCAAGCATATGCTTGTTGGTGATTTTTCTGATCTTGAATCAAAGCCTATTATTCGATCTGTAGCTGCAACTAAGCAAACAAATAAAAAACAATATCGTATTCAACTATTCACTAGTGGTTCTGCAATTAATACTAACTATAGCACATATTACAGCTCATGATATGTTGGTGGAAATGAAATAGTAAATATAAGTGCAAATGGTAATGTGGTATTGTCTTGAACAAGTCTACTTGGTGTCCCATCAAACCTAACAATGACTAACTGAACATCAAAGTTGGCAATTGTTAATCCACAACACCTTGATAAAACATCTTCTAGAGTAATTGCTCCAGAAATGCTTAATAATTTCGAACCATATAAGCAATGATATTACCAAACTTATAAATCATATCCAGGTGATTCAATTGATCCTAAAGCATCTAAAAATTGATTTAATACATTAAGCTCGGATCAATATGGTTGATGAATTAATCCAAATACTAAAAAAGATGGTTGGGAAACTATGGTGTATGATTTACCAAATGAAACAACCATCACCATGACTAGATCTACTACAAAAGATAAAACTCATTGAAATGGTATTGACAAAAAATATATTGCAAGTTGTAGTGGATATGATGAAATCATATGAGGTTGTGGCTTAACGCCAGACTTCATGTATCCTGTTGTTGATATTTCAAGACCAACACCAAATACAAAAACTGAATGTTTAGTCTATGCTAATAATTCCGGTTACAACTCTATAAAGCTTGCTTTTGTTAACTCGCCAGTAGAAGATTACTTGGTTGCAAGATTTAAACCAAATGTTAATTCAATACAGCGGCGTAGTATTTTAAAAGCCATTAATAAATGAGCTACACAAAGAACTGAAGATCATGATCCAGCAATGATTTTCCCAGAAGGAACAAAAGTTGCCTTCTTTGCTGCAGATACTTCAAATGTATTAAATTGTTCTGGTTTTAGAATTGCTTATATTCCAAATCTAGTTGATGTGGTACAAACAGTATCTACTGTTTTATGTGTCTTTATTGGTATCTTATGTTTAATCATTTGTTTTGTAATTATTAAACGATATGTTGAAAACAACAGAATCAACATTGGTATTATGAGAGCTAACGGTATAAAGAAATGAAAAATTGCTTTCTCTTTATTCCCGTTTGCTTTATTACCAGCAGTTATTGGTGGTATAGCTGCATATGTTGTTGGATTACTAATGCAAGGTCCAATGTTATTACTATTTAAAAATTATTGGATGCTACCAACACCTCTGTTTGGCTTTGACTGGATATCATTCCTAGTCTGTATCTTTGCTCCATTCCTATTATTTACCTTGATTTGCTTTGTAAGCACATTTATTGTTTTAAGAACAAGTGCTGTAAGTTTGATGAAGGCTGGGTCTGAATTTAAAACTAATAGCTTCAGTAGAATTGCTAAGAAGCCATTTAAGCATTTTGGTGTGTTAACTAGATTCAGAGTTTCACTTGCATTTAATTCAATAACAAGATTGTTAATTTTGGCGGCAATGAGTTGTTTGACTATGTCATCTCTTGTATTTGCAATGACTACTTTTGATAAACTTAGTCAATCTAAAAATATTAACTCAACACAATTTGATTATGACTTTAATGTAGAATTAACAACTCCTACATCTTCTGGTGGTCCATACTCACTTTATGATTATTCTGAACCATTAGCAGCTGGCTCTCAACAAATTAAAGGTTATGCTTGAACTGATCCAGAACAATATTTATTCAATGTTTATTGAAATACAACTAATGCTGGAAGTCCAACTCAAAAACCAATTTGATATACAGAAGATACTGTAAAATCATTCCATGAATTTACTAAGCCATATATGGCTAATGGTTTTATCCAAGGCGATGCAAATTACAAAGACACTTTAGGATTAAATGGTTTATTAATGATTCCATCTGCTGCTGATGCCGATGGTCAAAACACTGATTTACTATACTTACAAAACAAACGTAGTTCAAGATTAACACTAAATTATGATATTGGTGTTGAAGGTATTGCTTCATCTAACCCATGAGATATAGCTTTAGCTTTAATGCCAGCTAACTCAAGAAATTTAGCTGCTGATGCATTTAATGCATTAACAAATAAAGCTGGTGAGAAGATTTATACAGCTAATGCACGATTCTTATCAATTTTATCTGAAAGATATGGAATAGTACCAACTGCTGAAGGTAGATTCTATCCAGCAGATTACCCTTTCCAAGACTTAGATACAATTATGCCATTAGTTGCTCAAGAAGTAGGACCATTAGTTCACCCTCATTGGTACACAATTATTGGTGATGTTGGTTATTGAAAGAATAGTTATCCAGCTTTCTTCTTCGAACATGAAGATAGTGAAGGCAACAAAGCATACACACTTGATACATCAACTAGTACAGTTGCTGAAACTATTCCAACAAGATTTAATTCAATATTTGTTTCATTACTAACAACAATTTATCAAGATCCTGAATTATTGAAACTAGAATATCCTATTGAATATGGTTCTATTCCTGTTAACTGAGATTTAGCATCAGATGGCAAGAAAGATGAAACATATACTTATATTAATGGTTACATTAAAGGTCTATCAAGTCATACAAAGTATGATCACAATCATCAATTAAAAATTGAAGGTATTAAACAAGATTCAGATTATATTTTCTTAACAAACAAAAAAGGTCGTGCTTTAAATGACCGATTATGATCTTTCAATTATCTACAAGCAAATGGTATTGATAATGAAACTGTTTATCCAATTATCATTAATGCTTATGCTGCTCATAAATATAAATTGGGTGTGGGAAGTACTATAACAACAAATGTTGTTAATGATGTAGATAGATATGTAGATAAGTACAATCCTGATGATAATCTAGTGAAATTTAAAGTTGTAGGTGTTTCTGTAGGCACAAATAATGAAGCATTCTATACAAGACAAGACGTAGCTAACAATCTATTAGGCTTGCCTAATGGTTCTTTATGAAATAAAACTCATAAATATATGATGTGGTATAGAAGTGCTGAAGATTGAGATGGTTCTTGAAATAACACATTGCCATCATTAGTTGACTTGTCAGGTATTAACCCAGAAGGACAAGAAACTAATAATATTTGTGTATACAACTTTAGTGACAATGGTCAATTAATTCATTCAGATAGACACTATGTTATAGATAACACTCAACCTAAATTAACTGGTGTTGATGTACCTGTTGGTTTTAATGGTATTTACACACACAACAAAACTGGTAAACCTATTACTGCTGGATTAGCTTTATATTCATATACAGGTATGTATCCTGGAACTTCTGTATTTAAATCTCAAGGATCAGAAAATAAATTTACTCAAATTCTAGGATATGGTCCAAACTTAGCTATAGCTAATTTAATGACTGGTATTGATGAACAAGATTACTATGAAGCTTGTTATCAACACTTATTGAACCATACTCCAATTCCTGAAAATACTATTAATAGTTTTATTGATAAAGTCACAGAAATCTATGGTGACACAACAATGATTACAGCTATTTGTGGTGCCATGGATGTAGCTGCTGCTGATTTAATCTATGGTAACTTAATATCAACATTTAATTTGGCAGAATCAACAATAATGTCAATTATTATTCCGATAACAATAATCATTGTTGCTGTTATTTCAAACCTAATCATTAATGATTCAAGAAGAATGGCTGCAATGTTAAAAGCATTAGGTTATTCAGATGTTAAGAACCTTATGTCTATCCTTGCTCTGTTTGTTCCAACAATAGTTTTAGGTCTAGCTTTAGCAGTTCCATTATCATTTGGATTAACAATAGGATATCAATCAATTATCTTCAATACTGCTAATATCCTGGTTGATGTAACTCAAAAATGATGATATTATGTTACAGCTATTGGTGGTATAGGTGTTATCCTAATTGGAACATATGCAATTGGTTATGTTTCTCTAAAGAGAAGTAGATTAGTAGATGAAATTAAATAGGAGAGTTAATATGAAAAAAGTAAATGATAAAAAAGTATTCACAACTGTAAATGACTTAAGAGATTTAAGTCACATACCTAACAGTAAGAAAAAACGAGTAATGTTAAAGCACGTTGAGCAGTTAACATACTATTTATCTATATATAAGGAAGCATTCATTCAAATGAATAATGCTAAGAAGAAATATAACTCATTCCCTACAGTGAGATCTACTGATCAATATAAAGCTAAGAAAATTTTATGTAAGAATTTTGCTGATGCTGAAAATAAAATTACAAGTCTTAAATCAAAACTATCAAAACATATTAATTCCTTATTGTTTGATCATAATTGTGCAAGCGGTAAGCATAACAAAATGACCGCTGATGAACTATATCAAATAGTTTCAGCATATGAAAATAAAGAATTTCAAGATAATTATTTTCCTGCTAGGAGATTAAGAATATTAAAACAAAACAACTCAAATTTAAGAATGTTTGAATTCCAACTAGAAGTTGTTAATCAAATACTAAAAGGTAAATTTAGTTTTAATAGTTCTAATAAAGCGGTACAAAAACCAAAAGACTATTGAATGAAACAAGCCGAAATTCTAGAAAAGAAAATTGTTGCATGTAAAGATAGAAGAGGCTCACTAGATGAAACGTTCCGTTCAATGCAATATGCAAAACTTATTAAGAGATTTGATAAGTTATCTCATAAAACAATAAAGGATTACAACCCTGTAACATATTCTAAATATGTTATTGATTTTGAAAATATCACAAAATACTATTACAACAAATGAATGGCAACCAAAGTATTAAAAGGCTTTGATCTAAAAATTAAGCAAGGCGAGTTTGTTGTAATCCTTGGTCCATCAGGTTCAGGCAAAACTACACTATTAAACATAATGTCTGGAATGGACAAAGCTACATATGGTAAAACAATTGTTAATAGTAATAACCTTATAAAGATGACTGATAACCAATTAACTCAATTTAGAAAAGATAATATTGGTTATATCTTCCAACAATATGGTTTATTACCAAACTTAAACGTAAGAGAAAACGTTGAAATTGGTTGAAACCTACAATCAGATAAATCAAAACGTATAGACATTGATGAATTATTGAAAACAGTAGGAATGTCAGAGCATGCACAGAAATTCCCTCATGAATTGTCCGGAGGGCAACAACAACGTGTGTCTGTTGCAAGATCTATGGCTAAAAACCCAGCAATTGTGTTTGGTGATGAACCAACAGGAGCTGTTGATGAAGAAATGTCTAAACAAATCCTTCAATTGTTTGTGGATATCAATAAAAAGTTTAATACAACAGTAATTATTGTGACTCACAACCCTATCTTTGCTGATCTTGCAAGTAGAGTTATTAAGGTTAATTCAGGATATATTGCTCAAAACTACGAAAATAAACATCGTAAAACTGTTGAACAACTTGATTGATCATCAACCCACTAAAAAATAAAAGGCTTTATGCCTTTTTTATTTTGATTGACATTTAGGACAATAATATGTTCCACGTCCATTGACTGTTATTTTTTTAATTTTAGTCTTACAAATTTTGCATGGTTCACTTTCCCTAGTATGAACTTTTAAGTATTTTTGATAGCTTCCTGCATGACTTGGTGCAAAGGCAAAGGATGATACTGTTGTTCCAGAGTAGTCAATTGCATCCTTCATTATTTTTCTACATGCACTAATTATGTTTTGACAATCTTGTTTAGATAAAAGCTTTGCTTTTCTTAATGGATTAATTTTGCATGCAAACAATATTTCATCAGCATAAATGTTTCCAATACCAGCAATAATGCTTTGATCTAATAATGTAGTCTTAATTGCTTGAGTTTTATCTTTAAAATTATCTAATAGATATGATGCAGTCAATTTGGCATCAAATGGTTGAAAGCCCATTTTGGTCAATTCATTTGAATTTAAGAATTCTTTTTTAGATTTGTAAATATAAAAAGTGCCGAACTTTCTAAAATCAAGAAATATTAGTTTCTTCTTTCCACAAATCATCTCAATCATAGTGAATTTGTCTGGTTTGATTGTTGAATCAACAAAAAATAGTTTTCCTTCCATTCTTAAATGGATTGTTAAATATTTATCATTGGATAAAGTAATAACAATTAGCTTGCCTATTTGATCTATATCTGTAAATTTTTCACCAATAATAAATTTCTTAAATGATGATTCATTGCAATTTTTTAATACTTTTGAATCAATAAAATTAACACTTGTTATTTTTTGTCCTAACAAATGTTGTTTTTTTAAATGATTAATAAAAGTTCTAACTTCTGGAAATTCTGGCATTATTTCCTCTTTTTAGCATCTCTTACATATCTTAATGCTGTAGAAGATAATTTTGCTAATTCAGCTTTTGGTAGCATTAATATTGTTTCAATCTTATTGTTTAAGCTGTGGTTTGCTTGTGCCATATCTATTTCATATTTGGCATCATTAGAATTGCGTATGCTTCTAACTATGACAGAAATATTATGCTTTTTAGCAAATTCAACAGTTAATCCACAGTTACCAGTCACAATAACATTTTTTAAGTGCAATTTTGCTATGGCTTGTTTTGCTTTAGCAATTCTTACTTTACAACTTACTACTTGTGGTTTGTAATCATTAACTGAAACAACTACATAAAATTTATTAAAGAGTTTACTTCCTCTTTGAATAATATCTAAATGTCCTTTATGAATCGGATTAAAAGATCCCGGAAACATTGCATTTACTTTGTTTGCCATATTAGTACCTAATAATATATTTTAATATATTATTACATTATGTTAAAATTAATATTAATAGGAGTACAAAATGAAAGAATTTATTGTTGAAACTAGTGCAAGACATGTACATGTTACACAAGAAACATTAGAAAAACTTTGTGGTGCTGGTTTTAAATTAGAAGTTAAAAAAGAATTATTACAACCAGGTGAATTCCTAAGTGGTACCAAGGTTGACTTAATGGGTCCAGTAAATCCTAAAACTGGTCAAAACACCATATTAAAAGGCGTTTCTATTCTTGGACCGGTGAGAGATCACAACCAAGTTGAGATCTCTGCAACTGATGCAAGAGGATTAAAAGTTCCTGTTGTTATTAGAGAATCAGGACACATTGAAGGTTCTGCACCTATTACAATAGTTGGTCCTGCTGGTAAAGTTGAACTTAAAGAAGGTTTAATTGTTGCTAAGCGTCATGTTCACATGACACCTGAAGATGCTAAAGAATTAGGCGTTAATAATGGTGATATTGTTAAAGTTGAAGTTAACACTAAAGAAAGAAAACTTATCTTTGATGATACAGTTGTTAGAGTTAAACCAACTTACAAACTAGCAATGCACATTGATACAGATGAATCAAATGCTGCAAACTGCTCAGGCCAAGTAATGGGCCACATCATAAAATAAAAAGAGGATTAATCCTCTTTTGCTGGAATGACATGTGAAGTGCAACACTTTGCATGTTCAAGAATTAGCTA
>JAKSVN010000029.1 GCA_024427125.1 Mycoplasmoidaceae bacterium | reverse complement strand
TTAGTTGCCCATATTGAGGATAACTATATCTTTAGTGATCAAAACGAAATAAATGTGCCTATCAAATTTACTGGTGCACCTATTAATGAAGTTAGTGTTTCACTTAGCGAGACTTTTGATGATCTTGAATTATCAAAATCTGTGTATCCGGTCAAAAATGGACGAGCAAATATTACACTGAAGGTTGATTCAACTGTAAAATCTTCTAAGGAATGAAAATTCGATTTGTGTTTCCGCAAAGTGGATTTGTCGCAAGAATATATTCTTGAAGGTCTTGATGTTGTGTATGAATATCAACAACCAAGCCAAAAAGATATTGTTGTATTACAAACAACACAGTTTGTTGAATCTACAAAATATGAATGTAAGTTTGATTTCTTATTCTCAGGTGAATTAAAATCTCCTGATATAGTTGTTGAATTAATGAATAAGGATGGGACAGATGTTGACGCCTTACCAAAAGGCTCACATGAATCCACTGCATCTAAAGATGATACAAGATGACATTTGCATTATTCGGTTCCATTAGCAGGTGGTACTCATAAAGATACAGGTTTTATTGATACATTTGATATTCAATTAACTTTCTGAAATTCATACAATATTAAGCAAATAGAACTAATTACAAATTGCGGATTTACATATAGAAAGTAAAAAACACACTAATGTGTGTTTTTTCTTTCCTTAACCTTCTTTAAAGTATCATCCTTCAAGAGTTGGTTTTGTAAGATTGTTTCTATCAATTGTTAACCCTTGGGTTTCAAATCATGTTACTCAATTATTAATTTGTGTGCCGATAGTAAAATCTTTTTTAACTTTTATGACACCATACTTGCTGCCATAGGCAAATAAGCCTACTGTACGATCCATACCCCAGGGAGCAACCCAACCTGATGGTACTGGGTCATAAGGGGCAAAAGCAGAAAAATTTAAAATTTTTAAATTATCATTAAATGAGAAAGCATAGCTATATAAATCACCATACTGACCAGTAGTGAATGTTCAACTTGTAAAACTGCATCCCTTGAATGTGTATTCTTGAAGTTGAAGGTTTTCAGTTCTCATGTGAGATAAATAATATGCTTGTTGTAATGATTTATCATTAGCAAAGCAACTTTCACCAACATGGGTTAACACAAAACCAGAGTTTTCCTTAATTGGTTGTAAATAACTATCAGTAAACCCAATAAACTTTGGACAAGAAGCTAAAGCACCAGTATACAATGCCATTTCCTCGCCATCTGGCTCAACTAAAGAAATTGTTTGTAAATTATAACAATCGTAAAAAGCATTGTCCCCAATAGATAGCACGTTGCCTTCACCTCAATGTGGTAATATTACATGTTGGATGCCAGAGCCAATAAATGCTCCGTCATTAATAGGATCTAGGTCTTGTTCATAATCATGACCACCTTTTAAACTAGTCATTGATAAATCAACATCAGTTAAATTCATGCAATGAGCAAAAGCTTGATAGTTAATTATTTTTAGTTGTGAACCAAACAATATCTTTCCAGAGATTCCACAGTAATCAAAAGCATTCTTACCAATCTCTTCAACTTTCATCGCTCAGAAAGTATCAAAACTTTGATCTTTTTTTCTAACAACAATAGTTTCTAATGAATTGCAGTATTGGAAAGCACCATTACCAATGTTTGTTGGGTAGTTATGTAATATAACTTTAGTTATATTTTCACAGCCAGTAAAACAATAACTTGGAATATCAACAAAGAAATCATTCAACTCTACTATTCCAAACAATGTGTCTGAACATCCGTCAAAGGCATCAATATCTAATATAACTTTATATTCCTCACCTTTTCACATTACATAGTTAGGAACGACTAAATTTGTTGAAACCAATTCAGACATATTTCAATATGTCACTTCTTTTTTTACTTCATCTACTTCATAATCATCTTCATAAACAAATAGTCCAGAAGTTCTACCTATTCAGTCAGACCCATCTGCTTGTCTAGCTCTCGTGATGAATTTATCAACAATAGAACAACCTGCCATGTATGATGCAGTAGGAATAACAACAGTTGGAATTAAACATAAGCTTAATAATCTTTTTTTCATACTATTCCTCCTTATTCCTCAATCCATTTAACTCTAAAATCAAGTCTAGCAACAGGATATTTATGTTCAGGATCTAATTTGTCATAGCAAAAGTATGTACCAATTTGATAATTTTCAGTATCAATATCTTGAAGCTTAGATGGATCAACAGTGTATGTTGCATTAAATGTTCCAATTAGATAGTCAGGAAATCCTGGTAAATGTTG
>JAKSVN010000028.1 GCA_024427125.1 Mycoplasmoidaceae bacterium | reverse complement strand
CACCAACCAATCTAGTTAGTTGTTGACGGAAAGTTTCAGCAGCTTTAAGAGTTCTTGCCTTTGCACGTTCCTTTTCAGTTTCTGAAAGCTTTTCGTCTTTGACAATCGCATCATTAATTTTGTTTTTGAAATCTAATTCTAGTGTGTTGTAAACAAATTTATCAACACCATAGATTTCGTCATATTTTTCCAAATTAATAGATTTATTTCCACATGAAGCCACAGTGATTAATGGAGCAGCTACAGCAGAAACTCCAGCTAATCCTACTAGACTTCCAGTAAGTAATTTTTTATTTTTCATTTGTTGATCTCCTTTTATAAAATGATTATATACTTTTTAATATTAATCCTTATTTTTTTTATATATATTTATATATATGCAATAATTAGGTTCTCAAAATTGAAAAAAAGCTATAGAAAATATCAAAAAATAGGTCATGATCTATGGCTTTTCCAATAGCTATAAGTAATAAAAAATGTTGTTACTTAGTAACAACATTTGATATCTTAAATTATAAGATTAAGGAATTAAATTACCTTATTTATAGTAGTGAAGTAAATAGCTCATCTGTTACCAGATCCTACTAAAGAACCCTTTGCGATAGATTTCATAGCTACTTTTAAGCTGTTAA
The DNA here is from genome assembly GCA_024427125.1 of Mycoplasmoidaceae bacterium. The sequence goes on along the minus strand of JAKSVN010000028.1, from coordinate 1,972 downwards.
GGACAGTAGATGCACCATCTTGGCCAACACTACCATATACTCTTCCTAATAAGAAACTGTTAACTTCTGGATCAGTTGATTTGAAAGCATTACCCATAGTTTGGAAGAAGTTGTTGATACCATCAACTAAATCTTGCTCCAATTGTCTCACTGATCTAAATTGTTCAAGACTGTTAACTGATGATTGAATTACTTGGTTACGTTTTAGAACATCTCATATAGCAGCTAACTTATTTTTTTGCCCTTCTGCTATTCTTTCAGCAAGAGTTAGTTTGTTAAAGTGTTCAAGTTGTGGGACGCATTCTAATTCTTTTTTCAAAGCATTGACTAAATCTTGTGCACTTTCATATCTACCAGCCTTATAGATATCTTTGAAACGCACTCCAATTAATAATGGTTGACGCTCGCTCATTCGACCAGCTTCGTTTCCTGTCAAGATTACGTTAAGTGTTTCATCAATGTATTTATTTATATCTTTCACATTTTCATCTGTTAGACGAACAAAATATTTTGCATCTTTAGCGCCTCTTGCATTTTTAATAGCATTTGTAAGAAGAGTTCATTTTTCTTTCATTCAGTTCTTTGTGCTACTATACAATGATTTAAACATTGATACAATTCTTTGGTATAAGTTCTTAGATTTTTCAGCTTGTTGAATAGCGTCTGTTTCCGGCTTAATTTTAGCAGCAATAGCAGCATTAATAGCAGGGTCAAATGCTCCGATTGTTAATTGAGCAGCTAAAATAGCCAAGCTACCATAAGTGAAGGCATTTGTCATTGTATCTCACTTACCACCTTCATCCCAACCTGATAATTTTTCATGGTATGCGTCTACGTCAAGGTCATATTGACTAGCAACTTCTCTATAGTTGTGAAGAACTTCAGGTTCACGACGAGGACTATAGTGACTTTCTAGGTATTCAAAATCAGTAGGAGACATTGATTTTCAAGGGTCTATATCCTTGTCAGGATCGCCATCTTCATACATTTTGGCATATAAATCACCATCAGTTTTACCGTCTTCTTCTGAATCAATCAAGCCGAATCTGTTTTTGTCAGTGCTTAAAACTGTACCTAATTCATTATATGCGGCAGTCTCTTTGAAAGCCTTAACTCTATCAGCATATTTACTAACAACATCTCATTTAAATACACGGAAAAGAGAGTAAGAAGCGATTTGTAGACCTAAATCAATACTAGATGTAATGATATAAGCTATATTGATTGCCTTTTGAGCTGGAGTTGTTGTAGGCATTAAAGATACAGCAATAAGAATTGAATCAAAAGTTGCTGTTAAGCCCATTACAACGTCTTGTAAGACTTTTTGAGAATGCATTGCATCTAGATCTTGTTCAAAAACATTTTCGTTATAGCTTTTATATAATTCTCTAGCTTTGTTGTATTGGTTTAAAATTTCAACCATAGCATCAGATGAAATAGGGAAACCAGATGTTTCTTTTGGATCAACATCAACATCAACTTTTATTTGTTGTTTAGTATCAGTTGGATCAAAAGTAACGTTTGCATATGTATAATGTAATGTAACTTGTGCAAAGTGATCATCATTTGATTGCTTTTTAGCAAGTTTTACAGTTGCACTAATAGCACAGTTATCTATAAATTGTCTGCTCTCAACCGGAATCTTATCTTCTATTTCGTTAGATTCAATTGCTCTTCTATTGTTAGCACTTCTGTTAAGAGAATCTAATCTAGTTCATGTTTCACCTTGATCTGTTGAGAACATTAAACCAGTATCAGCTAAATCTTGTTCAGAAACGAAATAGTAATCATAATCTTTGTCTGCATCGAATTTTGCACCACGTAAGAATGGTTCATAAGCACAATGACTTCTATCTTCTTTTCCTGTTTCTTTATCAGTACGAATATCTCATTTGAATTTTAAGGGAGTTACTTCGGCATCATTTTTGCCAGTTACTTTATTTCCATCAGGATATATATCATTTAAGTCTTT
>JAKSVN010000027.1 GCA_024427125.1 Mycoplasmoidaceae bacterium | reverse complement strand
TCAAAATCATACTCCCTATTGTATCACAATTATTCGTTTACATCAGTGTATACAATATGCTTAATTCCAATACACTAACTATATTTTAACGGACCTTTAACGCAAACTTAACGCATGTTTAACGGACTTTTAACGCACGTTTAACGGTCCGTTAACTGTCTTTACATATTCTCATCTGATATAATTATAATCAGATTCTTGACTGTATTAATCCAAATACTCCAATAGAAACAATTGACAACTAATAGACAAATTACCAAAAATAAAAAAATTTAATGGTGCTAAAATAATAACATCAGACATTAAGCTTTATTGATTAGACAAAATACTTCTAACAAAAAACGCAGGCCGTAAAGATGTTTCAATCTTGACTGCCCGCTTATTTTTGTTAATCCATAACCAAGCGATTAAGCATTGGTATGCTAATCGCCACTACAATACATCCAATTATAAGCTGAGCATTAATTGGTCACGAGTAGGTGATTGTTACCTCTATTACATCATGGTATATTGGTAACATGAACTATGTATAACAAAGTTGTAACGAATGTGGAACGAAGTTCTATTTAACACATCAAAACTAACTGTTATACTTTTATCATTAATAATTGTATTTACTCCAGTCTCAATGACTGGTTTTTTATTTTATAAATTTATAGTGTAGCCCAAATGAGAGAAATCTTGTTTGGGCTTTTGTTATTTCAAGGACTAAGGAGGTCACTATGACAAGAGCACCACCAACTTAATGTTTTTATCCCTTATTTATAAGGGCGCACTTCTATACATCCTATCGGATGTAGTGCGATCTACGATGTTTAAGCAATTACCATTGCGTTTTTGCCTTCGCTTCGCTACGAAATTATAAAGGAGAAAATAAATATGGAAGATAATAAAAGTATTGAAGAATTACAAAAAGAATTAGAAGAACTTAAGGTCAAATGTGAACAAAAAGAACATAAGCTTCATCTTTTAGAACAACGTGGTAGATATATCCGTTCCAAAAAAGACAGAGAACGAACCCATGAACTGTGTGTTAAGGGTGGAATAATAAAAGCCCTATTCCCTGAGTTGGATAAAATATCTGAACCTGTCTTATATGAAATATTTGAACAGATATCGCAGTTAGATGTTGCCAAAAACATAATTGAAAATTTAATTAGCAATAACAAGGAGGATACTTAAGCATGGCATTATATCACTTTAGTGTGAATCAGATCAGCCGTGGAAAAGGTCAGAGTGCAATGGCTGCAGCTTCTTATCGCTCAGGTGAAAAATTGTATTGTGACTATTACGGTCAATCATTTGATTACACCAACAAGCATGGAGTTGTATTTAAAGAAATACTACTACCCAATCATGCACCTAAAGAATTTAATGACCGCCAAACACTTTGGAATTCATTAGAGCATTTTGAAAAAAATCCCAAAGCACAACTTGCATATAGTTTTGACATAGCCCTACAAAATGAATTATCTCTCGATGAGAATATTCAACTTGCTAGGGCTTTTGTTTTGCAAAATTTTGTTGCTAAGGGAATGATTGCAGATATGGCAGTTCATGTTCCTGATAAAGATGAAGGTGAAACCGAGAACCCTCACTTTCATGTTATGTGTCCAATCAGACCTCTTAACAATGATGGCAGTTGGGGTGCAAAGCAACACAGAGAATATCAGTTAGATGAAAATGGTGAACGCCTAAAAGATAAAAATGATAACTACATATTTAATGCTGTTGCAAATACAGATTGGGGTACACCTGATACTTTGGAGTTGTGGAGAAGCAATTGGGCCAAGATGGTAAATAATATTTTCGAGCAAAAAGGATTAGACTGCAGAATTGATTCAAGGTCCTATGAACGCCAAGGGCTTGATACTATTCCAACAATTCATGAGGGACCAACTGTACGTGCTATGGAGAAAAAAGGAAAGAAAACTTTTAAACGAGATTTCAACAACTGGGTTAAAAGCACTACTAATTTTATTAAGGAATTGAAAGATAGTATAGAAGGAATCATCAGCTGGTGTATTCAACTAAAAGAGATTATTGATGAACTAAGATATGTTGAACCAACTGTAGTTGATATGGTCAATGGTTATTATGATGATAGAAATCTTTCAGCCTACACACAAAAAATCAAACTTGAAAATGCAAAGAAATCAATTGCCGATATGATATTTTTGAAGGACAACGATATTCTTTACCTAAGTGATTTAAAGGAAGTTGCGCAGGCTACCAAAGATCAATTGTCAGAACTAGATAAAAATCTTTCTTCTCTTAAAAATCAAATCAAATCTAAAAAGGATTTGATCCGTCGTGGTGAAGATTATTCTAAATTTGCAGAAACATATAAAGCTTATAAGAAGATCGAATCTGTTCCATTTATTGGTGAACAATATGAAAAAGCTCATCATAATGAAATAGCTCGTTACAAGACTGCTGTCAGAATTATCAAAGAAAAAGCAAATGGTAAATGCACTACTGATGTGTGGAAAGCAGAACTTAAAGAATTGGAGTTACAACATGAAAATCTCTTCGGTGAATACAATGCACTTAAAGAAAAAGATACAAAACTTAATCACATTATGTATTGTGTTAACCAGTATTTTGAACCAAAGTCTAACCCTAACGCTCTTCCTCACAGAGAATCTGTTAAGGAAAAACTTGAAAAATATAGAGCAGATTCAGTTAATACAATCTCTCCTACAACCAAAAACAAAAGAAAGGAATATGAACGATAATGAATAATAATACAATTAACCCTTCATGGGCCGCTGATGGAAAAATCAATGATGTCGAATTAGCCAGATATATATTAGAAGGTTATGACCTTTTATGTGTTAATGAAAAACTGTTCGATAAAGATGGAATGATTACTGACACATTTATTCTAAAAAATATAATACTAGAATTGATAGCACCTTATGTTAAAAGCAATATAGTAAATAGGATAGACCAGATAATTGAAACCATCCAACTTCTATGTTCAACTCCATCACTTCCACTTGATCCACAGAGTATCAATGTTAAAAATGGAACGTTAAATATTGATGGTACATTTACAGAAAAAATGCCAATATGTGCCAATAGACTTATAGTTAATTACAACCCTAATGCACCTACTCCAGTCCTATGGCTGGAGTTTTTAAATGGGCTTCTTTC
>JAKSVN010000026.1 GCA_024427125.1 Mycoplasmoidaceae bacterium | reverse complement strand
TAAACCAGCTGATAAAGAATATGATTACACTGGTAGTTTTGTTTCACCTGGTTTTATTGAAATCCATACCCATGGTGGAGGCGGATATCCATTTATCAATAACACAGTAGAGGATGTTATTAATGCTTGTAACTTCCATTTAAAACATGGCACAACAACCATCCTTCCAACAGTTACTGCTGGACCTTTCGAGGTAATGAAAAAGGCTACACTTAATGTTGTTGAGGCTCTTAAAACCGGAAAAATTAAATCAAACGTACCAGGCGTTCATTTAGAAGGACCATATCTTTCTAAAGATCAAGCAGGTGCGCAATGCCCAGATTTTATTACTCCTCCAATTAAAGAAGAGTACGCTCCTTTTGTGGAAGAATATGGTAAATATATCAAAAAATGGACTTACGCTCCTGAAAACGATAAAAATGGGGAATTTGCGAAGTTTATTTCATCTCATAACATTATCCCTTCAATTGGACATAGTAATGCTATATATGAAGATGTATTAACTGCTGTTAATAATGGGGCGACAATGGTTACTCACTTATATTCTTGTACATCAACAATTACAAGAGACCATGGCTTCAGAAGATTAGGCGTTATCGAATCTGCTTATCTTCTAGATAATTTAACTTGTGAAATCATCGCGGATGGTAAACATTTACCTTTAGATTTAATTAAATTAATTCTTAAGTGTAAAGGAATTGAAAAAACAGTCTTAGTTACTGACTCTCTTGAAATTGCTGGCACTGATATTAAAGAAGGTTTAATGTCTGGTACAGCGTTCATTGTTGAGGATGGAGTTTGTAAACTGAAAGACAGAAGTGCATTCGCTGGAAGTGTTGCAACAGATGAACGTCTAATTAAAACAATTGTTGAAGCAGGTTATCCAGTTTATGATGCGGTAAGAATGCTTACCTATAATCCTGGAAAAATCTTAAATCTTAACAAAGGATTGTTAAGTGTTGGATATGACGCTGATATCGTTATATTTGACGATGAATATAAAGTTTTAGATGTCTTTGTTAATGGGGGAATCATTTCCTAATGGGAATTGATAAGATTGATAAAAACTTAGACAAAGTATCTTTTGATGATTCAGACTGTGTTTGGTTTGATGCAAAAGAAGATGTTTTCTCCTTATCTGGTATTTACTTTGATGAGAATAAAAATAGATATTGCCGTATATTAGATTTCGATGCGGAAAAAGTAAGCGAAAACGTTAGATATTTAGCTACTAATACAGCGGGTGGTAGAATCCGTTTTGTTACCGATTCTCCATTCGTATGCATTAAAGTGGTGGAGCCAAATTTTGGCGTTCTACCACACATGTCTATTGTTGGACAATTTGGCTTCTCTATTTTAAAAAATAACCAATTTCTTGGTATATATTTTCCAACTTTAGTGGAATTATTATCTAACTCAAAAGACTGCCTTGTTCCTTCATGGTCAATATCCACAAGTGGAAAAACAGATTTTGCATATTCAGGAAAAGTAAATACATACAGTGATTCATTGAATGATTATTCTTTGCTTTTCCCTTTATATGATAATGTTGTGTCTTTAAAAATTGGAATAAAAAAAGGTTCAAAAATATTAAAGAGCAAACCAAGAGTTAATGAAGATAAACCAATCGTGTTTTATGGATCTTCGGTTACTCATGGATGTGCAGCCTCAAGACCTGGAATGGATTATTCAAACATTATTTCAACAAAGCTTAATGTTAATATTACAAACCTTGGTTTTTCTGGTAATTGTAAGGGCGAACAAACAATGGCAACTTATATTGCAAGTCTTCCATTATCAATGCTTGTGATGGGTTATGACTATAATGCGAACACTGTAGATGATCTTAAAAACACCCATCTTAGTTTCTATAAAAAATTCCGTGAAAATAAAGTTGATGTTCCAATCATCTTTTTAACCGCACCAACTGGAAGAAATATAGATAAAGACCGCGCTAAAGATTATGAATTAAGACGTGAAGTTATTAATCAAACATATCAATATGCTTTAAAGCATGGTGATAAGAATGTTTATTTTTTAAGTGGTGAAGAACTTATAAAAGAAGATGAGAATTATTCCGTGACTGTTGATGGGGTTCATCCAACCGATGCTGGCTTTATTAATATGGCTAATACACTTATTTTGCTTATCAAGCAAATCTTAAAATTATGAGTATTAAAAAAGAGAATGTAGATCGCTTTATTCAAATAGCCGCAGGTGGTAAAAAACTAACAGGCGATATTAAAAGAATGAAAGAGATTGGACCTCTTGATATTTTTCATCATACACTTGAGGAAGGAAATACAATTGTTCCAATAAGAAAAGAGCAAAGTGAAGAGGAACTATATTCGAATTTTCAAAAAGAATTAAATGATTTAAAAAATAAATACAGCCCATTTTTAAAGAAATATTCGATCAATATTCAAAAAGATGAAATAGAGTTAAGAGATTTTGATTATCGAAAAGAAACCAAAGAAGATGAAAAAGATTTTGTTGGTGTTTTAAATGGATTTGGAAACTGGGAAAAGGTAAAAACACCTCATTATATTGGTGAAACTGGTAAATGGTCTGCTTATTACCGCACGACAATAGATATCGATTCAATTGATATTAATAAAGAATATATTCTTTCTTTTGAAAGTGTTGATTATGACGCCAATATCTATCTTAACAACAGAATGGTAATAGCGCACACAGGATTTTTTGCTCCTTTTGAAGTTGATGTTACAGAATACTTAAAAGAAGGTAAAAATGTCCTCCTAATTGTTGTAAAAAACGATATTACCACAAGTGGTATTTCTATTGATGGGGACACCCATTATGGAAGAAAAATATATGCTCAAACAAACATAGGTTACGATGAGCCTAATCTTGGCTGGCACCATTGTCCAGCGGGAGCAGGTATTATTGGTAGAATCCATTTGATATTATCAAATAAACAGAGGGTAATTGATTGTTTTGTTAAACCGAATATCGATAATAGTGAAGTCACTATTCAAACAGCAATCAATAGCTATTCATTAAAGCCTACAAAGATTAAAGTTACATATTTAATTGAAGGAAGAAACTTTAATTATAAAAACATTTTGATCGAAAAAGATTTAATATCTTTCCAATATGGTGGGAACCATTTTACAGAAACAATTAAGTTAGATAATTATAAATTATGGACACTAGAAAACCCATATTTATATGATATTTTAATTACGCTTTTAGATGAAAATAATGAAATTATTGATAGATATCAAACTCA
>JAKSVN010000025.1 GCA_024427125.1 Mycoplasmoidaceae bacterium | reverse complement strand
TTTTAATTACGCTTTTAGATGAAAATAATGAAATTATTGATAGATATCAAACTCATTTTGGAATGAGAAAATTTGCGATGGATTTAAAGAGCAAACCATTAAAAGGCGCTTATTATTTTAATAATGAAAGAATAATGTTAAGAGGCACTAACGAAATGGGCCATCTTACAAGAGCGGTTATGGAAGATAACGATGAGCAACTTATCAACGATATCTTAACTGCTAAAATCGCTAATTTAAATTACTACCGTATTACACAAAGGCCAACCCTTAAGAAAGTGTATGATTATTTTGATATGCTTGGCATGCTTTGCCAAACAGATTTTCCTATCTTCTCATATATCACTCAGAACTCTTTAGAAGATTCATATAAACAAATTGATGAGATGGAACGTTTAACAAGGAACCATCCTTCAATAGTAGTAGAAACATTTTGTAATGAGGCTCTTGATAAAACTGCTTGGGGAAAAGAACAATACGTTTTATCTAGAACAGAAATGGAACAATTCTTTGATATTGCAAAAGACATTATTTTTATCTTAAATCCTGATAGGGTTATTAAATATAATGAAGGTGATTACGCTCCATTAAAAAAGACTTACGGAATCAGTGATTTTCATTGCTATACCTATTGGTATATTTCTCACGGTCTTCCATCAGGTAAACTAAGAAAAGGATTTTTACCACCTATTAGAAAAGACTACATGTGTGGTTGTGGAGAATTCGGTGTCGATGGACTTGATAGATATGAGCTAATGAAAAAAAACGCTCCAAAAGAATGGTTACCAGAAAACGAAAATGATTCTTGGTGTCCAAAGCCAATTGCGAAATCCCAATGCTTTGCATTACATGGAGATTTTTTTCCTGAAGAAAATGATATCCATGGTTGGATTAATGCTAGTCGAGCATTCCAAAAAACAGCAATTAAAGAATATGTTCACTTATTAAGACTTAGAAGTGATTATTTAGAATCGACAGCAGTCCATCTGTTAATTGATGCATGGCCAATGGGATGGACTAAAACTTTAGTGGATGTTGATAGAATTCCAAAGCCAGCTTTCTATGCTTTTAAAGAAGCCAATATTCCTCTTAGAGTTTCTTTAAGAAGAGATAAGTTTGTTATTTATAAAAAAGATAATGCAATAGTTGAAGTATATTCATATAACGATTATCCAGTAGATAAAGAAGTAGAGGCAAATGTTTCTGTTTACTATGGAGATAAGATTCAAAACTTCTCTATTAAGGGAGTTGCAAAGGCATGCTCATCTACGTATTTAGGTGATGTAATTGTTAAATCACAAGATAATTATGTTGGTGAAGTAAAAGTAGTATCAGAAATGAATGATACATATGATGAGATATCTATAAAAATAAAACACAATATTAAAAAGGCTAAATCAACACCTGTAATTCACTCAAATAAATTAATTGACATCAATAAAATATCAAAAGGTGATATTAACAAGAATCGTATTTTTGTTGATAACAAATACTATGAAAAGCACAAAGAGCAATTAGAAAAGATGGCTTTTGATGGCGCGACAGTAGTGTTATTTACCGATGAACCAATTACAGTTTTGAATGATGACGTATTATTTAAAACACACACTCTCGAAGAAGAGGTAAGAGCGAATAATCTGATTTACCCATCAAGCGAAAGTGAATACACAAAAGAGTTTGATGTTTTGGATTTCCAAAATTTCTATAATGAGGAAAAAGATTATCAAGATTTAACTGCTTGGTTTAAATTCTATCATGATGATATGAAAGAAATTTTATATACCCTTGAAGACAGCGCGGATCCAAAATATGCATTACACAAAAAACACAAACTAATCATGGGTGAACTTAAGCATGGAAAGGGCAAAATAATTGTTTCTACATTAAGTTGTTTAAAAGGTTGTATTGGAAGAAATCCAATCTTAGACAAATTGTTTATTAATCTTATTAATATGTAGTAAATATTGACAAAATTGCTCAAAACCCAAAGAAGACGATTATAAATAATCGCCTTTTCTTTTATACAGCATAAAAGTAAATTAATTAATCCAAAATGGATTAATTAAAAATATTTCAAATTGACTAAAAAATATTCATTTTGTGTTCAAAAATTGCCTTTTTTATACATATACATTTTTTACATTTTACTTGTGTTAAAATATTAGAAATAAAAGGAGCATATTTTAATATGGCAAAAAGTAGATTAATTGGAGATTATCCAGTTATTGGTATCCGTCCTACTATTGATGGACGTCGTGGAAAAATCAAAGTCCGTGAATCTTTAGAAGATCAAACAATGGACATGGCAAAAGCCGCTAAAAAACTTTTAGAAGAAAATGTTTTCTATTCAAATGGTGAACCAGTAAAAGTTGTTATTGCTGATACAACAATTGGTAGAGTTGCAGAAGCTGCTGCTTGTGCAGATAAATTTAGAAAAGCAGGTGTTGATATTACATTAACAGTTACACCTTGTTGGTGTTATGGTGCTGAAACAATGGATATGGATCCTATGACAATTAAAGCAGTCTGGGGTTTCAATGGTACTGAAAGACCAGGTGCTGTTTATTTAGCATCCGTTTTAGCAACACACGCTCAAAAAGGATTACCAGCATTTGGTATCTATGGTCATGAAGTTCAAGAAGCTAATGACAAATCAATCCCAGAAGATGTTCAAGAAAAGATTTTAAGATTCGCTCGTGCTGCAGTTGCTGCTGCAACAATGAGAGGTAAATCTTATTTACAAATTGGTTCAGTTACTATGGGTATTGGTGGATCAATCATTGATCCTAACTTCTTTGAAGAATACCTTGGTATGAGAGTTGAATCTGTTGATGAAGTTGAAATCATCAGAAGAATGGAACAAGGTATCTATAACAAAACTGAATACAAGAAAGCTTTAGAATGGGTTAAGAAATACTGCCGTCCAGATTTCGATAAGAACCCTAAAGAATTACAAAGAAGCGATAAGCAAAAAGAAAAAGACTGGGAATTTACAGTCAAAATGGCTTGCATTATCGAAGATTTATTTAATGGTAATAAGAAACTTCCTAAAGGAAGAGAAGAAGAAATGGTTGGCCACAACGCGATTGTCGGTGGTTTCCAAGGTCAAAGACAATGGACAGACTTCTATCCTAACTGCGACTTCCCTGAATCAATTCTTAACTCTTCATTTGACTGGAATGGCGCTCGTGAACCATTCATCTTAGGTACAGAAAACGATACATTAAACGCTACATCAATGCTCTTCATGAAGTTATTAACTGGTAGAGCACAAATGTTCGCTGATGTTCGTACATATTGGTCAGGTGCATCAGTAAAACGCACAACTGGTTATGAAATCGAAGGTAAGGCTAAAGAAGCTGATGGATTTATCCACCTTATTAATTCAGGTGCTTGTTGCGTTGACGCTAATGGTGAATGTAAAGACGAAAACGGTAACGCAGTCATGAAGAAGTGGTGGGAAGTTACTGATCAAGATATTGAAAAGATGATGGCAAACACTACTTGGCCAAGTGCTGACTTAGGTTACTTTAGAGGTGGAGGTTTCTCTTCTAGATTCGTTACTAGAGCAGAAATGCCTGCAACAATGATTAGATTAAATATTGTTAAAGGTCTTGGACCAGTCCTCCAAATTTGTGAAGGTTGGACAGTTAATTTACCTGATGAAGTTACTGATAAACTTTGGAAGAGAACTGACTATACATGGCCATGTACTTGGTTTGCTCCACGTATGACTGGTAAGTATCCATTTACATCAGCATATGATGTTATGAATAACTGGGGCGCTAACCACGGTGCTATCTCATATGGACATATTGGTGCGGACTTAATCACATTATGTTCTATCCTCAGAATTCCAGTTTGTATGCATAACGTTCCTGAAAAAGACGTTTATCGTCCAGCTTCATGGAATGCCTTCGGAATGGATAAAGAAGGTGCTGACTATAGAGCATGTGAAGCCTATGGTCCAATGTACAAAAACATTAGAAAATAGTTAACAAAATATTAGGCATTTGGAATAAAACCAGATGCCTTTTTGTTTCTAACGAATTCATAAAAAGTTGTAAATAATATAAATTTTCTTAAGAAAATCATACTTTGTGTGGTTAAAAAACAAAACACAAAACTGTGAACAAGTATATTTACTATTCATATATGAATATATGAATAAGTGATTGCACGTGTCACACATTATGTGCAAAAAATAACAAAATATCGCCAAAAAATTATGAAATAATACCATTAAAAAATAGAATTAAATAATTTTATTATTTTGTAGTATAATTTATACGAATATTGATAGGAGTAACAATTATGTCAACACTTTCATTTAAACACATTAACAAAATTTACGACAACAACGTTCAAGCTGTTTT
>JAKSVN010000024.1 GCA_024427125.1 Mycoplasmoidaceae bacterium | reverse complement strand
TGTATGTTGCATTAAATGTTCCAATTAGATAGTCAGGAAATCCTGGTAAATGTTGACCATCAAATTTTATTTCAGAAAATTGAGGTTGACCATTTTCTGTAAAGATATCTGGAGCACCTTCCTTTGGTTCTCATACACCTTCAATAGTTTCACTTAGTTCTTCGTATGGTTTACGATATACGTAAATATCTCCAATTTCTCTTTCTTTAGCAGCTGGAAGTTCAGCCTTAGGAAGAGGACATAAAATTTGTGTTGAGTACTCACCTTCAGAACGATATAAAACATTATGTTTATCTTGAGATAAATCTGTTCCTGATGGTTTATATCCAAAGACAGCAGGTGTATTTAAATCAGTATTTTGATAAATATTACAATATATCCAGAAAGCAGTTGTTACTCCTTCGGAAGTAAAGTAAACCCAAATTGATTGTCCTTTAATTGTTGGGTTTAATGTTTGAAAATTGGGAATAGTTGATGTAACAGTGCCATCTTGATAACCTACTCAAGAAATGGCTTGCTTTTCAAAATCATAGCTATTACTTAATCTAAATGTCATGCCTATATCTTTACCTGTTTTGAATACTGGTGTAAAGTCAAAGAATTCGTTTTCTCTACCAGCATATAAAGGCATACCATCCTGATTAGATGGTAATGGATCATCTTCTTCTGGATCAGTTCCTTCCAGATAATATACCCTAATGATATCGCCCATAACTGTTGTAATCATCTTATGTTTGATCTTTTTAGTAACAGTCTGGCCACCTCTGTCCATATATTTAAAATCACCAGCAAAGCCTAATAATTCATGGTCTTGATCATCTGTTGCTATGATTGAATATGATGTAGAAACATCAGGATTTGTTTTTGATGATGCAATTACATTAATAGAAATAGGTTCATCTGTTGGAGGGAATGAAGCGGGAGCATGAATCTTACCATTGTCAGAAATACTAAAACCTTCAATTGATGATTCAATGTTCCATTTTATATCATTCTTACTTGCTCTATAAGGGAAAACTTCAGCTTTAATTTTTAAATCTTGTCCTGGATAAATATATTTATATCTAGAAGATAATCTAATCTTTGTGATTTCAACATGTTTTGACACACAAGATGTTGTATTAATACAAACAATTGGTGTAACAACTGCTAAACCGGCTAATGAAGCAATAATTTTGTTAACAAACTTTTCCATAATTATTCCTCCACCTCAGTAATAGTTCAACTGTTTGCATTTCAATTGACACTACCATTATTAGAATTTAATTCATTAAAATATTGAGTGAAAGCTTGTTTCATGCCTGGTTTAACAATAATCTTTCCTGAAGAACCAGGAGCAAATGTTATTCAAGCATTTGTAACAATAGGAACTTGATCAGCATTAGATAAATCTAACACTTTGGTAGATGTATTAATTTGAATGGCATTATCTTCATATTGATTTTTAACCATACCAAAATTAGAAGAGAATGTAACTCTGCTTAAATTAGTTCCAGTGAAAGCATCGGTTGCAATAGTTGCACTACCAGGAAGGAGCAAAGCACCTTGCAAATTAGCATCAGAAGCAAATGCTTGTGATCCAATTGCTGTAACTGTATGTGGTATTACTAAATTACCAAATAAACCCGAACATGAAGCAAAAGCTTTATCATTAATAACGCTTAATCCATCGTTAAGAATTAATCTAACTTTTATGTTTTGACCTGTAAATACATTTGCAAATGCTGAAAGAGCAATTGTTGTTATTGTGTCAGGTAGTCTAACTCTTCCATAATTAACTAAAACTTTAGGATCTAAGTAAGCTGTTTTAAGACCACGTAAATTATAATCATCAACTACGTTAAATGCTTTTTCTGGCATAAGATTTTCATATTGCTCAGAAGTTAAGTGTATTGATCAAGCAGTTAATGTTCCTTCGGTTGTAATATTAGTTATTCCTAGTGCCTTAAGTCTGTCATATCATTGCATTATCTGACCTTCAGGGTCGTTCAAATATTGGCGAGCTAAAATAACACCATTATTTGGTAAACCAACAAATGGTTGATCGGCTTGTTTTTCTTGTGGATCTCATTCGGGATCAGGATATTGGAAACAGCTAACATCTATTCAAGATAAATTCTTACATGATGCAAAACATTTTGCTTCAAGTTTTTTTACACCAGGATGAAATTTCAAAGATGTGATTCCTGACCCAGAGAATGCTTGTTGAGATATTGTGGAAATACCGGTTGGTATTTCAGCTTCACCTGTTAGATTTTTACAATCTCTAAAAGCATAAGCACCTAATTTAGTAAGACTAGTAGGTAAATGTAAATCAGAACACAAGTTAGTACAATTATCAAAAGCATATTCACCTATGCTTTCAATATCATCATGTAGAACCAAAGGAATCATTTTGGTTCCTAATGATGACTGTGAGAATTTGCCTTGGAATGCATTTGAAGTAATACCCTTAACAGCTTCAGGAATGACTAAGGCATCATATTGGTTTGGTTCACCAATCAATCCAGAAATGTTACCATTTTTATCATAAGTAAAATCATCCGCAGTTGTTTGATTCAAATAAGAAATTTTTCAATTTTCTGGTAAGTGTTGTGTTTGATGCAAAATTCTTTCTCAAATATTGAAAGGAATGTTGCAATATGAAACTTTAATGTGGCACTCATTAGTTGCTTCACTACCAACTCCATTAAATATTCATGTAGAAGACAACATTCATGTTGGTAAAGAAGTAAAACCAATAATGTTAATAGTGTCAAGACCTACACATTGTGCAAATGCACTGTTTTGTACTTCATTTATATATTTATAAAAATTTAATGTTTTTAATGCTTCACATGCAAAGAATGCATGATCGCCGATTGTTAAAGGTGTAGAGGAACTAGATGCAAATGTAAGAGTCTTAATGCTTGTACAAAAGAAGAAAGCACCAAGACCAATGCTTGCTAATTTAGTACAATTAGAAAAATCAATATCTGATTCAATTGCGTAACAATAGTTGAAAGCATTGTCACCAATGGATACTAGATTGGTTGCTTGGCTAAAATCTATTGCATTGATTTTATTTAGTTGACCATCAAAACGATAAGCGAATGCATATGGGTCAATTGCTGTAACATTGCTAGGAATTTGCAATGTATTAAATTGTTCTAATTGAGAATCTAATACATCATCTTTAAAACCGTGCAAAACGCCGTTTTCTATGTTTAACAATTTTACATCGATGGGTCTAGTTTCATGGAAAATGGGTTGGGCTGGACTATCTGTGGATAAACACAAAGTTGGAACAACTGTTGCTGTTCCAGCAGAAAATGTTGTTAATAAAGATAATGACAATATTTTTGCTATTTTAATCATATTAAACTCCTAGTCTCCGTTGTATTCATATTTAAATACACTTTGTTCAAGTGCTTCAGTTATTTTTTGACCAATATAAACTTGTGCAGCAAATTCAAGTAACCATAATAACCAAATTGTTTTCTCTTTTGGCATGATTAATTTATTAATTGCTCATCTAACTCCACAATATCCATAACATGCAAGGTAGTGGTAGCCTGTATACATTCATGATCCAAATTGTTCTTTGAATTTTTTTGGATCTACTTTTTCTTTTATGGCTGCTTGTCTAAATTCAGTAAACTCTTGTTGACTCATTACTGTTGAATAGTATTGGAATAAAGGTCTACTATGCTCAACAAATGAAGCAGTACGGAACTCGTCCATCTTATCGTTATATTCTTGTTGAGGGAAATAAGTTCTTTGATTAGAATATAAAGTTATGTTAAATAAAGTTATTTTTATACCTGTAGTTTTAGGAAGACAGAAGTATTTTCGATCATCAGATAAACGTTTTTCCATTGCTTTAAAGCAATCATAGCGTCTTAACTTTTTAACTCTTTCAATGTAATCGTCAATTGGTGTTACTAAATATTTTATATAGTAAGGTCATTCGATACCAAGGACTACAGCATTAGCAGATAAAAGCGCAATAACATAACCTGCTATAACTTTTGCAGTAAAACCACCAAAAATCAAGTGAAGAACATTAACACCAATTTGAATGGCTGTACCAATTGATGTAGATGCAAAACTTGCTGTTAAACTATTACAGTTTTTCTTAATATCAACAAAATCATTATCTTGATATGCTTTAAACATATAGTATGTTTCACAAAACTTTTCATTAGCTATTGTGAAGAATTTTTTAGAAATTTTAAAACCATCAGATCTTCTTGGTTGTTCTTCGTATAGAACTGATTCATCACCATATTGAGAATTACCGTATTTATAAAAGAATTGGTGACTAACTTTATGATCAGAACCATATTGATCAATAACTGTTACTTTAGATTTAAGCGTACAATACTTAACAAACAATTCAGCTAAAGATAAATCTGAATCAGGTCTTACATCTTCAGTTTTAGCTTGTTCAGCATTCATTCTAGCAACAACATCTGTTAAATCTTCAA
>JAKSVN010000023.1 GCA_024427125.1 Mycoplasmoidaceae bacterium | reverse complement strand
CAGTTAAAGCAGAAGAAGCTGAAGAAAAAGATATGTCTTTTGAAACGATGAAAGACAAATATGGTAATGACTTTAACCGCTGGCAAGCAGTTAATGGTGACTTTGTTTCAGTTGATGATTGGTTTTACTCAAATAAAGGTTTCTCATTTGAATTTAAATTCAAAGATGAAAATAACACTCAACAAGTAGTTGCATATTTAAGATCTCATGGAACAAATATTACTTCCGGTAACTCTAAATCGTATTTAGTTAGAAAAAGCGGAACAACAATTCAAACAGGTGACTTTGGCGAAATCATCTCTCTAGGTGATGGTTGGTATCGCTTTGAAACAATGTTTGCTGAAATGGGCCACTTAATGACTGGAACTGGCCACGAAACAGTTGATGAACTTTATTTTGCCTGGGCTACAGGAGCTAATGAACAAACATACTATCCTGATGTTTTTGTTCGCAATATGAAGACAATTGATTTTGTAGAACGTGAACTCAAGATTGATAACTCTCACAAAAATATTTGGGCTAATAACTATAACGGTAATAACGATTACAATAGACGTTGGTTCACATATTCAAACTGGAAAGCATCTGGTAAAGGGTTCTTCTTTGAATTCAAACAATCAGGAACTTGCCAAATTTATGCAAACTTAATGGGTTCATCAAACGACAATACTCTCAATAGAACAAGCATTACTTCAATGACTTATTTTGTTAATGCTGGTAAACCTTCTTTTGGCAAATTGCGTAATTTAGGTAATGAGTGGTATCGCTTTGAGGCGATGTTTGATTCTCTTACTGCTGTTAGCGATGCTGCAGCCGCTGCCACAATTCAAGGTATTAACTTTAACTGGGGTGCTGCATACGCTCCAACATCAATTAAATCTTTTGGTATTATTGATGATTATTCAAAACAAGTTACCTTCAAAGTTGATGGAGAGGTTTATGATAGCCAATTCACATCTGGTTTAGTTCAACAACCAGTTGCACCAACAAAAGATGGATATCATTTTAGTGGATGGGCAACAAGTGATGGAACATTGTTTGACTTTACTTCAAAGATTAGTGAAGACATTGAATTAACAGCAGTCTTTGATGAACACTTATTTACAGGAGATTATCAAAGCGATGATACTCATCACTGGAAAACATGTGAATGTGGCGAAGAACAAAAAGAAGCACATACATTCAATCAAAAGGTTCAAGATGATAAATACCTAGTATCAGGAACATCTTGTTTAGATGACGCTGTTTATTATTACTCATGTGTTTGTGGCAAAGCCGGAACAACAACATTCACAGTTGAAAATTCTGCTTTAGGCCATGAATATGGTGAACCAACATATGTATGGAATGGTGAACAATGTACTGCAAAAGTAGTATGTGTCCGTGATGATGATGAAATCACTGAAACAGTTACTGGCGTATACGTAAAAGATAGTGATGCAACATGTGTTGATCCAGAGAAAGGTCACTATGAAGCTACTTTTGAAAATTCTCATTTCACTAAACAATCAACTGCAGCAAGTTCTATCGAGAAAGGTCAACCTCTTGGTCATGAATATTCAACTCCAACATACGCTTGGAATGGTAATAAGTGTACAGCCAAGACTACTTGTACAAAATGTGGCGCAGTTATTACTGAAACAGTTACTGGTGTATATGTAAAAGATAGTGATGCAACATGTGTTGATCCAGAAAAAGGTCACTATGAAGCAACATTTAAGACTGAATTATTTACAAAACAATCAACTGCAGCTAGTTCAGAAGAAATGGGTGAAGCATTAGGTCACGAATTTAGTGAAGGAAAGTGCACACGTTGTGGAGAAAAAGATCCTGATTATGTTGCACCTGCTCCAACTAAAGGATGTAAGGGTAGTGTTATTGCTACAAGTGCTGTCTTATCTTCACTTGCACTTGTTGGTGTTGTCTTAGTATCAATTAAGAAAAAAGAAAAATAATGAAAACAATAAGTTGCGAAAATATTAAAGTAACTTACATCATTAAAAAGAATGAATTTATCGACGGGCTTGATGGTCTGTCGATAAATTTTAATTCTGGTGGTGTAACTATTATCTTTGGTGAAAATGGTTGCGGAAAAACGACTCTTTTTAATTGTTTAACAGGAATTCTTCCTTATGATGGAACAATAACTATTGATGGAGTTAACGCTAATGAATTATCAATAAAGGAAAGAGCAATTTCATACGTTCAACAATCTTTATATTTATATCCAAAGAAAACCATTTTTGATAACTTAGCCTTTCCTTTAAAAAATCAAAAACTATCTCCAGAAGAAATTACAAAACGTATCTATAAGGTACTAGAACTTTTTGAAATTCCTTTTTTAATTAACTGCATACCTTCTCAACTTTCAATTGGGCAAGTTCAAAAGGTATGTGTTGCAAAAGCTTTAATAACCAATCCAAAAATTTTGATACTGGACGAGGCTTTTTCTAATATTGATCCTCAAATAGCGAAGAATATTCAAAATGTAATAAGTGATTACGCAAAAGAAAATGATACGTTTGTTCTTTATGTTACACATAATGTAGATGAAGCATTATCTTTTGGGGATTATTTTAAGATTATAACTAATCAAACAGTTATATTTGATGATGTTAAAGAAAACACAACTAAAGAAATTTTGGAAAGACATTTAATAAACTATGAAAAAGACTAAGAAAGCAGTTTACGCTCCAAAAGACTTTGATGAAGCATGTCTTCCACACAATAGAAGGCAACAATTAAAGTTCATTTTTAAAACAAGAAGGCCCTTGTTTTTGCTTATAGGATTAGTTCTTTTTGCATTTGCATTACCTCTTTTAATCTCATGGCTTCTTTGCGATTTTAACATCAGTAATGCCTATAATCTTTATGAAGCAGCAGAACTTACAGAACCTGAATTTTTTAATTTCTATTTCACAAACACACTTATATTTACTGCGATAGGTATTCCATTTTTTATGGTTTTTGCCATTGGACTTGCTGGAGCGTTTGGCATCTTTAAAAATCTATTATTTGGGAAACCCGTATTCTTTAAATATGATTTTATTAAAGGAATCAAAAACAATTGGAAAAGTTTTATATTAACTTCATTTGTTATTGGTGTTTTTACTGCCTTATTAGCTTTACTTCTTAAGATGGTTGGTCCATCTTTATGGTTCTTTGTTTATGGGGCTATATTCCTTCTTTTTATCACACCATTTTTAGTTAATATTTATTATTATAAAAGTGTATATAATGCCGGTATTGGATTAACAATTAAAAATAGTGTTCAATTCCTTACTATTACAAATATTAAATCAATACTATTAGTGCTTGGATTAATCTTGATTCCAGTTGTTAGCAACTTGTTAGCAATGCTACTTATAATTACTCCTATGATTAATGAGTTTATTAATGTAGCTTTCTTTATTTTCTTGCTACCATGGTTATTAATGGTGGTGTATTCGTATTATTATTCGGTTTTTGATGAAAAGATTAATAAATTAAATTATCCTAGTTATTATCTAATTGGTTTATACAACCAACAAATAGTGGAGGACAAATCAGATGAAAACAAAGTTCAAGAATAAACGTATCATCGTTTCTGCTCAAGGGTATGAACAAGTGTTGTTTGATATTGGTACAACCAAATTTTTTACACAATTTGATGGAAGAGGTGGTTTTAAGTCTTTTCACTATGCGAACAATCCAAGATACAACATCAACGCTCAATCATATTTAAATATTTTTATTGATGGCGAACCACTTTCAATTTTCACTAAAAAGAAAGTAATAAATTGTGGTCGTATCCAAAAGATTATTTATGAATTAGAAGATGGAAAAATTGTTATTTCCCAATTTGGTTATGAGTCATTCATTTTAAATAGAATTAAAACGACTTTTAAAACAAAAAAAGAAATTGTTTTAGTCAACGACTACACAGCATTTGTGGATGTTCCAAAACTTGTATCCAATTATCCTAATGAATATTTAGCGCCTAATTATTCTTACGTTATTAAGGCTAACGGAAGCAAAGACGATATTAAGATTGCTATTTCATTTACTGATGATCCAAAAAAGATTGTTAAAAGAGTTAACTCTATTGAAAAGCAATTAACTAACGAAATTGATGATATGGTTATGCCTGAAATTGCTAACACCGAAGAAAGAAAAGCTCTTTATTGTTCATCAATGTTTACTGCCCTTGAAAACTATAAAGAGATTCCTAATTTCTCAGCTTTAACAGCAGGGGTAAATTATGTTTCTCCTTTTAGAACTTATTATCGTGATTCATATTGGACTATTCTTTGTCTCCACAAAGAACACAAAGACATTGTTAAAAATCAAATCATCACACTTGCAAAAGGAATTAAAGATGATGGTGAATGCCCATCTGCAGTAAAAGCTGATTACACATCGTTCTGGGGTGGTCATTACGATAGCCCATTCTTCTTTGTTATGGAGGTGTTTGATTATATCAATCATTCTGGCGATAATAGTGTTTTAAACGAGGTCATAAATGGTAAATTTACAATTCTTGAATTATGTCAAAAAGTTGTAAATCGTATGATGACTTTTGCGGATGACACTCACTTAATCTATAAGCGAGGACCATTAAATAGACTAGATTGGGCAGATGCTGTTAATAGAGATGGCTATGTTACATATGATGAATGCTTGTATTGTCGTGCCCTTATGTGTTTAGGTTCTATTTTGGGTGGGGATAACGTTTATTTAAAAGAAGCCGAAGTTGTTAAAGACGCTATCAATAACATTTTATGGAGTGAAGATCTTGGTTACTATGTAAACTATATTGATGGAGATTATACTGAAGCAAATTTAAGCATTGATACAATATTGGCTGTTCTTTTTGAAATTGTTCCAACCGATAAAAAAGAAAGATTTATCGATAATCTCGAAAACAAATTATATGCAAAAAACCACGCAGAACTAGAAGATTTTGGTGTTTTAACTGTTTATCCAAATTACAAACGATATACAGATATCCTTTCAAAATCATCGCTCCCTTATTGGTATCATAATGGAGCAAACTGGCCTTATTGGACTGGTATGTTTGCGTACATGCTTATGCTTAA
>JAKSVN010000022.1 GCA_024427125.1 Mycoplasmoidaceae bacterium | reverse complement strand
GTTTTCTGCATAATCAATCATTGAGTTAGTAACAGTTGTATATGCAACATCTTTACTATTAACATCCTTAACTAATTTATTTAATTGTTGACGGAAAATTTCAGCAGCTTGAATAGTTCTTGCCTTTGCACGCTCTTTTTCAGTTTCTGAAAGTTTTTCGTCCTTTTCAATCGCATCATTAATTTTGTTTTTGAAATCTAATTCTAGGGTGTTGTAAACAAATTTATCAACACCATAGATTTCATCATACTTCTCCAAATCAACGGCTTTGTTTCCGCATGAAACCATAGTGATTAATGGAGTAGCTACAGCAGAAATGCTAGCTAATCCTACCAGACTTCCAGTAAGTAATTTTTTATTTTTCATAGATTTAAATCCCTTATAAAATAGTATTATATATTTTACAATAAACTTACAAATAATTAGAAAATAATAACTCTGTTTATCTGTTTGATATCACAACGACAGGAATATGGCAAATAAAAAAATGTTCCTAATGAACATTTTTTATTTATCAAATTATCTTGGCTTATTTTTTCTGTTGAAATAACTTTTTAAACTTTCACTTGTCTAAAAAAGTAAATTGCTCAACCAGGTTTTGCTAAATTGTTAGTATCTACAACTAAACCATTTAAACTCTTTAAAAGTGCACTATAAATCGAGTTGCCTTCATCAAATCATGTTCTATTTAATAAATTATTAGCATTTTCAATTGCCTTTTTAACAATCTCTTCAGGGTAGCCATCCTTTGGAGCTAATGAAGGGTCTAAAATTCCTCTGTATGATCGAATATCGTTATCGATTGCATTTGCCATTTGACGTATCATATCATCGTAACTATACAGTTGGTCAAAATTCTTCATTCAATGGCCATACACATCTGTTTTTAACAATTCTTTATAGAATGCTTCCATTTTCTTTCTTGCAGCCATATTAGTTAATGAAGAAGAAGAAATAGAACGAAAGACTTCATCAGTTGGCATAGCTTGAAATTCCTTTGCCAATGCATTTAAGAAATCAGTACCATTAGCGAACTGACCTCTTATGCCTCCTTTAGCGAATTTTACATTGAATAAAGGTCTATAATTGCCAGTTGCTTCTCGAGTTCCTCTTACAAAAAGCGATACATGTTCTTTAATATACTCTAATGCTTTTTCCGGTTTTGATTCAAGCAAACGTAACAAACGTCCTTCTTGAATTTTAGTCTTAATAGTAATAAAGAAATCTTTTGCCCCCACATATAATGATTTAAACATGTCAACCATTCTTGTATATAAGTTTTTAGAAGCATATTGAGCAGTACGTACACCCGCCTCTGCTTGTGCCCTAGTAAGAGTAGCTGCAGTAAGGGCTGGATCAAAGAATCCTAAAATCATTTGTATGCCTAAAATAGTCAAACTTCCATGAGTAAATGCAGTAGTCATCATATCTCACTTACCACCTTCATCTCAACCATTCAATTTATTATGATATTCATCAATGTTAAGACCTGCATCATCAGCAGCCTTTTTGTAAGTATGAATGAAAGCAGCTTCATGTTGAGAAGAATAATGATTTTGTAGACGTAGAAAATCACGACCACTCATTTCTTTTCAAGGACCTATGTGTTTCTCAGGATCACCATTTTCATACATGTCATCATATATTCCACCATTTGTTGCTCCATCATTTGCTGAATCAATCAAACCAAAATCATTCTTATCTTGTTGTAAGATGTTTCTCATATCTATATGTGTTTGAGACTTTTTAAAATCTTCTGCCTTTTCAGCATAATCTTTAACAACATTTCATTTGTATACACGGAAAACAGAATAAGACGCAATTTGTAATGCTAAGTCAATGGTTGAAGTAATAACATAAGCAATATTACATGCCTTTTGTTTAGGGTTTGTAGTTGGCATCAAAGATGTTGCAATAAAGATTGAGTCAAAAGTCGCAGTTAATCCCATAACCACATCTTGCATTACTTTTTGACTATGCATTGCATCTAAGTCTTGTTGGAAAGTATTGTTTTCAAAAGACTCATAATACAATCTTGCTTTGTTGTATTGGTTTTCAATTTGCACAAAAGCATCTCTGCTAATAGGGAATCCTGATGTTTCTGTAGGATCAATAGGAACTTCTACCACTTGATCGGGAGCATTTTCATATGAATAACGCAATGTAACCTTAGCAAAGTGTGCATCATTTGGCGAATTTAGACTAGCAGATTTTTCTAAAAGAACATCTGCATTAATTGTACAACCATCAACAAATTGCCTGCTTTCTAAAGAAAGATTGGAAGAAAGTTCATTTTCTTCTAATGCTCTTCTATTGTTTTCAGATCTTGTTAAAGCATCTAGTCTTGTCCAAGTTTGACCATCATCTGTTGAAAACATTAAACCTGTATCAGCTAAATCGTTTTGTGATACAAAATATTTATCATAATCAGCTGTGCTACTATGAGCATATTTTGCACCACGTAAGAATGGTTCATAAGCACAATGACTTCTATCTTCTTTTCCTGTTTCTTTATCAGTACGAATATCTCACTTAAAACTTAAAGCTATTTCGCCTTCGTTCTTATCATTTAAATTTTGTTGACTAGGGAATGTTGCTTCCAAGTCTGCTTGTACAGCAGCATCTGTCTTAGGAATGGCATAAGACATCGTCATTTTGTTTTCAGCATTAAAGATTTCAGTTGCTGTTTTGCCATCTCTAATATCATTTAATATTGTTGATGAATTAGGTTTAAATAAGTGAGCTGTTGTTTGTTTAGCAGTTTCACCTGTATATGTTGCCTTAACACAAGATCAATCAATTGCAATTGAGTGTTGATTTGTCTTAAGGTTAGATTCAATTTTATCTAGAGTTGGTGTAAGTTTGTAACCTGGGATTAAATCATTTGTGAATTGAACAGTTTCACCAGTGTGTGCATTTTTAATAGTGAAGATTCTTCCCATGTAATTTGTTAAATCAGCACCTTTTATGAAATCTTTTTCCTTTTGTAGTAGATCTAATTTGTTGTCTGTTCCACTTTCATTGTATGCAACTACATAATTTTCTAAGAAATCTTGAAGACGAATAGTTGCAGCTAATAAACCAATGTCTTTGTTAACATCAGCAAACACGACAGCCATTAAACGTTTTGCTTTAATTAAAGCAGCAAGAGCGTCAGTATATTTTGTTGTTAATGTTTTCTTAGTTTCAATAAAGTTGTTGTTTGCATCTTCCAAAATAGCGTTAATTTGAGATGGACTCATACCGCTATTTTTCATGTTAGCTTTTCAAGAATCGTAAAGACCATTGTATAACTTGTCAATGTCTGACATAGTTGCCTTAGTGTTTCTATTAAGCTTAACACCTCATTCGTTTTCTGCATAATCAATCATTGAGTTAGTAACAGTTGTATATGCAACATCTTTACTATTAGCATCACCAACTAACTTGGTTAGTTGTTGACGGAAAATGTCAGCAGCTTTCAGAGTTCTAGTTTTTGCGTGTTCTTTTTCTGATTGGGAAAGTGTTTCATCCTTTTGAATTGCATCATTAATTTTGTTTTTGAAATCTAATTCTAGGGTGTTGTAAACAAACTTATCAACACCATAGATTTCATCATATTTTTCTAAATTAATATTTTTTTGTCCACATGAAGCCACAGTGATTAATGGAGCAGCTACAGCAGAGAGCCCAGCCAATCCTACTAGAGTTCCTGTTAGTATTTTTTTATTTTTCATATTGTCTAATTCCCTTATTTAGTTATTATATATTTTTATATTAAAAAAATTAAATATAGGAATATGAGTCTATGTAGATACAACTACACGACAGGAATAGGTGAATAAAAAATGTTCTATGATGAACATTTTTATTTAGTAATTATTTAAGTGCACTTCTTCAGAAGTAAATTGCTCAGTCAGCATCTTCTCTTAGAGAAGCTGGACCCGCTAAGGTTCTTATTGCTCAATGTAAACAATTAAATAGGGAGCTGGCCATATCATCCGGATCATATAGAACAAAATTCATATGTTCTAGAAAATAAGGATCATTTTTATTCATTCCCAAACCCGAAAAACTTATCCAATCATCGATTCGTGACGCAAAGTAAGATTTTAATTCTTCAAAAGTTTGGAACTCTTGGGCAGGATTGTCAAGCACTTGTGAAAGGAACACACCTGCTTTACGACAATTTTCATACAAAGTAATAATTTTGTCTTCTTTACCTAATAATATTTGTTGTTCTCTAGTTAAATTAGCATAATTACGACATTGATTAACACAAGGCATAACGTTTTCTACTTCATCTAAGAAAGCTCTACCATTAGCAAATCTACCAACAACTGTACCATCTTCAAATTCCATTGTAAACAATGGAGTGGCTACAGGCGCATTAGGGTCAGCGCTACCTCTAACTACCTTTGAAACGTTAGTTCCAATGTATTTGAAAATATCTTCTTCAGACCCAACCTCAAGCAGTTTGTTGAATTGTCTAGCTTGGTATCAGTTCTTTATTGATTTAAAGAAGTTCTTTGTACCTTGGTACAATGACTTAAACATTTGTACTGTTCTTTGGTATAAGTTTAGAGAAGTTTTCTTAGCTTCTTGTATACCTTCTTGAGTAGATTTCTTAGCAGCATTTGCTGCAGCAATTGCTGGATCAAAGCAACCTAGAACTAATTGGATAGCCAAGATAGACAAACTAGCATGTGTAAATGCAGTAGTCATAATGTCTCATTTGCCACCCTTATCTCAACCTTTTAATTTTTCATGGTATGCATTAACATCTAGACCATATTCACTAGCCGCTTCTCTATAATTGTGAATAACAGCTGATTCATGTCAAGGAGAATAGTTATTCATTAAATATTCAATGTCTGAATCTGGCATGTCTTTTCAAGGTTTAATATCATGATTAGGATCACCTAGTTGATACATTTTGTCAAATAAATCACCGTTAGTACCACCATCTTCTTTTGAGTCGATTAAACCATATGTCTTTTGGTCTTTATCTAAAAGAGCGTTCAAATCCTTATATTCTTTTGTTTCTTTAAAATCATCAACTCTCTTAGCATAATCATTTACTACGTCTCATTTAAAGTGACGGAAAAGTGAGTATGAAGCAATTTGAACTACTAAATCGATACCTGAAGTAATTATGTAAGCAATGTTAATTGTTCTTTGACCTTGAGTTTTTACAGGCATCAAAGAAGTAGCAATAATAATTGAGTCAAATGTAGCTGTTAGGCCCATAGCTACGTCTTGCAATACTTTTTCAGTGTGCATTGCATCTAAATCTTGTTGGAAAACATTATCTCTGTAAGATTTGTGGAATCATTTAGCTTTATTGAATTGACATAAAACTTCAGTCATTCCATCAGCAGAGAATGGGAAATTAGATGTTTCAGTAGAATCAATATCAACATCAACTTTTACTTGTCCATTAGTTTTGTTTGGATCAATTTCCACATTTGAGTATGTGTAGTGTAATGTAAGCTTAACAGTATGAGTTGGGTCATCATGTTTTACTTTAGCAGTAGCTGTGATATTACATCCATCAATGAAATGTCTATTTTCTAGAGGAATATTGTCTAAAAGCTCTTCTTTTTCTAGAGGTCTTGTGTTAGAAGAGCTTCTATTAAGAGCATCTAATCTTGTAAAGTGTTCGCCATCTGTTGAGAACATTAAACCAGTATCAGCTAAATCTTGTTCTGATACATAGTAATAATCATAATCATCGTCATTATGGAATTTTGCACCACGCAAGAATGGTTCATAAGCACAATGACTTAGGTCTATTGACCCATCCTTTGTACGAATATCTCATTTAAAACTTAAAGCTGTTTCGCCTTCGTTCTTATCATTTA
>JAKSVN010000021.1 GCA_024427125.1 Mycoplasmoidaceae bacterium | reverse complement strand
CATTTATTTCGTTTTGATCACTAAAGATATAGTTATCCTCAATATGGGCAACTAATGGACCGTTGTCAGCACAAGAAACCATCATTGGAGTAATAATGGCTATTGGCATAGCAATAACTGAAGATGTTAATAATAATTTACCTAGTTTCATTTTGCACCCCTACTGAAACATCATTAGCTTCTATCTTTGCGTTTCTTATTGCAATTCTAAATGATACAACAAGAGCACCAATCATAAACAAACCTTTAATTATCTCAAGAACAGCAATCCCTATAACTAATCCTGATCTAGTATGAATGTTATAATGGTAACCACCTAATCATAATGCCCCAAGGATGACAACAACGATACTAAGGACAATAAATACACTTAATAAAGTTATATTAGCAATATTGAACAAACGTTTATTAGTTGTTAAGTTTCTGTGTCTATTTCCTATAACCATACCAGCTATGATTAAACCAAACCAAATTACCATAAAACAGATATCCATTATAATAAATGTAAATGCAGTTGCATATAATGCATAAACTTTAGGATCTCTATATTGAGTTATTTTGTTTGCAGCCCATAAATAGATTGCTAT
This sequence comes from Mycoplasmoidaceae bacterium, assembly GCA_024427125.1. Next base: position 7,436 of record JAKSVN010000021.1, on the reverse strand, counting down.
ACCTGCAATAATAGCAAGCATACAAATAATAAAAATTGTTACACCTATAAATGTCCAAGACATTATGTTATAAACTTTATGATATTTTGTTGGAACAACAGTTTGTGAATCTGTCTTATTTTCTAACATAATAATATTATATTAAATTTATTTGCTTATACATAAGCAAATAAAAAACTAGGTTAGCCCTAGTTTTGTTTTTCAGCTTTTCTTGCTTTTCCGTAAGCAACATGTTTGAAGACAATAGAAACCACAGTTAGATATATAGCTACAATTCCGGCAATAAGGTTCATAATGCAAGCAACATTTCTACCATCTTTATTTTTCATAATAAGAATTATTGAGATAAACATTAATGCAGCTGAAATAATATGAGCAGGTAAGGCAAATAACAAGAATTTCTTTTGTTTTTCTTTACATACATAAATGTATGTAAAGATACTACATATTGTTAAAGTTATTAATAATCCAACGCAAATAATAAACATTGCACCGACATATCATACACTAAATATGGTTTTAATAGCATCTTCAGGATGTCTTACAAATCCCAAATATTCTAATAGTGTTAAGAATAATAATGCACCAGCATATGAACCAGCAGCTGAAGCAAAAAATTTCAAACTTCTACCTGCAGGCGATATAGTTAATTTCATATTTTCTCCTTACATTTATAAGTATCTTTATTATACAGGAAATTGAAAAAATAAAAACTAGGGACGTGCCCTAGTTTGATTTAATGGTGGAGCCTAAGGGAATCAAACCCTCGACCCCCTGAGTGCAAATCAGGTGCTCTATCAGGCTGAGCTAAGGCCCCATTATATGGTGGGAGTAAATTGACTCGAACAATCGACCTCACCCTTATCAGGGGTGTGCTCTAACCAACTGAGCTATACTCCCATTAAGTAATTAAAATTACTTAGTTGCTGCTTTTTTAGCAGCAGGTTTGCTAGCTTTTTTGCCTTTGCTAGCACCATTTATTTTTCTCTTATTAAGAGTTTTTAATGTTTTAGTAGAAACTTTTACTTTTTTAACTTGACCGTTAGGTAATGTAATTCTAACTGTTTGTAAGTTAACATTTCAAACACGTCTTGAATGATTCATGGCGTGTGATTTTTTGTTTCCACTCATTGCACGTTTATTTGTGAAATAATCTTTTCTACTCATTGTTTCTTACCTTTACGCGTTTTTTAATTATATCAAATAAATGAAAATTAGTAAATAATACTTATTTATTTTATAAATAAAATATAATTTTTAATATGAAAAATAAACTAATTATTGTTGCTGGTTGTTCTGGATCTGGTAAAACCAGGGTTGCCAACAAAATTAAAGATAGTTTTAAAGATAAAGCTCAAATTCTTTGTCTAGATCGTTTTTACAATGAAAATAAAAAAGACATAGTTAAAGTCAAAGAATCAGGAAACTGAAATTTTGATCACCCCGATTCTCTTGATTGAACTTTATTCAAAAAATGCTTAAATTCTTTATTGGAAAATAAACAAACTTTTATTCCTGTTTATGACTATAAGAAACACAAAAGAGAAGACAAATGACAATTAATTAAACCAACAGAAATTATTATTCTTGAAGGTTTTTTAGCTTTGCATAATGAACGCGTTAATAAATTAGCATCACTAAAAATCTTTGTTGATACTCCTATCGATTTATGTTTTAAAAGAAGAGTAACTCGTGATCAAAATGAAAGAGGTAGAACATTACACTCTATCACTAAGCAATGAAATGAATCTGTTGTTCCAATGTACAATCTATACTCTAAACCACAAAGAGATAGAGCTGATTTTCTTTTACCATGAGCCAAACCAAATGCAACAAGCATAAAATATTTAGTTACAGCAATTAAACAACAGTTGAGGAAATAATTATGAAAAAAGCAAAGATAGATCAAAAACTAGCAGCAAACACTTTAAGAGTGTTAGCAGCAGCTGCAATCACTAAAGCTAAATCTGGACACCCAGGTATTGCTCTAGGTGCTGCAGAAATAATGTATGAATTATTTGCTAATCAAATGAATACAAGCCCACTTGTAAGTAATTTCTTCAATAGAGATAGATTTGTTTTGTCAGCTGGTCATGGTAGTAGTTTACTTTATGCAACTATGTTGCTTTGTGGTTATAAAGGCATTAATATGAATGACCTTAAACACTTTAGACAAATTGATGCTAGAACACCAGGACACCCTGAACCAACAGCTTTGAGAGGTGTGGATGTGGCATCTGGTCCTTTAGGACAAGGCATTGCTATGGCAGTAGGTTTAGCTATCGCTAGTCAAAAGATGGCCAATCTTGTTAATACTCCAACTAACAAATTAATTAACAATTACACATATTGTTTATTTGGAGATGGATGCTTTGAAGAAGGTATTAGTTATGAAGCAATTGCTATTGCTGGAAGATTAAAACTTAACCGTTTAATCATGATTTATGATTACAACTCAATTCAACTTGATGGTAAAGTTTCTGACTCTACAACAATTAAAACTTCAAGATATTTTAAGTCAATGGGTTGAAACGTTGTTAATTGTTTAGATGGCCATAATTTTAAACAATTAAGATCAGCATTTGCTAAAGCAAGATCATGTAAAAACAAACCAACAGTTATTATTGCAAAAACAACTATTGGTTATGGATCAGTTAATGCCAACACTAACAAATGTCATGGTAGTCCGCTAACACCTGAACAATTAGTTCAACTTAAAAAAACATTAAAATTTGCTTATGATGATTTCACAATTCCATCATCACTTAGTGGCATTCCAAAATATGTTGCAGATAGAACTGAAAAGAAAGTTATTGAATTTAATGATAGGTTATCTAGATTAGAAAGAAGTAATCCAACACTTTATAAAAAAGTTATTGACATCATTATCAAACGTAAGTTTGAATTTAATAAGAAATGATTTGATCCAAGTTCTTTCCCTGAAAATGAATCAACAAGAAAAATATGTGGCAATATGTTTCAAGCAATTGCACAAAATAATCCTAATGTGATCTGTTCTATTGCTGATGTTTCTTCATCTACAATGATGAAAGTTAAAGAATCAGATAAGATTACAGCTCACAATTGAGAAGGACAAAATTTAGATTGTGGTGTTAGAGAATTTGCTATGGCTGCAATCAATAATGGAATAGTTGCTTATGGAGCAATGAAAGCCATAGGTTCAACATTCATGAGTTTTAGTGACTATAACAAAGCAGCAATAAGATTAGCTGCTATAAGTCAAATTCCATCTATCAATGTTTACTCTCATGATTCAATTACTGTTGGAGAAGATGGTCCAACACATCAACCAATTGAACAATTATGATCTTTAAGATTAATACCAAATCATATGGTCTTTAGACCAACAAGCTCAATTGATATGCTTATTGCTTTAGAACAAGCATTTAATTCTAAAAAGACGCCAGTAACAATAATTACTAGTCGTGCAACATTTAATCAAGTAAATGTAGAATATGAACTTGCATGGAAAGGTGCATATGTTGTTAGAAGCGATGACAATCACAAGGTGACTTTATATGCTTCTGGTAGTGAACTACCAATAGCACTTCAAGTTGCAAAGAAGTTAAATGTACCTTCTAGAGTTGTAGCTATCAATTCACTTGAACTATTCAATAGACAATCAAGAAAGTATCGTGACATGATCTTTGATGATAAAATTAAAATATCTATTGAATATGGTGTAACAACTCCATGATATAAATATGTAGATTTAGCAATTGGTTCAGATAGTTTCGGTTTATCTGGTAAACCAGATGATGTAGTAAAAAGACTTGGCTTAACATCTGGCCAAATTGCAGGAAAAATAAATAGATGATTAGATAAGGAGAAAAAATAATATGTCAACAGGCGGAATAGTAGGTTTAGCAATAGGTTTATTTATTGCTGGAATAATCATTGGAATCCTAATAGGATTTGCAATTGGTCAAAAATACTTTAAAAAACAACTTCAAGAAAACCCACCAGTAACTAGAGAACAAATTAAAGCTATGTACCAACAAATGGGTCGTACTCCATCAGAAAGTCAAATTAACCAAGTGATGGAAGCAATGAAGAGACAACAAAAATAATTCATGGCAAGATTTGTTAAATCAGCAGATTGTGTAAACACAATTGCTATCGACGATCAAGTAGTAGAATTTTGTTTTGTTGGACGTTCTAATGTAGGAAAGTCTACATTAATCAATGCTCTAGCAAACCAAAAAATTTCTAAGACTTCTAAACAACCAGGACGAACACAATTAATTAATGTGTTTGATTTTGGAGATTATCGAATTGTTGATTTACCAGGTTATGGATATGCACAAGTATCCAAAAGTAAAAAATATGAAATTAATCAAATGTTAATTGATTACATTTCTAACAGATCTAATCTCTTCTGTGTTTTCCAAATATGTGATATTCAACACATAACTGAAATGGACATTGATGTTTTTAAAAACGTTTCAAAACGTTTTGTCAATGTTTACATTGTGTTGAACAAAGTTGATAAAGTTAACAACTCTTATTTCAATAACAACAAACACAAAATCGCTAAAATGTTTGGTTGCAAACAAGAAAATCTCATACCCGTGAGCGCATTTAAGAAATTAAATATTTCTTATATAAAAAGATTAATGAATATCTTAACCAAGAAGTTAAAATAGTCTTATATGGCTAGCAAAAATAATAAGAAATATGACCCTGCCTATGTTGAAGCTAAGGTCAAAAAACTATTGCAAGGTAAGGATTTTTATGAGTACCATAAATACTCTAAGCGTCCTAACTTTTCTATTATCTTGCCGCCACCAAACATTACTGGCAAACTACACTTAGGTCATGCTTGAGATACAAGTTTACAAGATGCAATCATTAGATATAAACACCTACAAGGTTTTAATACCTTGTGAGTTTCTGGTATGGACCATGCTAGTATTGCAACTCAAACTAAATATGAAAAACTTTTAAGAGAAACAGAACATAAATCAAGATTTGATTTTAGTCGTGAAGAGTTTCTAAACAAACTTAAAGTTTGATCTAATAAACAAAAAGAATTTATTGCTAAACAATGAGATAGTTTAAACTTAGCACTAAGTTTAAAGAGTCAATGTTTTACAATGGATGAACATGTTCATCAAGCATGTATGGAATGGTTTGTTGATGCCTACAAACAAGGTCTTATTTATCAAGACTATAAGTTAGTTAATTGAGATACTCAATTACAAACTGCTATTTCTGATATTGAAGTAATTTACAAAGAAACACAATCTAAGATGTATTACTTTAAATATCGTCTACAAGACGATTATCGTTTCTTAACAGTTGCAACAACAAGACCTGAAACTATGTTTGGGGATGTATGTTTAGTAATTAATCCTAAAGATCCACATAACTCTAGATATATTGGAAGAACAGCAATTAACCCTGCTAATGGTAAACCATTACCTATTATTGGTGATGAATATGTTGAATTAGGTTTTGGAACAGGAATCATGAAATGTACTCCTGCTCATGACTTTAATGATTACAACCTAGCTAAGAAACATCACATTACTTTGTACCACAATGTAATGAACCCTAACGGAACCATGAATCAAGATGCTATTGATTTCAATGGTCTAACATATAACATGTTAACTATTAAGGAAGCAAGAGAAAAACTTGTTGCTGCCTTACAAGAAAAAGGCGACTTAGTTAAAGTTGAAGATATTGTAAACAATATTGGTTACTCAGAAAGAACAAATACTGTAGTAGAACCATTCTTATCAAAACAATGGTTTGTTAAGATGCAACCTCTTGCAAAGAGAATTATTGAAATGCAAGAAAAGAATAAGGGTGTAGAATTTGTCCCACCTAGATTCAATGATGCTCTATTGACTTGATTAAATAATATTCAAGATTGATGTATATCAAGACAACTATGATGAGGACACCGTCTTCCAGTTTATTATCACAAAGAAACTGGCAAGGTCTTAGTTACTACTAAACCACCTAAAGATTTGGATAAATGAGAACAAGATCCAGATGTTTTAGACACATGATTCTCATCTGGTTTATGACCATTAGTTTGTACTAGTTGAAGAGAGGATAAAAAGTACAAAGATTTCTATCCAACTAGTTTACTAGTTACTGCTTATGATATCCTATTCTTTTGAGTAGCTAGAATGATGACAATGTGTGATCATTGAAGTAAGAAACTTCCATTTGATCAAGTATTAATCCATGGATTAATAAGAGACTCACAAGGCAGAAAGATGTCTAAGTCTTTAGGCAATGGTGTAGATCCTATGGATCTAATTGCTAAATATGGTTCTGATGCAATGAAGATGTTCTTTACTTCATCTGCAACTATGGGTGAAGACTTAAGATTTAATGAAGAAAAGATCACATATTATTGATCAGTATTAAATAAAATGTGAAACTCATACAATCTTATTTCAGGTGCAAAGATTAAATTTACTGCCAAAGATCTAAACCAATTCGATTGTTGAATGATTGATAAGCTAAACAAACTTATTAATCAATTAATAAGTCAATATGATAAGTACGACTTTACTGTTGCTAATAAAGCATTGATTGATTGTTTCTGAAACGACTACTGCAACCAATACCTTGAATTTATAAAAATAAATTTAAATGATAAGAAAAAAGTAGCAAAACAAAAAGCTGTTGCATTGTTCATCTTCGATGAATTCTTAAAATTGTTTTATCCAATTGCTCCTGCAATTGCAGATTATTTGTTCTATAAAATTAATCATAAGTACATTTGATTTACAAATGTAAAACCATTAAAGATTAAATGTGAATTTGATCAAATGTTGATGAAACATTTTGTTAATATAACAAATTGTTTAAAAGATTATCGTATTAAACATTCATTAAGTCGTAAGAATGAAATAGCTTTTGATTATGTAACAAATGACAAGTTTGATTTAGTAGAACTAAATAACTTACTATTAGCTTTCAATATTAAGATCAACAACATTATTAATGTTAAACCAGAAAACTCAAATGCTTTAGTTGTTGAAGATGGAATTATTTGTCTTCAAGCTCAAGAAAATAAATCTGAAGATTTAGCTAAACGACTAGAAGTCGTAGAATTTGAAATTAAACGTGCTCAAGGTTTATTAGCTAATGCTAACTTTGTGGCAAAAGCTCCAGCTGAAAAAGTTCAAGCTGAACGTGACAAACTTTCTAAATATACATTAGAAAAGGAACAAATTTTACAATCTCTAAAGAAATAAATTTTTGTCAATCTATAATTTAAATATATAAGGAGATTGAAAAAATGGCTTGTAAAAAAACAAAGAAAACAGCAAAGAAATCTAAATGTGGTTGCGGATGCTGCTGTGGTAAAAAAAGAAAATAGGGATTAACCCTATTTTCCAAAGTGACATATGAAGTGCAACACCCTATAATTTAGTGGTGATGCACTT
>JAKSVN010000020.1 GCA_024427125.1 Mycoplasmoidaceae bacterium | reverse complement strand
TAATAGGTGTGTAGTTCAACGGCAGAACTGCGGACTTCAAATCCGCGTGTTGTGGGTTCAAATCCTGCCACCCTTGCCAAATTAAAAACACTAATTTTTTAATATTCTATGTCAAGTTTCTGACTATTTGTATAAGGATACTAATATATAATAAATAGAAAGAAAGGTAAATTATGAAAGATGTTAATAGAAAAATAAATCAAAAATCAAATGAACGAAGAAAGTGAATTGTCTTGAAAACAATAGTTTCTTCATTGGCGGTATTAGGTTCAGCTGGAACAATAGTTTTTGGTACATTATGATGCCATTCAAGAAAAAGTCCAACGCCTGAACAAGATGATGTTACATTAAACAAAACAAGCTTAACATTAGGTATTAATGAAACAGAGACATTATTTGCAAAAGTTGGTCCTGATGGAGCAAGTCAAGAAGTGGATTGGTTTTCTTCTGATGATGACATAGTCGTTGTAAATAATGGATTGCTAACACCAGTTACAATTGGATCAGCAACTATCTCTGTAAAACCTAAAAATTCATCTAAAATAGCAACATGCAATGTTGAGATTGTTGCTCAACCTGAAGAAATAGATGTGACTTTAAACCAAGCTACAAGATGAGACTATGGACTTTATCACTTTTGTACTATGCATTCAAATCAAGAAGTAGAAGTTAAACCAAATACTAGATACAATATTACTATTGATATGACAAAACATGAAATATCATCTTATCAAAGTCTTTCATTTTATTTTCAATTTGGTGATGCAGTAGAAAGTGATACTCCGCTTGTCGATTTATCAAATGATTTTATTTTCAATGCAATAGATATAGACAAAAACAGTTGACCAATGTGTGGCAAATTAGTAGAGGTTGAGCATTTTCATTTTAAGCAAATTAGTTTTGAAAATACAGACGATTTTGATTATATTATTTACTCTAATACAATTGTGGGACATTTAACAACAGCAAATTTTATTGATTCAATCGATCCTTGTTATCTAACATTTAGTAGTATTTATTGATAATAATTCTAATTGAATATCATTTTAACAATTTTTATTTATCTAGAAGATAATGATAATAGTGACTCAAATTGATTAACGACATCTAATATTAGAAAATCTGAAACATCTAGTCGTTTTTCATTTTATATACGGTGTTTTTTACCCCAAGCTGACTTCAAATCCGCGTGTTGTGGGTTTAAATCTTTTCACCCCTGCCATTTAAAAAATACTAACTTAGTTAGTATTTTTTTAATTAGTTGCATCTATTGGGATTATTTCACCTTGACACAGAATGTCTGTTATTTTGTTATCGTGCCAGTTTGCCCCTCTTACCATTTCTTCTCATTGCTCAATTGAACCATTAAATCGGATTCCAGGAACTCCACTATCCCCAGATGTATTAGTTAGACTAGGGCAATTACAAAAACATAAATTGCCAATAGATCTAAGACTTGATGGTAAGATAACAGATTTAAGATTTGGGTTGCCACTAAAACACTCACTATCAAGAGATTTAACAGATTCTGGAAGTACAATTTCCTCTAGTTCATCACAATTACTGAAACACATTCATCCTAATCTTTGCACTGTTAATTTTTGAATATTTTCAATTTTTTTTAATTTTATGCAAGCAGTAAAACAAAATTCAGGTAGTACTTTAATGTTTTCAGATAGAATAATTGATTCTAGTCCCAAACATCCATTAAAACAATGTCCACCAACCCAAGTGACAGTATTAGGAATAGTAATATGCTTAATAGAATCGCCGAATTGTTCATAAGCATTTGGCCCCAAAGCAGTTACTGTATATTGCTTTTGGTCAACAGTGATTGTTTCTGGGATTGTTTCGTCATAAGAAAAGGAACTACCGTGTGAAATCATCATGGCTTGGTTAGTGTCTTCATCAATCGCATATCTAATGTTATCAATTTCTTCATCTACTAATTTCAAGCAAACAGGGATACATTGCATGTTTTCAGATATATATTTAGAATCAGATATGTCACTACCAGTTTCATCAACCCACATTATCAATTTATAACCTGTTTTGGGCTCAATGCAATGATCTAATGTTTTTCTAATTTCTGCAAACATCATACCAGAAGGCATTTTTATAACATCATAACCTGGTTCAACTACACCATTAATACACTTAGGTATGAACAGGCGGATATCTGTATTTGCAATAAAATCAACAATTTTTCCATCTGAACATTTAATTTTGTTTGTAAGTGTTGCTTCTAAAGCATCTTTTGCCTTAGTTACTTTATTTCAAGCAGAAGATGACCCACTATATTTAAATCCTGGTTCACCACCAGGGCCTGAATCATCGGCAAGTTTTGCACACGATTCGAAAGCACAACTACCTATACTCTTTAATGACTTAGGTAATGTAATGTTTGTTAATCCACCACAGTTGCCAAAACATAAACGACCAATTCTTTGTAAAGAATCAGGAAGCACAATGTTGTTTAGAGCATCACAATCATAAAAAGCGCTATCACCCAATGATTCAAGTTGTGATACTTGTCCATCAACTGTTGTTACTTGTGCTAAATCGCAACATCCTTCAAAACAATTTTCACCAATTGTCTTTCAAGATGATGGTATTAGAACCTTTTTTAAACCATAACATCCTCAAAAACATCCTTTTCCAGCAGAAACAATGTTTGGTAATTCAATAGATTTCAAATTTTCACAATAAGAAAAAGCACCATCATCAAGTATTTCAATTGATTTAGGTAATGATGTGAAAACGGCCTGGTTGCATCCACTAAAACAGTTATGGCCAACTTCTCTTACAGAGCCTTCTTCGCCATTTAAAATAGCAACATCAACTAGTTTTTCACATTCTTCAAAACAACGTGTTGGTAAATATTTGATGTCCTTGCTAATTGTTACTAATGTCAATTTTGAACAATGGAAGAAAGCTTCTTCACCTAGTTCAATACACGATGAAGGCAAAGTGATTTTTGTTGCAGTATTACTGTCATAAAAAGCTCTATATCCAATTGCGGTTACTTTGTAATTATTTCCTTCAGCATCTTGAACATTATCTGGCACGGTAATTTCTTCGCTTGAACCTAAATAGGCAATAACTGTTGCACTGCCTGTTACTTTATCAAATGCGTATGAATAATCACCAATTGTTATTGGGATTATTGAAAAGAAAGCTTTAATCATTTGATTATGATCTAAAATTCTGTTATCATAGATGCGTTGTCCTTGTTCATCCTCAAAATGATCAAATTGATATGTAGTAGGATCAGTGGCATGAACACAAGCAATTAATTGATCCTTAACTTCACTATATTTTGAATTTTTGTTAATCTGTTTAGTTTGTTCAATAACACTGCCATGTTCATCAGAACTAATAGATAATGATAAAATTTGATGTTTATATGTTGCCTTAAATTCAAATGATGATTCACCATCAAGCACAAAATCATCTGTTAATTCTAACCCAGTTTTAACATTTATTCATTTATCAAATTCAAATGATTTCTTATATTGATACGCTAGTCTAACATAATTTTTTAAGTATGGTTTTATTTGACCAAAAGTTAGACCCTTAGGGGCATAATAATTTGGATCAACAATAAAACCATATTCATCAGTTGAAATAGTAATAGGTATGACTTGATCAGTAAAAGTTGCTGTAATAGTTAATGGTTCTAATATTTCTAATTCATCATTGATTTCTTTACCTTGACCATCAACTCATTGATAGAACCAATGAAGTAAGTCTCTTGCCTTAATGCATTTAGTTAAATTGGCTTTTACATCTTTAAATTTAGTTCCCATTGGGACTTGATAAATGGGTTGCAAAACTATGCCTTCATCTGAACTTTTAATGGTTAAATCAATTGGAATTTTTTCAAAAATTGCTTTAACAATGAAATCTTCATCTATAGTTGTATATTCTTTTATGTCTTCACCATCTTTATCGACTCACTTTTCCAATCGATATGTATATTTAGCTTCAACACATTTTTCTAATCGTTTTTTAATATCTTTAAAAATAGAACCATGATTAACACGAATTGAAGATGTTTTTACTTCGCCACCTTCATTTGTTTGAATAGTAACCATAATCTTTTCTTTTTGTTCACCACAAGAAGTCAAACTGATAAGTGGGGTTACAAAAAGAGGTGTTGCTGTCAATACGGATAAAATAAATTTTTTCATAATATTAACATTATATTATGAACTCATATATTGTACGTTGTTAAATAGGTAAGAATTTAACTAAAATTTACCATTTATATACAAAAACATGGTGCAACACCGCGTTGTGTATTAGTATCATCTCTAATTGCATAAGACTCATTGACAATTCAAGCAAAATCGGAAAACAATAGCAGCATTTGATGCAATTACCCAAACCGCTGGTGAGGGATGATGTGAAAGTGTTCCTGAAACAGCCTATGTTCAATACACTGATGGCAAATGATATTTTCCTAGTTAGTTTGTGTGGGTTCAAATCCTGCCACCCTGCCATTAAATCAAAAATGTGTGTACATCTTTTATTTTATATAATGATGTATGATATGAAAAGAAAACTGATTTTATTGCCTATAACATTGACAGCACTTACACCAATGATTAGTTTGTCTGCATGTGGAGAAAAACCAGGTCCTGAACCTGAACCAACCAAACTTGAATTTTCTGTAAGTAATTGTTCTATGTCTTCTTACATAGAAGCAACCATTAGTCTTGATTGGCAACCAACTGAAGATAAAATAACCTTTACTAACTTTCTGTTTATTTATGATGGAACAAAACAAGTAACCGACATTACTCCTCAAGGTCTAACATATGATAGACCTAATGTATTAAAAATAGTTTTTTCTGAAGAAATTGATCATGACATCAATGGAATTTTAACTTTTAATTACGATGATGAGACTAGTAAAATTTCTGGTACAGGTTCCGTTTCAGATATCGTAATTCCTAAATATGTTCCACCAGCGCCTTGTAGAACAGATTTTAACACTTGTGGTTGGTCAGACATAATTCAAGCTTGCGATTTATTGGAAGAAACTGGAAGCACCAGCATGTTTTGTGACACTTTCCAATTAGATGACTTATCAACTCCTGATCCATATGATAAGAAAAATGCTACTACGATGCAAGATTTTATAGGTCAAGAGAGAAATGTAGAAATTAACGGTAATAACCATAAAGTTATAGTTTTAGATACGCAAGAAGATACCATTTATCAAGAAGGAAATGTAAATGGTGATGATACAAAAGCAGCATTAACGTTTCAATTTAAAAATGTGATTTGTGATAGTGATGGGAATGCTATGCAATGTGATTGATGCGATCCTTTTGCGGAAGGAAGCGACCGTAATTATTGAACTTCAGAATTATTACATTTCTTAAATGATGCAACACAAGCATATGAGGGAACAAGTGTTTATGAAATGATAAAAGATGGTGACAATGATGGTTTGTCTCAAGGCATAAAACAAGTGTCACGTATTGTTGGCATAGACCCTTACTTAAATTGACAAAAATCAGATCCAAAGCCTACCAAATTGTTTGAACCAACAATTTCTAATCTTTTTTCAATAAATGGTATTCAAAATACCAATTTTTCAGACATTAAGGATGAAGCAAATATATTAAATTTGTATTGTGAAGAAGGGCAACCACACAATTACGGCAAAGAAGCACAATATGATTATTATGCACAGCTTGATGCTTTTAGTAGCAATGTTGAATATTTTTATATTAATCAACATATTTTAAGTGAGGACGATTCTTTTACATGTCTAAACCGTTGTGATTTAAAAGGAAATTCATGTAGGTATTGAATTACAACACCTCTCATGAAATGGGTCAACAGAGCCTGAAGTGTTAATGAGTCTAATAAATTAGAAATTTCATCAGTTACACCGCCTATTGGAAAACATCCTGCGGTTGCCCCTTGTTTCTGCATTTAGAACCAGTTAACAAAATATTAACTTGTTAGTATTTTTCACAAACTATTCGTAATAGAATGTATCATTTTGCTTAAGGCCTTTTGTTATGACACCACCAACACCGTAAAACCGGTGTTTTTTGTTTTAGTGTATAAATTAGGCTAATGTTATTAATTTCATTATTTAGCAAATTATATTTACTAGTAAAATAAGTAATATATAAAAGACTCAGACATAAGCATTTTTGGTTCAAATCCTGCCACCCTGCCATTAAATCAAAAAGGGCTTTTAGCCCTTTTTCTTTTTATATAATATTTACATAGGAGAAATTATGTATAAAAAATTATTATTGTATTTAACTTTAGGTTTTGTTGGATTGATGTTTATCTTCTTATGCATTAGCTTTGCTCCTGCAGCAGCATTAGCTATGAAGATCTTATGTATTATCTTCTCGATCCTATCTCTTGTTTGTTTGATGTTATATCTATTCTATAAACCAACAAATAAGACAGCACAAGCACCTAGTGCAACAGCACCTGCAGCACCAGCTGCTTAATAATAAAAAAGAGGGTTTAACCCCTCTTTTTTTGAAAGTTCAAAATTAACTACTTTAATTCTTTTGACAAGTATTTACCAACTTCGAACATAGTAATTGTATTTTTACCACCAAAGATTGGTTTAAGTTTAGCATCAGTGTTGATGTTTCTTTTATTCTTCTTGTCTTGTAGTTTGTGAGCTTTAATGTAAGCTCATACCTTCTTAACTGCTTGTGGTCTAGTAATTTTACCAGCACCTACAACAGCTGCTAATTTAGCAGAAGGAGTTAATTTTAATTCTGTAATACTTTTTCCCATAAGGAATTCCTTTCACCTATATTATACCTTTTTATAGGTTTATACAACAAAAAGCACATAGTGCTTTTTAGGGTGTATTTTAGGGGTATAATAGGACTATGGAACAAGTAACTAAAGCAAAGGCACCTTTTGCCAGATTATTGAAATGATTTAGTGTTACTGGATTGATTCATACATTGATCTCTGTAGCAGTATTTATCTTATCTGCAATGAATGTTGCCTATCAAACACATGAGTATGATTACTACATCGGAATCTTGTCTACTATTACCCTATTTAACTCATTAATATGGTTAATATGTGCAATTCTACTAATTATGGTTGCTAAGAAGCTTAACAACCCTAAATCAGTTAAGAATACTAGAAAGATTCTATTCTTATCTGTGTTATTTGTCTTAACACCAGATATTATTATGGTTATCTTGTTCTGATTACCAATCTTAAAAGATTCAATTCTAATTAACATTATTGGATTTGCTTCACCAGTATTAGTCTTTATAGGATGATTCATAGGTAAAAGATTAGGTAAAAAAATTATTAATAAAGGTAATAAGGAATAAATATGGCTCAATATAAATGCAATTCATGTCAAGCTACATTTGATTGCCCAGAAGGTAAAAAACCAGTTTGCCCTTTGTGTCAATCAGACAATGTAACAGCAATCAAAGTTGGCAAATAGAAAAGAGGGTAACCTCTTTTTTTATCTTATTTATATATAATTCTAATATGAAGGCAGTAAAGTTATTAGCACCTTTTATTGTAAGCACATTGAGCATTCCAACCATTTATTTAGCAGGATGCAATCAAACACCAACAACAAATGTTCCTGTTCAAGATATTAAAATGGTCAAGGAAAATGTTGGGTGTAGCATACATGATAAATTGACATTAGAATATAAAATTGAACCATCTGATGCAACCGATAAATCTGTTACATGAGATTCATCCGATAAAACTGTAGCGACTATTGATGATAATGGTGTTATTACTTCTTATAAAGAAGGAACAACAACAATTACTGTTAAAACAAATGATGGCGGTTTTGAAGATTCTTGTGAATTAAATGTTTATGCTCCTCTTTGTTTTGAAAAAGCAGGATCAACTGGTGATGATGACCCATCTATTAGCTATAAAATTCAAGGTGGTGGTGATTTGGGCGCAAACATTGAAACAAGTGAAGATGGTGAAAATTGAAGTAGATGAAGTGCTGAGACCAACATAGAAATTGATGATGGAAAAAAGTTGTATGTTAGAAATACAAAAGACACCCTTTCTCTAAATGCCGCCCACTACTTTAAATTTTTAATAGCCGAAAACAACGAAATTAAGGCATCCGGTAATGTAAATAGCATGATTAACTATTCCGATTTAACAAATCATTGTTATCATTCGATGTTTTATGAATGTCAAGGTTTAATAAGCGCTCCTAAATTACCATCTACCAAACTTGCAGATTACTGTTACAATAATATGTTTGCTGATTGTGGTGCGTTAAACACTGCTCCAGAATTACCAGCAACAAATCTCACAGAAGGTTGTTATCGTACGATGTTTGCTCGTTGTGTTTCGTTATTTTCTGCACCACTATTAAAAATAAATTATCTTGCTCGATTCTGCTGTCATTCTATGTTTATGAACTGTTCTGATTTATATATTAAAGAGAACAATGAAACCGCAGTTGATCCATTAGTTTTGGATTTAACAAACATAACTGTACCAGAATATTCAACAGAAGATATGTTTTCTGGCACAAGCGGTTCATTTTCGGGCACCCCACAACAAGGTAATAAATATTTCTGATACTAATATTTCTTATACATAGGCTAAAAAAGCAATGCTAACCATTGCTTTTTTATTTATATATATGTTTATTATGTATAATAAACATATTAACAAGGAAAGGATAAATATGACAAGTGAATCGACACAGTTAGATCAAGGCGATGTATTTATCCTTACATTGTTTTAATCTATCTTGATTTGCTTAGCATGTAATAACATGTCTAAGAGAACAGAACGTAAAGAAAAAAGAAAACTATATATCACACAAAAGCAAGGTCAGTTTTTGGTAGAGCAAGCTACTAAACAACCTAAAACTTTACTTAATGACTTTGAAACAAGTGAAAATGGTTTAAGAGAAGAACAAATTGAAGCCAAACTAGACAAGTATGGCTACAATTCTATCGCTAATAGAAATAAAGTAACTTGATATAAAACTTTATTTGAAGCTTTTGTTACTCCATTTACTGCTATCCTACTTATAGTAGGTTTGTTAAGTATTTTATTACCTGTTTTCCAATCTAAAACTATTGAGACATCTGAATGAGTATCATTTGGTATTATCATTGGAATGATAGTTTTATCTGGTACTTTAAACTTTATCCAAAACTTTAAATCTGGCAAAGCCAGTGAAAAGTTAAATGAAATGATTAATACTACAGCAGCAGTAGAAAGAAATGGAGTTAAAAAAGAAATTCCAATTCAAAATATTGTTCCTGGAGATATTATTCACTTAGCCGCAGGAGATATGGTTCCTGCAGATATGAGATTGTTATATGCAAAAGACCTTTTCATCACACAATCTGCTTTAACTGGTGAATCGGAACCAGTTGAAAAGACTGCATTAGTACCTGATAGGGTACTATCTGCTTTAACATGTAATAATATTTGTTTTATGGGAACAACGGTTGCATCAGGATCTGCTTATGGTATTGCAGTGCAAACTGGATCAGCTACATTCTTAGGAAAGGTTGCTAAAGCTGTAGGAGCTAAAAGACCACCAACAAGCTTTGACAAAGGTATTAAGAAGGTAGGACAAATCATCCTTATTACTATGGCTATCATGTGCTTAATTATCTTTGTAATTAAAGGCACAAGAGGATATTTAGTTAATAAGAGTTCTGATGCATGAATTCAATCATTGTCATTCTCATTAGCAGCAGCTATTGCTATTATTCCTGAAATGTTACCAATGATTGTTACATTAAACCTAACTAAAGAGGCAATTAAGTTTTCTAAACAAAAAGCCATTATTAAGAATGTTAATGCTATTCAAACATTTGGTGCAATGGATGTATTATGTACTGACAAAACTGGTACATTAACAGAAGACCACATTATCTTACAAGAACATTTAAATGTTCTAGGTAAAGAAGATAATGATGTTTTACTTTATGGATGTTTAAACTCTTATCACCAAACAGGATTAAAGAACTTAATTGATAAAGCTATTGTTGAACGTGCTATGCAAAGGCATATTATGGAAAAGGTTCAACAATATAAGAAAGTTGATGAAATTCCATTTGACTTTGAAAGAAGAAGAATGTCAATCATTGTTTCAGACAATAATGATAAGAAGATTCTTATCACTAAAGGTGCATCAGAAGAAATTTTAAATGTTTGTTCAAAGATTCTAGTAGATGGTAAAGTTGTTGATTTGACTAGAGAATGAACAAACAAGATTAAAAAACAAATAACTGATTTAAATGAAAATGGAATGAGAGTTATTTGCGTAGCAACTAATCATGAACCATTATTGAAGAATGAAGCTTTTTCTGATGAAGACGAAAAAGATTTAATGTTAGTTGGATTCATTGCCTTACTTGACCCACCTAAGATGTCTGCTAAAGCAGCGGTTAAAGATTTACTTAACAAAGGTGTAGAAGTAAAAATTTTAACTGGTGATAATGAAAAAGTAACAAAATACATTTGCCAACAATTAGGATTAGGGTTTAACAAAGTCCTACTTGGTGAAGATATTGAAAAGATGGACTTTGATGAACTTAGAGAAAAAGTTAAAGATGTAACCATCTTTGCAAAACTATCTCCTGAACAAAAAGCAAATATTGTTAGAGCATTAAAAGCAAACAAACATGTTGTTGGTTTTATGGGAGATGGTATTAATGATGCTCCAGCAATGAGAGCAGCAGATATTGCTATTTCTGTAGATACAGCAGTAGATATTGCAAAAGAATCTGCTGATGTTATCTTGCTAGAAAAGGATCTAGAAATTCTTGGTAATGGTGCATTACAAGGTAGAAGAACATTTGCTAACATTATGAAATATATAAAGATTTCATTAAGTAGCAACTTTGGTAACATGTTATCAATGTTGGTAGCAGCTTGTTGGTTACCATTTAACCCACTTGCTCCTATTCAAATTATTTTTATGAACCTATTCTATGACTTTACACAATTGTCCATCCCTTGGGATGCAATTGATAATAGGTTCTTGCAAACACCAAAGAATTGGAATGCCATGTCGATTATTAAATTCATGGTCATTCTTGGACCAGTAAGTACTATCTTTGATGTTACAACATTCTTAGTTTTATATTTTGGCTTTGGTTACAAATCAATCGAATATAAAGCATTGTTCCAAGCAGGATGATTTATAGAAGCTGCAATTAGTCAAACAATTATTATCTATGTTCTACGTAGTAGAAAGACAGCATTTATTCAAACAAACCCATCATTGGCTGTTATCTTATCAACTAGTGTTGCTATGGTATTGTTAATGATTGTTCCATTTATACCTGGTTTGAACTATGGTTTACAATTTGTTCAACAACCTGGTGTAACATGTCATTTAAACCCTTGGTTCTGGTTAGCACTACTTGGAATTATCTTAGGATACATTGTTTTGGCTGAAGTAACTAAGCGACTTTACATGAAAGTTAACCATAGAGAATGAATATAAAAAAGAGATAAATGTAGTGAACCCCAAAACGGTGACACTATAAAAAACGGAAAATTCCTTCAA